>JAFDYG010000182.1 GCA_018267545.1 Bacteroidota bacterium
AAGGCTGCGCCAGGCGGTTTTGATGTACATCTTTAGCATGGGGTTCAGGCGGCTAAAAAAATGCCAGATTGTAAGGGGTTGTTGGGCAATTGTTTATGTGGGTGGGGTGGATTGGGATGTTCGGTTATGCTACAGTGGGTGTGCGGTTTGGCGGTTCTGCGGGGATGCTGTGGGAATAAAAAATCCCCGGTTTTAGCCGGGGATGCACTCAATCATGTAACCATTAACCATTTAACCTTATCCTGATGCTAAGGTAGGGTGGGAAATGAGTTAGTCGTAATATTTTGAGGTTGTTTGGGGAAGTTTACGGGAATGGAGAGGGAGGTGGTAAGTAGATGTCTTTAGTTTTTGGGGAGGGGGCGGAAAAGCTTCTTTTTGAATGCTATTCCTGTGATGGTGAAGCTGGTGATGGCTATGAGGTGGATTCCGGCGTCGGTAGATTGTCCTTGTATTGCCATAACTGTTATTAATTTACCCTCGTTAAAAAAGAACGGGATGTTTAGAAGTATCAGGAGGGTTAAGGAGCAAATTATCCATTTCCAGTAGGGTTTTATGTTTATTTTTCTAAGGGTCATTAGGGTTAATGGAAAAATGACGATTCCAATTATGATGTTATAGATGTAGAATACTAGTGCATATGATAATAGTTCGGAGGAGAGGTTTTTTATGAATACTCTGGATAGGAAAAGGATGAGGATGGATAGGCCGTAATAGGTTAGAATGAATGTGATTCCTGTTTTCATCTGGTTGGAATTGAGAGGATGTCTTTTTACTGTTTATAGTTTTCTACTTTTATCAAAGCACCTTTTTCAGTATAGTATTTCCAATCTCCTATCTTATTATCCTGACGGTAAGTCCCGGAAGTATTTATCTGACCATTCATGAAGTAAATCTTGTAAGTTCCGTCCTTTTTGCCGTCCAGGAAACCTTGTTCAAAAGACAACTTGCCGTCGTCGAAAAAGCCAACCCACGGCCCTGTTTTTTGATTCTTGAAAAAGAAACTTATCGTTTGAATTCTGCCATTGTCCCAGTAAAATTTAAACATTTTATATCGTTCATCGGCGGTGCAATTGTAAATAACGTACATGTTTTTTGAGGAATCTATCGAAGTGGTTACACGTCTGTATAATTCAGGACTGTAAATGTTTTGCGGGTGTTTTTTTCGTCCACATGAAAATAAGAGTAGGGGAAGTATTCATAAAAACTTCATTTTTTCCATATAATGAATTCAATAGTTTCTTTATAATGATGGTGCTATTGTTTGATCGATATCGATATATATCCTCCGTCTATTTGAGCATTATTTTCTTCCATCCACTTAAGGGTGCTTTCAGTGAAAAGGATGAACTTTTCGTCTTTGTATTTAGTTAGGAAGGTTCTTTTGAAGGAACGATAGGTGTTGGTCCCCCATTTTTTAAATTCTGTATTCTTGGCTACTACCTCTTCATTGCTAACGTAGTAACTATTTACACAATAAAATCTGGCGCGATGGAGCTTGTTGAAGTTTGAAGCGTAAAAGCCACCGGTGCTAAATTCGATAATATTGCTTTTTTGAATATTTAAATCGTATATTTTGCTAGTCTCGTTGTAGGTGTATAATATATTGTCGGAAAAGTCAAGATGTGTAAGTGCTATATGGAAAGGTGGCCGGTCGTGTTCTATTTTAATGTCGTAGGGATCCAGGAAAAAATCGTCTATATTGTTCGTTTTGTGTTTTACTATTATGATTGAACGCTTGATCATGAAATCCTGGAAGACACTCCAGTCTTCAGGAAGCATAAAAAAATTAAGCTGGGAGGAATTCATGTTATTGTATTTCGGTATTGGATTCCCATATGGATTTAAATTGTTCGAGGATGGCGGCTAGTTTTTCAGGGTCGCCAGATCCTTCGAACTTCTGATTCTTAACTGAGTATCCAATCCAACTATTGTCGAGCGTCTCAATCTTGACTCCATATTCGTGCTCCCATTCTCCATCGCATTGTTCAAGGTGCCATGTTTGTTGCCAATTCAGGATGTTCATTAGTTGTTTCGGAGTTTATAGTTAATTGTGATCGTAGAGAAATGGGGAGTCTTCCATGTATAGATGAATAAAGTCTCCGAGGTTTTTGGTGATTACTTTGAATTTGTTGGCTGATGGAATTATTCCGATCTCATAGCCGTGGGTAAATTTAGAGAATTTGACGGCGTACCACCAGCTTTTGTGCATGAAATTGGCGAAGATTAAGCAGTGTTCGTCGGGGTTGCTTTTATTTAGGTTGAATTCGTTGTCCGGGCTGATCAGTTCTTCGAGCGGGTAGAAGAGAAATCCTTCTTTATCGAAGTAGTTTGGATATAGGGTAGGCATTCCGTTAGTCATTTGGTATAGGGTTTTGAAGTCGTCGGGGAGGTAAAGGTTTTTTGAGGACTCGAAATGGAGGATGTCGTTGAGGGGATTGGGAGGGGAGGGGATGGCCTTGTTATTCCAGAATTCTATCAATTGGTTTATGTCGGTTTCAATTTCGGGTAGCATGGGGGGAAGGTATGAAAAATCCCCAGGCTGGCGGTGGCTGGCCTGGGGATTGGAATATTTGATTGGCGGGCGGGCCATTGGGCGGCGCGGCGTTTGAGCTGTGGGGCTGGGCGCGGGGCGAGGGCCGGGTTCGGTGTAGGCCGGGGCTTGGTTATTGGGGCCAGAACCAGGAGATCCAGGCGCGGGCGTCGGAGGCGACGACCATGTCGTAGGTGAGGTCTCCGGTTTGGACGAAGTAGTAGCCGGCGGCGTTGTAGAGCTGGGCGTTGGTTTTGGCGACGGGGCCTCCGGCGGGTGTGGTGCCGATGCCGCCGAGGGCGGTGAAGACGGCGCGGCCGTCGGTGGTGAAGGTTGGCTTGCGGGGTGCGGAGAGGTAGGAGTTGAAGGCAAGGGAGTTGCCGTTCAGCATGACGGGGCCGAAGAGGTCGGCCGGGTTGGTGAAATAGTTGGCCCAGTAAGCGTAGAAGTAGAAGGTGCCGCTGGCGTTGGAGAGCTGGGTTACGCCATAGGCGTCGTCTACGCCGTTGACGTGGAAGGCTGACCAGGATGCCCAGAGGTAGTCGTTGCTTGCGCTGTAGTTCCACCAGCGGGCGGGGGCGCCGAGGTCGACTTTGACGGGGGCGATAGCGCCGACGATGGTGCCTTGCTGGCTGCCGATGGTGACGGCGAGAGAGGAGCTGCCGCCGTCCCAGACGATATTGTCGATGCCGGTGAGCTTTTGGCTGCCGTTGACGATGGGTGTGTTAAAGACGATACCGGTGCCGGTGACGTAGTAGTTGACGGTGGCCGTCTTGACGTTGGTTCCGTCGGACCAGGTAAAGGTGATGGTTCGGTTGACGGGGTCGAAGCGGATGTCGTAGGTGGTGCCGCCGATGGTGAGGCGTTTGAAGTATTCGAGGATGTTGTTGGTTTGATTCAGGCTGAGCATGCGGCTTTTGGCGCCTCCGCTGGTGTAGGCGTCGCGCTGGGCCTGGGTTGCTTTGACCAGGATGGCGGATGCGCTGTTGAGGTTGCCGGTGAGGCGGATGGTGTCACCGAGCTTGTCGGCTCCGACGGAATCGGCAAAGGAGTATTCGAAGTCGGTGCCCCAGCCATAGCCTGTACCGTAGGGGCTTTTGGAGACGTTGGGGTCGGGGTCGCAGGGGACGTGGATATAGCTATAGGTGTCGAAGATGAGGACGGGGCGCTGCAGCGCTTTGGTGCGCCAGCCGGAGCTTTTGGGCGTCCCGATCATCGAGGTGTCGAAGTCGGAGTACATGTTCACCTTGTTGTCGGCGGTGAACTGCATGAAGTAGGCGAGGACGATTTTTGGGCCGGTCTGGCTGACGCCCTGGTTGTAGGCGACGCCGGTCGTGCTCTCGATAAGCATCCAGCCGTAGGGAGAGCTGGTGAGCTTATTGTTGTAAGCCGCGAGGGCGGCCGCTATGCGTTCGTCGGGGGTCTGGCCGCCGATGGTATCGTTATATGTCTTTCTGCAACCCGTCCCGAGGGTTATCGCAGCCAGAATATATAGTAATGTCTTTTTCATGTTTGGTCGTTATTGCGGTTATTGCAGATAGTTCACGAAGGCGGTACGGCATTTTGCTCTGAGCGCGTAGAAGTCGATGTTCCATGCGCGCTGGAAGTAGTCGACTACGATGGCTTCTTTTTGCTTGATGGCGAGGTAGCCGGCGGAATTGGTTCCTCCGCACTGGGTGAGCAGCTGTTCGTATTCGTCGTAGCCGCCGGATGGGCCGCCTTCTCCGCCGGAGAGCATGCTGCTGATCATTTCGACGAAGTCTTCATCGGGGGTAGACTGGGCGTAGTTCGTGATAAAGCCCATCTGGCGCGCCTGTGCGTTGGAGACGTTGTACCAGTTGCCGGTATAGCCGGTGGAGATGGTTTTATAGGCAACGGGATAGAGTATGTTCTGGTGGAGGATGTGACCGAATTCGTGGTGCATGGTGTGCATGGTCTGCTTGAAGGTGTTCGAGTCCTTCTTTAAGCGGCTGTAGTAGTTGACCTCATAGAGGAGCATGGCGGTTCCGCCTTCGGCCTGCCCGAGGAAGCGGGCGCCATTGGCGAGGTATTCGGCGCTGCCTGCCAGCTCGAGGGTCTTGGGGAGATAGCGGCGGAGGAAGGTCGTGCTGCCGGTCTGCTGATTGTACGGTGCGTAGGCAACGTTGAGCAGGGCCTTTAGCATGGGGATGACCTTGGAGGCATCGGGAGGAGTGATGCCGCTGGGGAAGTCGAGCTCGCCGGGCAGCCACTTGTAGTATACGGCTACGTTGTAGGGCGTGGTCATGGAGTCGAGGATAAATTTATCGATAGAATCCTTGGCCGTTATGTCGCCGCCCAGGCCCACAGGAGGCGTGGTGATGGGGGTGAATTTCTCCTTCTGGCAGGAGGCGAGCCCGGCCGCGAGGATGACCATTATTATAAGAAGCTGTTTCATTATAAAAAGTTTTGTGTTCGTTTATCTTGGGTTTGGTGCGAGTCCGTCTGCGATGGCTTCGGCCGGGAGCTGGAGGACTCTGCGTTTATCGGTATAGAGTACGGAGTCGATCGGTACGGAGAAGTCGCTGCCCGAGTAGCGATAGATGTCGAAGCCGAGGCGGATGTTGTCGAACCAGCGCAGGCCTTCCTGCATAAAGGTGGCTCGTTTGAAGTCCAGGGCTGTCAGGACGAGGGCGATGTTTGCGGCGGCGACGCCGTAGAAGCTGGTTGCCTTTGCTTCGGTGACGTTGTGCGTTGCAGGGTTGTAGCTCTTGATGTTCTTGCTTACCCATGCGTTGAGGTCGGCCAGTGCGGCGGTATTGTTGTTCTGCCAGGCATAGGCTTCGGCGCGCATCAGCAGGACCTCGTCCATGGTGAACAGGGGGATATAGCCGTATTTGATATTGTTCGTGGTGGGGCCTATGTAGTAGGAGTCCCATTTGGGGAAGTTGAATACCTGTGGGGTTGCGCCGTAGGTGATCATGGCGAGTGAGCCGTTGGTTACGTTGCGGGCGTTGATGAAGTTGGTGTTCAGGCCTTGTCCGTAGCCATAGCGGTATTCATAATAGTGATCGAAGTAGGCGCTTTGCGCTTCCTGCAGGAGGATGTTGGACGGGTTGCTCGAGGAGACGTTGTAGAGCGTCAGCTGTGCGTATTGCAGGGTGCCGTAGAGGGTAACCTCGTCCCTGATGAGGGTGGCGGGGTTAGCGCTGCCGAAGACGGCACTGGCGTGTGTGATGGCCTTTGCGTAGTCTTGCTTGAACATATAGAAGCGGGTGGCGAATGCGTGGGCCGCTTGCTGGGTGAAGTGGAATTTGGGTGTCGTGCCGTAGATCTTGTCCTGGATGAGGGGCAGACCGCGGGTGAGATCGCTTTCGATAGCGGCGTAGACGGATGCCACGGTTCCTCTCTGGTATTTTTCGAAGACGGTGCTTTGCGGCGTAGTCACGTAGGGGATGCCGGGGTCTGAGGCCGACGTCGTGGGGTCATAGGGTTTTGCAAAGAGGCAGACGAGCATGAAGTGCGCGTAGGCGCGGCATACGAGGGCTTCTCCTTTTTGCGCCGAGTACTGCGCGGAGTCTGGACCGTTACAGTAGCTTAGCGCCTGGTTGGCGGTGGCTATGGCGCGGTAGCAGGAATCCCAGTAGGCGATGGGGGAGTCATAACGAAGGGTGGTGACGTCCTGGAAGCGGTACGACTGGGAGTTGATCTGGTAGGACTCCGGGTCGGCGGAAGCCGGTGCGGTGCCCTTGTCTTCTGCGTTGTCGCTCATCGGTTCGGTAAAAGGTATATAATTACCGTGCGGATAGGCCGCGGTGAGGAGCTGTGTGACCTGGTCGACGTTGGTGACGACGGTGCGATTATCGGGAAGTTTACTCAGCTGTTTGTTACAACCGGCCGCGTAGGTGGTTATGGACAGAAGGAGTAAATATTTCAATGTTTTTTTCATAATATTTCGAATTAAAACCCGAGTCTTAGTGAACCTGTGATTTGTTTGTTGACGGGTAAGGCGACGCCGCCCGTGGTGAAGAATTCCGGGTCCTGTCCGTGCAGGCGGCTGTCGGAATAGATGAGCCAGAGGTTGTTGCCGGTGACGGCGAACGAACCGCTGCGCATACCGATTTTGCTCATCAGCGTCGATGGAATCTGGTAGGTGACGGTTACCTGTTTGAGACGGGCGAAACCTCCGTCGGCGGTTCGGTCGCTGGAGAAGTTATAGTTATTATACGGATTGGCCGATGCCTGCTGCAGCTGGTAGCCGGCTTGCTGGAACATGAGGATCGAGGGGATATTCGTCAGCTTTTCGTCCCCGGGGAGCTCGTAGCGCCGCTTGAACTCGTTGGGCAGGGCGTCCAGGTCCGAGTAGTAGGTGCCGTAGACGTTGCGCAGCCGCACTTTGTTGCCGGCCTGGTAAGTAACGAGGGTGGTCAGCTGCCAGTTTTTGTACCGGACGTTGGTGGACCAGCCGCCGGTGATGGTCGGGTCGGCGGGGCCTTCGTATTTCAAATAAGAAGTGTTGAGGCTTTGCAGGTTGACCACCGGACTGACCTTGCCGCTGTCGTTGAGGAAGAGCGGATAGCCGTAGGTGGGGTCGAGGCCTTTGTTGGCGAGCGAGAACAGGCCCCGGACGGGGTAGCCTTGCTGGGCGCCGCCGCCTTCGCCGACGAGCTGAAAGAGGTTCGGCGTATTTTTCAGATTGGTGATCTTGGTGATGTTGAGGCCGAAGTTGATCGTCGAGGATACGCTCCAATCTTTGTCGTTATAAATCTTGGCGAAGATGGAGGCGTCGATACCGTGGGACTTCATGTCGGCGTAGTTGGCGTATTGGTATACTTCGCCGCCGATGCCGGAGGTGCGGATGAGACCGATCAGGTCAAAGCTCTTCCGGTTGTAATAGTCGAAGGTAACGATGACGCGTTCCTTGAACAGACCGATGTCGGTGCCGACGTTGAGCTCATATTTCTTCTCCCAGGTGAGGTCGCTGTTGCCGAGGTCCTGGATGTTGATGGCCGTCTGCTGGTCCTGAGAGAACTGGCGGTTGGTGATGGCCGATTTTAAGATAGTGGTGCTGTTGATGGCGTTGCCGATGCTGGCGTTGAGGCCGTAGCTGGATTTCAGCATGAGGTGGCTGATGACCTTGTCGGTATTTTCCATGAACTTTTCCTGGTCGACGTTCCAGACGCCGGCTGCTGTCCAGGTGGGGAGCCAGCGGGCGCGGGAGGTGTTGCCCATGCGGTTGGAGCCGTCGTAGCGGCCGGTACCCATGACGGTATATTTATTGTCGTAGGTATACTGGGCGTTTGCGAAGAAAGCTGCGGAGCGGTTGTATTCGTTGGTCATGCCATAATAGAAGTCATTGGTCTCTACCAGCTTTTTGAAGTAGAGGTAGTTGACGAAGGGAATGCCACCGGTATTGTATTGATAGCCGACGCCGACGTCATTGGCCGTCTGGCGGTCCACCGAGATATACTCCTGTCCTGCGAGCGCGGTGATCACGTGCTTGCGGTCATCGAAGTCCTGGTTGTAGCTGATGACGTTGCGGAAGGTATAGTTGGTGAGCGTGCGGTCGGTACGTTTATAGAAGCCGCCATAGGGCAGGACGGAGACGGCCTGTGCGAATGGCAGGGTCGGGTCCTGGTAGAGGCGGGGGTTGTTTTGGTTGAGGATGGTGTTGTAGCCCGGCTGGTTGGGGTCACCGATCCGGTACGCGTTGGCCTCGTTGGCGTTTTCGGTGACGTCGTGCTCTTCGGTCGTCTTGACGTAGCGGACGCCGCCGGTGAAGTCGTAGGTGAGGTGCGGGGTGATCTTATAGTTCAGATGGCCCTGGAGCTTGCCGTCGAGGATGTTGAGCTTGGTGAAGTTGTTTTGCAGCTCGTAGAGAATATTGAAGGGGGCGTAGTCCCGGGTCGAGAAGTTGTAGGAATGGTCGTCGTTGTAGGCGGGCAGGGTCCGGGAGATGTTCAGTGCGTAGCTGAAGGGGTTGATGTCGAAGTCACGGGAGTAAGCGCCGACGAGGGGGTCGGAGTTCCGGTTATTCGTTCCGGGTGCGCGCTGCTGGCGGACGTTGCCGCCGATGAGGAAGTCGTAGGCGAGTTTTGTCGACGGGGTATAGCTCTGCCGCATAGTCAGCGTATAGCTCTTGACGTTGTCGGCGACGGTCCAGCCCGGGTCGGTAAAGAAAGACGTCGAGAGGTATGATTGCGCTTTGTCGTTACCGGAGCTGATGCTCAGCGAATGGGTCTGGTTGACCGAGTTTTTGAAAAGCAGCTTGAACCAGTCGGTGTTGATATTGGCGTATTTCATGAGCCAGGCCTGCCGGGCTTCGGGTGTATTCTGGACGGCGAAGTTGCCGCTGGCGTCCGGAGTCTGGAGCAGCCTGGCGAGCTCGCCGTAGATGCCGGAGCTGGCGGCGTTGACGAGCTGCGGGTAGAAGATATTCAGCTTGCGTTCGGCTTCCGCGTTGACCGACATCTGGTCGGCGGAGTTCATGATATCGTAGGTGCTATAAGACGGGCGGAGCTGGACGCCGAAGTTGCCGGTGTAGTTGATGACCGGTTTGGCGCCGGCTTTACCTTTTTTAGTGGTGATGACGATAACGCCGTTCATGGCGCGGGCCCCGTAGAGGGCTGCGGCTGAGGCGTCTTTGAGGATATCGAAGGTTTCGATGTCGTTGATATTTAGGCCGGCAACAGAGGAACCCAGGAGGGTGCTGGCGTCGCCGCTGGTAAGCTGTTCATTGGAGACGTTGACGACGTCTTCGAGGACGACCCCGTCTATTACCCACAGGGGTTTGTTTTCGCCGTTGATGGAGGTTGCGCCGCGGATACGGACTTTGGGGGCGGTACCGAAGGTGCCGGATACGTTTTGGATGGAGACGCCGGCGGCGCGGCCTTCGAGCATACGGCTGATGTCGTTGACACCGTCGATTTTGATGCTATCGGCTTTTACAGTTACGGCGGCCCCGGTAAACTTTTTCCGGTCGATACGCTGGAAACCCGTGATGACGGCGTCTTCCAGGTCGACGACCTTGGTTTTGAGGCGGGGCGACAGGGTTGTCCTGCCGTCCACTGCCATTTCCAGGCCTTCCACGCTGACGCCGGAGAAGACTAGCACCGCGCCCGTGGGGACGTTGTTGATCGTCAGGTCGCCGCTGGCGTTGGTGACGTATTTTCTTGGAGTGCCTTTGATCTGGATGGTGATACCCGGGAGGGCTGTTCCGTTTTCGTCTGTTACGTGGACGGTGACGGAGGGGCCGGTTCCCTGGCTGAGGGCCTGAAGACAGAATGCCAATAAAAGGAGAACTGTAAGTCTAGCTACTCTCATAAGCGGGCAGTGTAAATAGTGAATAGTAGTTAATAATGGTTGCAGGTTGTCCAGGCGGTCCGGACAGGTGTCGAGGCGTCTATGTGTAGCAGAGGATGCGCGAAATTACAAAGATAATTTACAGTGTAAGTGATGGACTCTCATATTGTTTTGCAGTTAAAATGGTGAAAAGTGTGTGATACTAAGATAGTAATAATTAAAGATATATACGTCGGTTACCGGTAGATGGTTGCCCGCGGGGGATAGGTGAATGCACTTAGTTGATTATCAATGCGTATACACGTCAGTTATCACCTCGGGCGTGCTGGCGGTGACGTTGCCGTGGGGATAGAACATGAACTGGCCTTTTGACAATCGTTGGGAGACCACCAGGCTGTCTTTGGTGAGGGTAATGATAGAGTCGTACGCATCCTGCCAGGAGGGAGAGCGGGGGGAGCCGCCTTCGAAGTGCCAGTTGATCGTTTTTTCATCCCTGGTTAACCCCCATGTCCAGCCCTGGTTGTTGGTGGAGTCGAAGTGGGGGAGGGCGCAGGCGGTATATTCGACGAAGAAATAGTTCATGTGAAAGGAGTAGTGATGGGCGTCGCCGCAGCCGGAGGGAGAATAGGTGGTGTGATCGATGAGGTTGTTGCCGGCGTCGTAGTGAGCGGTGTCGCTTTTTTTAAGGACCCAGGGGGCGCTGATGAGCAGGGCTTGCTGGGGGGTAGGTTGACCGTATGATGGTGCGTGCGTGCTTTTGGAGCAGGATGCGAGGATGAGCAGGGAGATAAGGCCAGCGATAAGTTTCATGGAAAGAGGTTTGCCGTCAAGATACAAAAAATCGGGGTTACTAAGATCTTTCTTATTGGGTTGACTTTTGAAGTGGAACGTCTATATTTGGTTCAACCCAAACTAATTGATTATGGCTCTATCTCTGCGCTTTTTAGCGGGTTTTTGTTTGCTTTCTTTTTCGCTTTCGGCCCAGAAGCTGGGTTCGGCGGCCAATCCTTATGTATTGAACCCGACGCCGACGACGGTAGCCTGGGGGTATTACTGGTCGGAAGCTGTGCCGGTTTTGAAGATTCATTCCGAAGATTATGTGCGGGTGCGTACGGTCGTGACGTCCAATCCGGAGAGGCTGGAAGGCGCTGGGGTACCGGCGGACCAGGTGGAGAAAGAACTACGGGATGTACAGTCGGTAAAGGAGCGGGGTCCCGGGGGGCATGTGCTGACGGGTCCGATCTATATCGAGGAGGCGGAGCCGGGGGATGTGCTGGAGGTTCGTTACGATTCTATCAAGCTGGCGATTTCGTATGGGTACAACGCGATCGGGGCGCCGGGTGCGGGGTTTCTGTCGGACGAAATCTTCGACCGGAAGATGAAGATTATTCCTTTGGATAAGGAGAAGATGATCGGGCATTTCTCGGAAGGCATCGATATACCGCTGCATCCGTTCTTCGGGAGTGCGGGGGTGGCTCCGCCGAAGGAAGTGGGGAAGTGGAATAGCGCTCCACCGTGGATGAATGCGGGGAACCTGGATAATAAAGATTTAGTGGAGGGCTCGTCGCTTTTTATCCCGGTGTATGTGAAGGGGGCTTTGTTCGAGATCGGGGATGGGCATGCTGCGCAGGGGAATGGAGAGGTGGATATTACGGCGATAGAGACGTCGCTGATTGGGAAGCTAAAATTTATCGTTCATAAGGGTAAGAGCTTGAAATGGCCCCGGGCGGAGACGGCTACGCATGTGATCACGATGGGCTGCGATAGAGATTTGACGGCGGCTACGCGGATTGCTGTGCGGGAGATGATTGCGTACCTGGTGCAGGAGAAGAAGATGAGCCAGGCGGATGCTTATATGCTCGCCAGCGTGGCGGTGGATGTAAATATTACCGAGCTGGTGGATGGGAATGTGGGGGTGCATTGTTTGCTGCCGAAGGGAATATTCGGGAAGGCGGGAGCGAAGGCGCTGGGGCAATAAAATAGAAGAATTTTGTAAAAAAAAAGGAGTCTGGTGACTCCTTTTTTTTGCTTTTATGTGTCTTAATTATGGGGATGGATGTTTGAGTCATCGGTGGATGAAACAACGAGAGCTGTAGTTCGTATATTAATGCATTCGTGTATGAAAAAAAAGATTCTTATAGTTGAGGACGAGGCTATTATTGCGGCGGATCTGAGGGAGGTCCTGGTGATGGCCGGATATGAGGTTTGTGGGATTGCGAGCTCGGTGAACAGGGCGCTGGAGATGGTAGGTCAGTATGGGCCGGCGCTGGTGGCTCACCTGGGTACGACGGTTTTGATATTGGGGGAGAGCGGTACGGGGAAGGAGGGGGTGGCTTCGATGATACATGCGGGCTCGCCGAGGCGGGAAGGGGCTTTTGTAAAGATCAATTGCGCGGCGCTGCCGGAGAATTTGGTGGAGTCGGAGCTCTTTGGTCATGAGAAGGGCGCTTTTACCGGTGCGTCGGGCACGAAGATCGGGAAGTTCGAGATGGCGAGTGGGGGACGATCTTTTTGGATGAGATCGGAGAGATGTCGGCGGAACTGCGGAGTTTTTGCATCTTCCTCCTTCGACGTTGTCCTCGAAAATTAAAAGATTGGGAATAGTGAGGAAATAATAAACGTATGGTTAAGCGCTTTTTTATTCTGCTCGTTGGATGGTTGCTTTCTTTGGGTTTGATGGCCCAGCCGAGGCAGCGGTTGTCGCTGCAGCTGGCGATGGGGTTTATGGAGGTGGTTACCGAGCTGCGGATCGATCTGGACAGCGGGTTGGTCAAGGCGGCTCATTCGCAGGGCATCAGCCGGCTGCCGGTGATGGCGGAGGGTTTCGAGAAGGATGTTCCGGCGAGCAGCGCGGTCTGGATTGACAGGGATGACCCGGTTTCGGGAAAGCGGATGCTGGAGGGTTCGTCGGGACTGATGCATGCGCGGATGTTGTTGCTGTTGGGGGCGTATTATGTTTTTTCACCGGGGAGGGGTGTGATGTGTGATAGTGCTCTTGTTTATTTGGTGCGGGCGGAGAAGGAGACGGCTGCTTTGCATGCGGATGGCTGGTGGATGCAAAGTGTTTGTCTGCTGGGGAAGTGTTATATGGAGGGGGGGGATACGGCGAAGGGGATGGGGTATTTTCGTTCCGTTATCGAGCGGAGCAGGGTTTTGGGGGATCGGAAAATGGAGGCCAAGGCCTGGACTTATGCGGGGATATATACGCCGTTTAGCTTTGAGAGCATGAGGCCGAGGATTGGGTATTTGCAGAAGGCGCTGGAGCTGTACCGGCGGGACAGGGAGGTGGAGAGTGAAATTATCACGCTGCAGAATATCTCTTATATGAGCTTCGCCATAAAGGATCTCCAGCAGAGTGATGAGTCGGCGAAGGGGGCTTTACGGCTGGAGGATTCGATAGGTTTTTTCTATACTCATTATACCAGTGATTTGCTTTCTCTGCTGAATCATTACCGGGGATACTCTGGGATTGCGATCCAGCATGCTTTGCGCAGCGTGAAATCTGCCGAGTCGGTAAAGGATAGCCTTATGTATGGCTATGCATATGCGCGGATTGGATATATCTATAGCACTTATGCGCAGGATTATGAG
Source organism: Bacteroidota bacterium (assembly GCA_018267545.1). Classification (GTDB taxonomy): domain Bacteria; phylum Bacteroidota; class Bacteroidia; order Chitinophagales; family Chitinophagaceae; genus Puia. The sequence goes on from JAFDYG010000182.1 coordinate 13,382, forward strand.
GATACGACGTCGCAGGAGGCCCGGTATTGGCTGACCCGGGCGGTAGATTGGTTTATGAGAGACGGCGCCAGGGAGGAGATGTACAAGGATATCGTTAGAATAACCAACTGGCTATATGTTTTGGGCAGGTCCAGGGAGATCGTTCCGCTGGTCGAGAGCTTGAGCAAACGGTATGCGGCGGTTACTCCTCTGGAGAAAGAACATTATTTACTGGCGATGGCCGAAGGGTATCGTTATACAAACCGGTATGACTCGGCGGGGTATTATTATCAGCAGGTTGAAAACATCTTTCCGCTGTTGCCGGCTTTCAACCAGCAGATGGAACGAGCTCCGGTTGTGGTTGGAAGGGGATGGAATTATTTAAGTATAAAAGAATACCAGAAGGTCAAGAGCACGATCGGTCAGTTTGTAAAGGAACCGGGACCGATGCTTATGGATATCCGCGTGAGAGTTGCGGCTCAGCTGCTCCTGTACAAGGCCGATTCTGCGTTGGGGGATACGAAACAGGCGCTGGATGATTTCCGGGAATACAAACGGATGGTCGATTCCAGCTATAAGATGGCGCAGGACAAGCTGCTGGAGGAATTCAAGATACAATACGAGAGCGATCAGCGGGAAAAGCAGCTTGGCCAGCTGCAGTCTCAGAGTGTGCTGCAGCAGCGGGAGCTGCATCAGGCGACGGTGCAGCGGCGGTGGATTCTGGCAGCGCTTGTTGCGATGCTGGTGATCGTGGGGCTCGTGTATAATCAGTACCGGTCGAAGCAGCGAAGCAATCAATTATTGGAGGCGCAGAAGGCGGAGATCGATGGGAAGAACCGGCAGCTGGAATGGCTGCTGAGGGAGGTGCATCACCGGGTAAAGAATAATTTACAGGTGATGATGAGTCTTTTGAATTTGCAGTCGGTGTCGCTGGACAACCAGGAGGCGGTGGATGCGATCCGGGATAGCAAGAACAGGCTGCATGCGATGTCGATGATTCATCAGAAATTGTACCAGGGGGAGGACGTGCAGCGGATAGATATGAAGAGCTATATCAATGAATACATCCGGCATTTATACGAAGGGTTCTATAAGGGGTCTTCGGTAAGGCTGGAATTGGAATTGATTCCGTTGCAGCTGGATGTGATCAAGGCGGTGCCGTTGGGGTTGATTTTGAATGAGGCTTTGACGAATGCGTTCAAGTATGCGTTTTCGCAGGGGGCGGTGAATGTTTTGCAGGTACGGATGTGGGAGATGCCGGATGGGATGGTCGAGATTGTTATCCATGATAATGGGAAGGGGCTGCCGGCGGGGTTCGACTGGCAGAATACGAGCTCGCTGGGGATGTATTTGATGCGGGCGCTGGCGGAGCAGATCGATGGAGAGTTCGATGTGCGAAATGAGGGTGGGGTAAGGATTTCGATACAGTTTTCCGTGGAGGCGGTGCCGGGGTTTAGGAAGGCTGGATGATGAGGCTCAGGTTGTGTTGTGACTGCGCTCATTTTTTGGGCGATCGATTTGGTGTTATTTGGTAGTGATAAGATTTTCATTGTTTATTTAAATCGATTTGTCATGAGCAGCCATAATCACCAACATGTATTGGAAGAACAGTCTTTTCCAACTTTTTGTGCGCAGCTAAAGGTAACCAGCCCTGTTTTTGAAGAGGGGGGCATGATTCCGATCCAGTATACCTGCGATGGGGCGAATATCAGTCCGGCGTTGGATATCGAGGCGCTTCCGCCGGGGACGAGGAGCCTGGCGGTGATCATGGAGGATGTAGATGCGACGGGAGATTTTTTTACGCATTGGCTGGCGTGGAATATTCCGCCGGTCAAGCATATTGCGGAAGGGAGGAAGATGGAAGTGGAGGGGTACACCGATTTTAGAATGAGGAAGTATAAGGGGCCCTGTCCGCCGTATGGGACGCACCGGTATTTGTTTAAGGTATTTGCGTTGGATATGGAGATTTCGCCTGCGGAGGATACAAGGACGGATTTGGAGGGAGCGATGAGCCGGAGGATTTTGGGTTTTGGGCAGCTGATGGGGAGATACAAGCGGAAATAAGAGGGGGGAAGAAGATGTTAGGCGGCATGATTGCCGCCTTTTTTATTTGGGGAAGACGAGGAGGGGTTGTTTCAGGGTAAAGGAGAGTCGTTCGGCACGGCTGGGGTCGAGCAGGCGTTGGAGGAAGGAGCGGTGTATATCGGTGAAGAGTACCACCATCGAGGGATGGAGGAGGGGGATTTGTTTTTCGAGGTTGTGGGCGAAGGAGAGACTTTCGTCGGGCCATTTGAAATGGATGGAGACGGGGTAGCTGAACTGTTCGCGGAATACTGCTTCGGTTACGGCCGGGTTTAGCGGAGTGGCTCCTTCGGAGAGGAAATGGACGAGGTGGATGGCGGCTTTGAAGGGGCGGGCAAAGTCCACTACTTTTTTCATTTCTTTTTGATAGTCGAACATGTCGCCGGCATAGAGCAGCCGCCGGATTGGTCGATAGCGGTAAGCGGCGGGGATGGCGAGCACGGGGATGCTGGAGTGGGTGATGAGGTTACCTGTGTGGGTGCCGAAGAACCTTTTGAGTTTGCCGGCGCCGCGGGTGCTCATGCAGATATAGTCGAAATGGCCGTCCTGGCGGCTGTATTCCTGAAGGGCAATGTCGGCGGACATGCCTTCGATGAGGGTGCAGGAATAGTTTCGTGCGGGAAGGCCCATGCGTTCGTATATTTTTTTTACAAACTGTTTTAGCTGGCGGAAGTTTTTGGCCTGCTGGTGGGCGACGTATTTTTTGAAAGTGTCCTGACTCCAGGCGGGGGCTTGTTGAATGCTTATAACCAGGACGAAGACGAGGTGTATGTCCTGTTGCCGGGACCATTGGATGGCAAAGCGTATTCCAGATTTGGAGGCGACGGACAGATCCGTTGGGACCAGTACCCGGAGCCTGGCGGGTTTATTTTTGATGTTGGGCATCGTTGGTGTTTTGATATAAAAATAGTTCGGATTTTATCCGGGGACAATGATTGTACTCAGCCGTTCGCATGACTGCGCTCAATTATGGGGCAATCCTTTTGGATTATTTTTCTTCCTTAATAATTGACGTATGACTGGTGATATCCGGGAGGGGCAGGAAATATCGGGCTTGAGTTCGAGCCGGGCGAAGGAGCTGCTGGCGGAATTCGGGCCGAACGATATCGGGGTCGACGCCAGGAAATCGTTCGGGCGTATTGTACTGGATACGATGCGTGAGCCTATGACGCTGGTATTGCTGGCGGCATGTTTCCTGTATTTTTTGTTACGCGAGTCCGATCAGGGGTTTATCATGCTATTGGCGCTGGCATTTGTCGCTGCCATATCCGTCTACCAGGAAACGAAGAGCTCGAGGGCGCTGGCGGCGTTGAGGAAGTATACGGAGCCGAAGGTGAAATGTATCCGGGATGGGGTATTGGTAGAGATTCCTTCGGTTGATCTCGTACCCGGGGATGTGATCCTGATCGAAGAGGGGAATGCGGTTCCCGCGGATGCGATAGTGTTACATGGCAATGATTTCAGTGTCAATCAATCGGTCATTACCGGAGAGTCATTTCCGGTTGTGAAGGAAGAGGGCAAAGATATTATCTTCCAGGGGAGCACGGTGAATTCGGGAATGTGTTATGCCCGGGTAACGAAGACAGGGACGGCTACGGTATTTGGGGGGATTGGCCGGCAGACTGCCGGGGTGAGGGCTGAGCCGACGTTGTTACAGAAGCAGATCGGTCGTTTTGTGCGGGCGATGACAGTTTTCGGAGTTTCGGCTTTTGCGCTGGTCTGGCTGTTCAGCTATATCAGGACTTCCGATCTGGCGCAGAGTCTGCTGCTGGGGCTTACGCTGGCGATGTCGGCGATACCGGAGGAGATTCCGGTCGCTTTTTCGTCTTTTCTTGCGTTGGGGGCCTGGCGGATGGCGCGTCTGGGAATCGTGGTCCGTCAGCCGCTGACGATCGAGAGTCTTGGTGCGGTAAGTGTTATCTGTTTGGATAAGACGGGGACATTGACGGAGAACAGGATGAAGATCGGGGATTTTTACGAATGGAGGTCTGCAGTCGGAGGAAGTAATGGGGCCGGGTTTTCGAGATCGAAATTATTGTGGTATGCCCGGCTCGCCTGTGAGGCGGAGCCTTTCGATGTCATGGAGCAGGCGATTGTTTCGGAGTTCGCGGATCCGGCGCTGGCGGCTGCATATAGCCGATTGAGCTGGATACATGAATATCCGCTGGAGGGGAGGCCACCGATGATGACGCATGTCTATTCGCTGGATGGGAAGAGGATGGCTGCGGCCAAGGGGAGTCCGGAGAGGATAATGAAGGTTTGTAAGCTGGGGGAATCGGACCGAAGCCAAATCGGATTTAGAATTGTGGAGATGGCGGCGGAGGGGTTCAGGGTGCTGGGAGTTGCTTCGGCAGACGTTTCAGATGGGCTGTTTCCGGCAAGTCAGGAAGACTTCGAATGGAGGTTCGAGGGGTTGATTGGGTTGCAGGACCCGCCAAAGAAAAACGTCGGTCCGGTGGTGGAATCCTGGCTTGGGGCGGGTATAAGGATAAAGATATTATCCGGAGATCATCCGGAGACGGTGCTGAATATTGCGGCGGCGGCGGGGGTACCCGGGTTATCGCGTTGTCTTACCGGGGAAGAGGTGGCTGCGATGGAGGATAAGCAATTGCAGGAGGAGGTTGAGCGTGTGGATATTTATGCGAGGATGTTTCCGGAGGCGAAGCTGCGGGTGATCGAAGCGTTGAAGGCGAACGGTGAAACGGTGGCGATGACGGGAGATGGGGTGAACGATGGGCCTGCGCTGAAGTGTGCGCATATCGGGATTGCGATGGGAGAGAGGGGGACGGAGACGGCGCGGCAGGCCGCGGATCTGGTAATTTCGGACGACAACCTGGAAAGGATTACGGAGGCGATCCGTCATGGTCGTGCGATCTATACCAATTTAAAAAAGGCTATCCGGTATCTTATCACGATACATATTCCTATTCTTACGACGGCATCTTTGCCGGTGTTATTGGGCTGGCGTTTTTCAACGGTCTTTTCTCCTATTCATCTCATCTTTCTGGAGATCATCATGGGGCCTACCTGTTCGATTTTCTACGAGCGGGAGCCGGTGGGCGGAGACATCATGTCCAGGCCGCCGAGGGAGAAGCAGCGGGGGCTGCTGTCGCTCGGGGAAGCGGGTTTTGCGGTGCTGCAAGGGGGAGCCGCGGCGCTGGGCATGCTGGGATTGTATTTATACTTCATGCGGAATGGTTATTCCCTGGAATACACGAGGACGATGGTTTTCGACACGCTGGTCCTCGACAATATTCTTTTGACTTTCGTGAACAGGTCGTTTTCGAAGGGTTTTTGGGTCATGCTGAGGCAGCCCAATCCTTTGACGGGGATAGTGCTGGCGTTGTCGATCGGGTTTTTGCTGCTGGTCAATCTGTGGCCGGCAGCGATGGGGTTATTCGGGCTGGCGCATTTGACGTGGCAACACATGATTTTGTGCGCGGGAGTGTCTTTCATTTCTGTGAGCTGGATTGAATTTTTTAAACGATAAATTATATGAAAACATTAATTGTCTATTATTCTTTTACCGGAAACAATGCCTTGCTTGCGGGATATTTGAAGGAGCGTCTGCATGCTGACGTGTATGGCATTGCTGAGGTAAAGCAGAGAACTGGCGTTACGATTCTGCTGGATGTGCTGTTTGGTAGGAATGCGAGGATAAAGACGCCTTCTTTTGGGGGAGAATATGACCGGTTGGTGGTGCTGGGGCCGATCTGGAATGCGGGTATAGCGTCGCCTGTGCGTACGTTTTTGAAGATGGAGAGGGGACGGTTCGAGCAATATGCCTTTATTTCTGTTTGCGGAGGGAGGGCCGGGCAGGAGGCAAAGGTTACGGGACAACTGACGGCGGCGGGTGGAAAGGCGCCGGTGGCGCTGTCTCTGCTGTCATTGAATGACCGGCTGCCGGCGGATCGGAAGCTGGCGACCAGGAAGGGCACCAGCTATAAGATCGAACCGGGGGACATGGAATATTTCAAGGAGGATATAGAGATGTTTCTTGGGAAGCTTGGGGTGTAGTGAAGGGGTAATAAAAGAGGGTCGTTTTTAGCGACCCTCTTTTTGTTACTGGTTGACCAGCTTGAAGATGACGGGTTGTTTTTTATAGGATTTGACTTTGCGTCCGTTTTGTATGGCGGGCAGCCAGTTACCGCTTTTTTTGATGACGCGGATGGCTTCTTCGCGGAGGCCGCCGGTTTCGGGGCCGCTGATGGCTTCGACTTCGCTGACGTTTCCTTCCTTGTCGACGATGAACTGGACGATGACGGTACCCTGGATTTCGTTGTTGAGGCCGTCTTCGGGATAGCGCATGTTTTTATTGAGGTAGCGGAGCCAGGCTGCGGCGCCGCCGGGGTATTCGGATTCTATTTCGACCTTTACAAAGGTTTTTTCATAGTCTTCTACGGGTCTTGCGGATGGGGTGCTGATGAGGCCTTTCCCATTTTCGGCCGTGGTGGGAGGACCTGTGATGCCTTCATCCTTGGCTCCTTCCTGGTTGATAGCGCCGATGCGGGTATCCTGGAGCTTTTCCTGTTCGGGCGGTTTCTCGTCTTCTTTGACCTCGTTATCTTTTACGATACGGGGCGGGGTAAATTTCGTTATCTCCAGCTTTTGAGGCGCCATTTTGGGCGGCGGCGGCGGAGGAGGAGGGGGGATGGGCTCGGTCTTGTCGACGGGCTTTGCTTCCATGAGCTGGACGTCTACGACGTTGTAGGCTACTTTTTCATGGGAGGCCGATCTTCGGGCTACGTAGTCTGCGGCGAAGATGGCGCCGGTGAAGGCGAGCGGTGCTATGAGGGCAAGCAAAAGACGATGGTTATAAGATCTTCTGAGCTGGTAGGCGCCATAGTCCTTGTTTCTTCCATCGAAGACGATGTCAAGGAAGTCGGCGTTGGGTATTTGTTCCGGTTTCATGGCTGATAAGTTTTGTATTACTGTCAGTACTAAGCTACTATGGATTATGGCCGGATTTTATGACGGGGGTCAGCGAGGGGGGTGATAATCGTTTCGAGTAGAAGAAGCGTTTGGCTGTTTCGGCGGCGGCAACGTAAAGAGCGATGATGGTGGTGATAGCTGCGTAAAATTTGGGAGGGAGGGGGACGAAGCCGAGCATGGCGGCGATGGGGAGCTGTGGCAAGGTCAGGGTGAAAAGGATGATGACGATGGTAGAGGACAGGAGATATTTACCGGGCCGGTTCCGATAGAAGGGTTGGGATGTGCGGACGACGAGTACGATGAGCGAAGCGGAGACGACGGATTCCAGGAACCAGCCGGTGCGGAATTGGGCGGGGGTGGCTTTTAGCCAGTATTGGAGCAGGGTGAAGGTGGCGTAGTCGAATAAAGAGCTGACGATGCCGAATATGATCATGAAGCGGCCAATGAATTTCAGGTCGATGCGTCTTGGCTGGTCGATCATGGCTGCGTCTACGGTGTCGGTAGCGATGGTCATTTCGGGTATATCGGTCAGGAGGTTGGTGAGCAGGACTTGTTTTGGCAGCAGGGGGAGAAAGGGAAGGAAGAGGGAGGCGCCGGCCATGCTGAACATGTTGCCGAAATTGGCGCTGGTGGCCATGAAAATATATTTGAGAGTATTGGCGAATGTTTTTCGGCCTTCCTTTACGCCGTCGACGAGGACGTCGAGGTTTCCGGCAAGCAGGACGATGTCTGCGGCTTCTTTGGCCACGTCTGCTGCCTGGTCGACGGAGATGCCTACGTCTGCGGCGTGGAGGGCAGGTGCGTCGTTGATACCGTCTCCGAGGTAGCCGACTACGCGCCCGGCCTTTTTGAGGGCAAGGAGGATCTTCTCTTTTTGGTTGGGTTCGATGGCGGCGAAGATGGTGGTGTGTTCTGCCA
>JAFDYG010000183.1 GCA_018267545.1 Bacteroidota bacterium
CCGGCCACGTCGCTCATCACATCCGCATCTTACAAGAACGCTACCTGTAGAATGAATCTTTTTTCTTCTCTGCCATCCCGGCGAGTACATCGTATTGCCGTCAGCTCTTTTTTCTTCCTGGCCGGACTTTGTTTCTCCAGCTGGGCATCCCGTATCGCCAATATTCAACAAAAATTTCACCTCGATGACCGGGGATTGGGCGCCGTCCTGCTAAGCCTTCCCTGCGGACTGCTTGCCTCTCTACCGCTGGCCGGCTGGCTGGTGGCCAGATTCGGCAGTCGTCCCGTCGTACTGGGCGCCTCTATTCTCTACGCTTGTACCTTGCCGGTATTGGGAATGGTGACCGCTGTCTGGCAGCTGGTAGCCTGTCTCTTTGTTTTCGGTATGGGCGGGAATATGCTCAATATCTCCGTGAATACCCAGGCCATCGGCACCGAAGCGCTCTATGGCCGGACGATCATGGCTTCCTATCACGGCCTATGGAGCCTGGCAGGATTTACCGGCGCTTCCCTGGGCACCCTCTTTATTAGCCTGGGCTGGCTGCCCTATCAGCACTTCCTGGTTATCACGGCCCTGGCATTTACGATCGTCGGGGTCTTTGCTTCCCGCCTTTTATTGAAAGATGCATTTACCGATAGTAATCAGCCTATCTTCAGCTGGCCCGACCGCTCCCTGATCACCCTCGGGGTCATCGCCTTCTGCTCGATGATCTGCGAAGGCTCCATGTTCGACTGGAGCAGCGTCTACTTCCTGAAAGTGGTACATCCTCCCCAAGCCCTAGTAGGCCTGGGCTATACGGCCTTTATGTCGACCATGGCCGGAGGCCGTTTCTTCGGCGACTGGCTCGCCACCCGCCGGGGTATCAAGACCATCCTGCAGCTCAGCGGAGCCCTGACGGCCAGCGGCCTCGTCATTGCCATCGCCTTCCCCTGGATGGTTCCCGCCATTATCGGCTTCCTCTTCGTCGGCGCCGGCGTCAGCTCCGTCGTGCCTCTTGTATACAGCGCCGCGGGGCGGTCAAAAGTCCTGTCACCAGGCGTCGCCCTCGCCGCCGTTTCTACGATCGGCTACCTGGGCTTTCTCTTCGGGCCTCCCTTCATCGGTTTTATCGCCCAGCAATTCAACCTTCGAGTGTCTCTGGGTCTGATCGCCATTCTCGGTCTCTGTATAACATTCCTCGCTTCCAAAATAAAATAAAAAGGGCGCACCGTTCAGGCGCGCCCTCCGCAAATAAAGCAGCTCCGTCAGGAGCTTCTTTATTCTGTTTATTTATTATACACCATGTTCTTCTGGCTAATCATGTCGTCGAGCACATTCACTGTTTCACCCAGCCAGGCGTCCGAGCGCTTATCCTTCAACCATTGCTGGAAACGATCGGCCTTCTGCTTATCCTCGTCGTAC
>JAFDYG010000184.1 GCA_018267545.1 Bacteroidota bacterium
CATGGATTTCAGGCAGACCCAGAGCTTGCTTTTCAGAAGCTTGCTGTCTTCTGAATTTTGGACCATCAGCTCGAGGCCCGGCGCCGAAAGGTAGGTACAGCTGTCGAAAGGCTGTGGCCGGAATACCGGGAAGTTGATGGGGAGCCGGATGGTGGAGGGTTCGAGACCAAAGAGAAGGACGAATTTGGGCTGCAGCTGGGCATGCAGGTCGGAGATGTTGATAGGTGCGGAGGCGTGGTTGACGATGGCGACGTCGCCGAGGTTGAGGCGGCAGGCTTCGAGGATCTTGCTGAGGAAATTCAGCTGATTATCTGGCAGGAAGGGGGAGCCTGGGGCGTTGACGAGGATAGTGACGCCGCGGCGGTGGTTGCCGAGAAATTTATAGGTGGTTATGGGTTGGGCGGATTGGGCGGATTGGGCCGGCGCGGGCTGAGCGGCGGGCGCCGGTGTGGGTTGCACGGGTTTGGCGGCGGGCGGGGGAGCCGGCTGGGTGGTTTGTGGGGATGTGGTTTGCGCGGGGCGTGGAGCCTCGGGCGGAGTGGTTTGGGTGGGTGTGGATTGGGGCGCAGGGCGCTGGACGGCGGGAGCGCTGCCAGGGGTGAACAGGAGGGCGTCTTTGTAGAGCTCGCCCACGATAAAATCCTGCAATTCGATGTTATTGATGCTCATAGTATACTTGGCGGCGGAGGTTTGAAGCGCTGTTGAAAAACTAACAATTGTTAGTTTTGATTTTGTTGACACAAAGATTGTTCGTTTCTTTGTGTCAACAAAATTTAGACGCATATGATTGCAGCCTTGGACATCCAAGTTACGAAATCAGGGAAGAGTAAATTACCCGAGATCGATTTTAATCAGCTTCCTTTCGGCAAATATTTTACCGACCATATGTTGGAAGTGGACTATGCGGATGGGGAATGGAAGCAGGTGCAGATCAAGCCCTTCCAGAATCTTTCTCTTTCTCCTGCGCTCGCTGCTCTTCACTATGGCCAGTCCATTTTCGAAGGAATCAAGGCGTATAAGGACCGGGAAGGAAATCCTTTTATCTTTAGGCCGTATGACAATTACCGCCGGTTCAATATTTCGGCGGAGCGGATGATGATGCCGGCTGTACCTGAAGATATTTTTATCGAGGGGATGCGCAGGCTGATCGATATTGACCGGGATTGGATACCGATGAAGAGCGACTACTCTTTATATATCCGTCCTTTTATGTTCTCTACGGACGAAGTTATTGGAGTAAAGGCCAGCGATACCTATAAGTTCATGATCCTGCTGAGTCCTACGGGGCCGTACTATTCGGCGCCGATGCGGATTTATGTAGAAGAAAAATATACCCGCGCTGCAAGGGGCGGGATTGGCTTTGCAAAGGCGGCGGGTAATTATGGCGGCAGCATGCTGGCCACCGCGGTTGCCAAGCAGCAGGGCTATGACCAGGTCTTGTGGACGGATGCTTTCGAGCACAAGTATGTCCAGGAGATCGGGACGATGAACGTCTTTTTTGTCATTGGGGACAAGGTGCTGACGCCTGACCTGGAAGCAGGGACCATCCTGGAAGGGGTGACTAGGGA
>JAFDYG010000185.1 GCA_018267545.1 Bacteroidota bacterium
GTATTGAGCGATGTCGATCTTTTGTTTGCGGAAATCTTTTGCAGGAATGGGCTCCAGGCGGATAAAAGGATGAAAAGCAAGCTCCACGTCATATTTCTTGGCTAATTCGAAATACGGCGACTTGTCTGTTTCTGGTCTGGGTTGAGTGATTAAAATTCTTTTTTTATCCCCGTTTTTAATCATGTGTGTGCCCCTCGGATTTGCAAATTTAATACACTTTTTCCAAATACGTCAATAACACCTTGTAAATCAATAAAAGGGGTGCTATTTCGAAGGCGCAAAGGTACAAAAAAAAGTAAAACGGTGTTAGTTTTATTTCGTTACGCACAGGCCGGTAGCCCGCCAGCATCCTATAGGCCCACAAGACAAAAACCATTGCCAGTGAAATGGTTATGAAAATTTCCCGCACGGTTTCGCCCGAAAAAGTGATTATAATCAAGAACGGAAGCAGGAAAATCCCCAACATTTTGTTCACCAAAAAGACGACAAAGATATAAATATCGGTCGCCCGGGAGATCGAGAAGACCCAGCCGATAAATTTCAGGACGACGAATTTGACCAGGTAGACGGCGCTGAGCAGGAGCATGCAATATAAATAAAGCCTCCAGAAACGGATGCCTGCCCCGATCTTGGAGTAGTGCAGGAGAAAGCAGGCGTAAAGACCCGCAGAAATGATAAACAGGATGTTCAGCAATAGCGACGGCAGGGGCGTTTGCAGCACTTGTTCCCTGATCTGCTGCTGTCTCAGCGAAACGCGGAAGAAAAGGGTCATGAGGTTGTTGAAGTATTTCTCGAAGAAGACGCGGACCAGCGCAAAGTAAAACAGGATGCCGATGATCAGATAGAACAGGCTGTCCTTTGAATTGGCGCGGTGTATTTCGAAGGCCTGTATGACCGGGGTACCGGTGAAATTGAAATAGGGATTGCTGGCGAGCACCTTCATCCAGAAGACGCTGGCGGGCGGGCCTTCGCGGATCGCGTCGCCGGCGGTTGCGGCGGCGGCAGTTGGGGGTTTGCGGGAAGCCGTATCGGGTGTGGTCGTTGGTGCAGGGGGGGCGGCTGCGGTGGTTCCGGGTTGATTTGCCGCGGCTGCTTTTGCGAGTGAATCCGCCTGCGCGGCCTGCTGGAGGCGCGCCAGCGAGTCGCGGATGGCGCGGCGTGCGCGGTTGATGGAGTCGCGGCGGACGGAATCCCTATGGGTCATGTGACGAACTGTGTCATGCCGTGGCTGGACGTGCACGGATGTGTCCTGAACCTGTACGGGCGGCTGAGTCGAATCGGTCTGAGCGTTCAGCTGGTTAACGAATAACAACAACAGGCATGAAAACAGGAGAGAGGAAAGTTTCGTCACAGGTATATTTTACTGTTTTGCAAAAATAGGGTTACGTTTTAAAAAAAGCTTACATATCCCAGGTGAATTTTCGCGTCGTGAAAATTGAACTTTGTATCGTCTCTTTTCCCCAGGGCATAAGAGATGTTGAATATTCCAGCCTTTGTTTCGAATGCCATCCCGAGTCCCATGCCCAGGAATGTATTGTCCAGGTGAAAGCCGGGCACGTCGTTCTTCGCCCAGCCGGCATCCAGGAAGGTAAACAGGTATGAGTTGAGACCGATCAGGTAGCGGTATTCCAGCGTACCTACAGCGTATTGGGCTGCAAGAATGCTTTGCTCGTCGAAGCCTCGCAGCAAGCGATAGCCGCCGATCAGGAAGAGCTCGTTGCGATAGGTATTGGGGCTGCTGTATACGCCGCCATTGAAGCCTAGCTTCAGGGTCGAGGCCCGGCTCAGCGGGAAATAGTGCGCGGCCGAGAGCTTTGCCATAAAGATGTACGAGTGCAGCTTGACCGTATCATAGAGCGAAGCATAGTCGAAGCTCGTATCGTTAGGATCCTTCAGGCGGACGATCTGTGAATTTTCGCGGACCTTCTTTGTCCCTGCCGAGCCGAGGAATTGCAGCTCGTTGCCGCGGCGGGGATTGAAGCGGTAGTTGGTGTTGTTGAAGTCATAGGTCAGGCCCAGGCTGGTGGCGCTGACGTCGGCCATGGCCGGCAGCGCGCGCGAGGCGATGATCTGCGGCGTATCGATATTGAGCAGGTTCGAGGTGGTCTGCTGGATAAAGACCGAGCCGTTCTGGTTAGCCGAAAGGGTATATTGGGCGCCTGCCTGCAGGTTGATGTTGATATAGGAAGAATCTTGCTTATAGAGGTCGAAGCTGGCGTTGAGGCCGAAGGGGGAATGAAACAGATAGGGCTGCTGGAAGAGGAGGTTGAGGCGGGGAGAGCCTGCCTGTAGCTGTTGCCAGTTGAGGCCGATGGTCTCGCCGTTGCCGAGTGCATTTTTGAGATTGACCGTCGCCTCGCCCGTAACCAAAATCTTGTTCCCGAGCACGGGGTCGCTGCTGGGCAGAAAACCGACGAGGGCGTTGATCTGGCTGCTCCGTTTGGGCTTCAGGTAGAGATTGATGACGGAGCCTTCCGCGAGCATGGTGATATTCCAGGGCTCCTGTTCCTGTACGTAGGGCAGCTCCAGGATCTTCTTGCTGATCGCTTCCAGCTTTTCCTTTTTGTAGATACTGCCGTTGGGGAGGTTGAGATAGCGCTGTATAAAGTCGTTCGAAATCTTCGCCGTACCGTAGATCCGGATACTGTCGATCTTGTAAAGCGGCCCCTTCTCGATCTTCAAGACCGCGGATACCTCGGAAGAGTCTTTTATGGTAACGCTATCGAGGCTGACCTTTGCAAAAGGATAGCCGTTGTTTTCCATATAGTCCAGCAGCTGCTGCTGGCGGGCCTGGAACTGGCGAAAGTCGAGCGGCCGCCGGCTGAACGCCTTGTCGTTCCAGGCGATGGCCGAAAGCAAGGCAGGGTCGATACGACGGGTATCGATGGACGCCCAGCGATAGGCGTTCCCTACGAAGAGCCGGATCGAGGCCCCTTCGTTTCCGATGTCGATGCTATCGACGGAAGCGGTCATATAGCCCTTGGTTTGGAGCTGGGGGAGGAGATTGAAAATATATTCCGTACAGAGGTCCCGGGACTTGAAGGAAGGGGGGATGCCCAGCTTGCCGTGGATGAAAAGGGAATCTTTATCCTGGGATAGGATATGCAGGGGGTATTGCGACCAACCGGTAAACGGGCTTAGCAACAAGAACCAGAAGAGCGTACGGTGGTATCGCCTTACCTTTGTCATTCGATCGAGTCAGAAATTTGGACCGGACTCCGTCCGGTTTGGAGAAATTTTTCTAAAAATACGCAAACTGAATGGCAGGCATCTATCTTCATATTCCTTTTTGCAGGCAAGCCTGTCACTACTGTAATTTTCATTTCTCCACGTCTTTGAAGGGTAAGAACGATTTTATCGCGGCTTTATTGAAGGAAATGGAGCTTCGAAAGGATTATACGGGTGGGGAGCCGATCGAGACCATCTATTTCGGCGGGGGGACGCCGTCGCTATTGGACGAAGGAGAGCTGGGACGGATAATGGAACGGATAAATGCCTTGTTCCCCGTGGTGGAGGGTGCGGAAGTCACGCTCGAAGCGAATCCAGACGATATTCTTCCGCCGCAGCTGCGGTCCTGGCGTGAGAGAGGGATAAATCGACTGAGCATCGGGATCCAGTCTTTCTTCGAAGAGGATCTGCAGTGGATGAACAGGGCCCATAATGCGCAGCAGGCGATCGAATGTATACGGATGGCGCAGGGAGAAGGCTTTAACAACCTGAGCATCGACCTGATCTATGGAGGCCCTACCCTCCCCGATTCGCACTGGAAGGAGAACGTCGACCGTGCCATCACGCTACAGGTGCCGCACCTTTCCTGCTATGCACTGACGGTCGAGCCAAAGACGGCGTTGGATAAAATGATCCATCTGCACAAGAAACAGGATGTCAGCCCGGATGACCAGGCGAGGCAGTTCTTATTGTTGATGGATTGGACGGCAGGCGCCGGCTATGAACATTATGAAATCAGCAATTTTGCAAAGCCGGGGATGCGGAGCCGGCACAATTCCTCTTACTGGCAGGGTAAGACTTATCTGGGGCTGGGTCCTTCGGCACATTCCTTCAATTGCACCTCTAGAGAATGGAATATTGCCAACAATAGCAAGTATACGGCGGCGCAGGGTTCGGCGGTAGCCGAGCTGGAGGTGCTGACGCCGGTACAGCAGATGAACGAGCACATCATGATCGGTTTGCGGACGATGGAGGGGATCGATCTGGCGATGGTGGAGGCGAGATTTGGAAAAGAGGAGGTGCGGCGGCTGCAGCGGGAAGCGGAACAGTATATTAGAGCGGGTAAAATGGCGTCAATGGAAGGTTGTCTCAGGCTAACAAGGGAAGGTAGACTACTCGCTGATGGAATCGCGTCGGACTTGTTTAATGATGCCGATGCGACTTCAGGTAGTTGATCCCCTGCACTATCGAGAGGATGATCACCATCGCGATGATGGCCATGGGTCCGAATCCGACGAAAGAGAGTGGCATAATCGTTTTTTTTGAGAGAGAATTTAAGGTTCTCTCTTGTTAGACAAGATACGGCTCAATTTGTTTAAATCCATCTTCTGCTTTAACATTTTCCCATAAGATCCGGTAAACCATGTCAGCGATGGGCATCTCTGCCCCTATCTCCTTATTAATCAAATAGATGCACTTACTGGCGTTGTATCCTTCGGCCACCATGTTCATCTCCAGCTGGGCGGATTTGACGGAATACCCTTTTCCGATCATATTCCCGAAGGTCCTGTTGCGGCTGTAGAGCGAGTAACAGGTAACCAGCAGGTCGCCGAGGTAGACGGAGGCGGCATAATTGGCGCTTTTCTTGTGAGAAATCGGGTCTTCCGAACCGGAATGGATTCCCACTTCTATGTGCCGGATGCCTACCTTCTGAAGGAAGCCCGCCATTTCATCTGCGCAGTTGGCGATGAGCACGCTGAGAAAATTGTCTCCATATTCCAGTCCGTGCGCGATACCTGCGCCGAGGGCGTAGATGTTCTTCAGAATGGCGGCGAACTGCACGCCGTAGACGTCCTGGTTGATGACCGTATTCAGGTAATCCGTCGAGAAATAAGACGCTATTTCCCGGGTCCGGGTTTCATCCAGACCGGAAAAAGTCAGATAGGAAAGTTTCTCTGCGGCGACTTCTTCGGCGTGGCAGGGTCCCATGACGGTAAAATAATTCGCTTTGTCGAAGTTGAATTCCTGCACGAGATAGTCGTTGAGCAATAGGTTTTGTTCGGGGAGGATGCCTTTGATGGCGGAAAGGACGAGCTTTCCTTCCAGTGCTTTTTTGTCCAGCGTTGCGAGTGTCTCGGCGGTATACGCGGAAGGAACGGCGACCACCAGGCAGTCAGAAGCCGCCACGATGTCCGGGACGCTGGTGCTCATCGACAGGAGGTTCGTATCGAAATATACCGAATGCAGGTACTGTGGGTTGTGGTGCCGGGCCTGAATATGCCGGATGGCGGACTCGTGCCGTATCCACCAGTTAACGGGATGATTGTTATCCGTCAGGACTTTTGCCAATGCCGTGGCCCAGCTACCGCTGCCGATCACTCCAAAACGCATGCAGGTTCTATTTGCCCCAAAGTTAGTTCTTCTTTACCTCAAACAACTTATCTTTTGGAACGACCTTTATGCGCTGACCGCCGCGCATGGTCTTGCTGACCACGCTATAGGGTCCCGTGACGACTTCGTCGCCTTCTTTGAGTCCGCTCGTTACCTCGATGTAGTTAATGTCCTGGATAGCCGTGCGGACCTTGACCTTTCTAACGGTGTCGCCTGGCTGCACGAGGAAGATGACCTCATCCAGGTCGTCGGTGCCGGTGATGGTCCGGGTCTCCTGTTTATTGTCGCTGCTGGACTCGTCGCTGTTGCTCAGGACGGCATTGTCCGTATTCTTTTCACGGACGGCGACGGCGTTGATGGGAACGGACAGCACGTTGTAGTGCGTCTTGGTTTGAATGTCTGCGCTGGAGCTCATGCCAGGGCGGAAGGGGAAGCTCTTGGGATGCGCGGGGTCGATGAGGTCCTTATAAGACTCCGGGGAGATCCGGATGTGTACCTTGTAGTTGGTGACGTCATTGGTAGATACGGTCGTGGTGGACGTACCGAGCGCGGTGGTTACGCTGCTTGCGATCTGGGTGACGACACCGCGGAATTTGCGGTTGTTATAGGCGTCTACGGTAATGATCGCGGAGTCTCCGAGGTGAACCTTGGGGATATCGTTCTCGCCGACGTCGACGATGGTTTCGATTTTGCTCATGTCGGCGACGCGCATCATCTCGGTACCGGCCATCATGGAGTTACCGACCACGCGCTCGCCCTTCTTGATGCTCAGCAGGGAGACGACACCGTCGATTGGAGAGACGACGGTAGTCCGGCTGAGGTTCTTGGCGGCGATGGTGAGGTTGGCCTTTGCGCTGACGACGGAAGCCTGCTTGCCCCGTACCGTTTGCAGCGCGTCCATATAGCCCGACTGGGCGGTTCTATAAGAATTTTCGGCCGACTCGTATTCGGCTTGTGAGATGACCTTCTGGTCGAGCAGCTGCTTCTGACGATCGAGGGTTCTCTTCGACGTTTCCATGGTCGCTTTGAGACCGGGAAGCTGCTCCTGCATATTGGAAACCATGGCCTGCTGCTGGTTCATCTGTGCGGCGGCCTGGTCGCGCTGATTCGTGTATACGTCCGCGTAGATTCTTGCGAGCTCTTGTCCTTTATGGACGCTGTCCCCTTCCTGTACGACGCCGAGGTCGACGACCTCACCGGAGATATCGGGGCTGATCTTTACTTCTTTCTCGGGATAGACTTTCCCGCTGGCGGTGACGATCTCGGTGATGTTGCGTTTGGCGACCTTTTCGGAAGACACTTTCGTACCGTCTTTTTTCCCAAGGGATTGCACGGCGACCAGGACCAGGACGAGAGCGACGACGCCTATGATAAGGAAGAGCAATTTCTTATTCATGTTCGATTATTCTTTAGTCAGTTTGATTCCCAGTCCTTTGTAGAATTCAAGCACTTTCATCTTGAAGACATAGTCGTACTGGGCGGAAAGGAGGTTGATGCGGGCGTTGAAAAAGTTGTTCTGATTTGTCAGCAGGTCGATCGTGTTGAGCATTCCGACGGCGTATCTTTTCTGCGCGTAGTCATAGCTCTTCTGCGTGGCGGTGACGGAGATCTTATTCGCTTCGAACTTCTGCAGCGCCGTGACGGCAGCGGTATAGGCCTGGTAGATATTTTGCTTGAGGGTCAGGTTGTCCTGGTCGCGCTGCAGCTCCTGGTTGCGCAGATTGAGCTTGGATTTGGCGTGATTGGTCCGGAGGATGCCGTTGTTCAGGATGGGGATGCTGACGTTTACGCCGAAGCTCTGTTGGAAATACTGGTTGAGCTGTTTGAAATAAGGGGTATGGCTGTCCTGGTATCGAACCCCGGAGATGCTATCGTTTAGTACCTGCGCGCCTGTTCCGTTGACGTATCCGATAGAGTGGGGAAAGTACAATGAATAGACGGTCGGAGTCGGGGTCGGGGTGGTGACGAAGTTACTTCCTGCATTACCAAAGAGAGATACCTGGGGCAACATGGCTCCTTTCGTAGCTTTCTCGGTATAGCGGGCGGCCTCGATCTGGAGAGCGTCCATCTTTTGCTGGGGCTGATTGGCCAACGCCAGGGAATAGACGGGTTCGGGCTGCAGGTCGGTCAGCTTTTCGATGGGAATATCGTCTACAGGCGGCGTATATACTTCGAAAGGCACCGATGCGTCCAGCCCCATATAGGCCTTTAGTGTTAAAATGGCCTGCTGGATATTTCCAACGCTGCCGATATAGGTGCTGCTGTCCTGGGCGACCTGCGACTCCAGCTCGGCGGCATTCAGCTCGGGCAGCGATCCGGCCCTTACCTGCTTGCGGGTAATCTCCAGCTGATTCTGGGAGAGGTGGAGCTGTAGCTGTGAGGCTTCGCTTTGCTCTTTTGTCAGAAGCACCTGCAGATAGGCGTTGGCGACATTGAGGGAAACATCATTTTTGGTCTTTTCCGAATTGGCCAGGGACGCCTGCCAGGCCATGCGGTTGGAGGCGATGAGGTTATGCAGGTAAAGACCGTTATAGACCGTCACGCCGGCCTGTACGGAATAGCTGTTGAATGCGTAGGTATTGGTATTAATCGTGTATGTCGTCGTATTGAGTGAGTTCCCCGAGTTGATCCCCAGCCCGGTGGAAAAGCTCAGCGTAGGTATTTGAGAGAGCTTGCTTTGCTTCATTGTAAGCTCGGACAGCCGGGCCTGTACGTCGGCCTGCTTGATCGAGATATTATTCGCCATCGCGTATTCGACGCATTTCCTCAGGTCCCATTTGTCCTGCGCATAGCCGGTAGGGTTCAAGAGAATAGATAGAAATAAGATTAGCAGCAGTTTTTTCATACTGGAACAAATTTAATGCAATTTTCATCCCGCCAAAATCGGAGGAAGCCTTTATTGCCATACGTTTTGGAAGGCTTGTTGCAGGTCAGCCATCAAATACTCCGGTTCTTCCAGCCCGGTATAGAGCCTAAGCATGCGATGCTCCTTTACCGAGGGGTCGAATTCCGCCTCCGTCAGGGAGGCGCATTTCGGCAGAATGAGGGACTCGTGTCCGCCCCAGCTGACGGCCATCATAATGTGTTTCAGCGACTCGCAGAAGCGGACGATCTCATCCCGCGTCCGGGCGTGGACATAAAAACTCAGCAGACCGCAGGCGTCCTTCATCTGCCGGCGAGCCAGCTCATATTGCGGAAAAGTCTCATCGAGGGGAAAAAGAATGCCGTCTACCCGGGGATGACTTTTTAGATAATCGGCGATTTTCCGGGTTGTCCGGCCAACGTGCTCGAGGCGGACGTGCATGGTCCGGAGCCCCCTGAGCAGGAGCCAGGCGTTGAATGGTGTAGCCCCAAGACCCGCGTTGCACAGCTCGCTGTCGAAGATTTTCTTCATCATGGCCCTGGTTCCGCAAAGCACGCCGCCGACGGTATCGCTATGGCCCCCGATGTATTTAGTCGCCGTCTGCATGACCAGGTCGATGCCGTAGTCGATGGGCCGCTGATAGATCGGTGTGCAATAGCTGTTGTCGATAACGGTGACGATATTCTCCGAGCGGGCGAGTTCCGCTACCGCCTTTAAATCCTGCAGCTTATAGTCCCAGGAATTGGGAGACTCCAGATAGATCAGGGTCGTGTTGGGAAGGATTGCGCGTTCGAAGTTTTCGATCCTGGTGCCATCAATATAAGTGGTGGTTACGCCGAACCGGGGCAGGATCACGTCAAACATCCGTTGTGCCCAGGTATAGGGTTTGTCGACCGAGACGATATGGTCTCCGGCTTTGACGTTGGTCAGTACGGCGGCAAAGATAGCGGAGGCTCCGCTGTTGAAGACGAGAGCATCTTCGGCTCCGTCGAGGGCTGCCAGCTTCTTCCGGAGGATGTCGACGGTGGGGTTGAGGCCACGGCTATAGAGGTACCCGCTAAATTCGTCCGCAAAAAGGTCCCTGAGCTCGTCGACGGTGTTGACCCTGAAATTGCTGCTCTGTATGATCGGGGGAGCGACTGCGTTGAAATACAAATGCCTGTCTTCCCCCAATTCGTTGATAATGTACGAAATATCCA
>JAFDYG010000186.1 GCA_018267545.1 Bacteroidota bacterium
CTTTTATGTTCTGCACCAGTCTCTCCGCCGCTTGCTTGCGCAGGTTCTCCGGCAGCATATCGAACTGCAGGGCCAGCACATACGCCGTCTGCGTACTCGATACCAATCGGCCGTCGGGCGTCACGTATTCTCTTAAGAAAGCATCTTTTATTTTCTTCAGAAGGATTCCATAAGAAACGGCGTCATCCTTATTGCCGGTAACCATGGCCGCGTTGATGAGCAGCTGTGTCGAGCCGGCATAGAAGCACTGCGCGATCAGGTATTTGTCGGTGACGGCGGAACGGCCGTCGTTATCGTCGAAGGGCCGATAGAAAAGCCAGTCGCCAAAATGACTTCCCGTATTCCAGAGATCGTTCCTGGACTGCTTCCGCATATAGTCTACCCATGCCTTCATGCTGGGATATTGATTATCGAGAATCTGCCGGTCTCCATAGACCAGGTACATATTCCAGGGAATGATAGTGGCTACGTCGGCCCAGCCCGTGCTGGTTCCATCGCCCAGCACATTCGGGATAACGAATGGAACGGCGCCCGACGGCTGCTGATCAGCCGCTACGTCCTTCAGCCATTTTTCGAAGAAGCTTTCCACGCCCCGGTTGAAGGCTGCCGTACGGGAAAAGACCTGTGCGTCTCCCGTCCAACCCAGCCGCTCGTCTCTTTGCGGACAATCGGTAGGCACGTCCAGAAAGTTCCCCCTCTGTCCCCATTGAATATTATGCTGCAGCTGATTGATCAGTGGATTGGAGCACTCGAAGCCGCCCGTGGCCGGCATGTCGGAGTAAAGGACGACGGCCGTATAGTTTTCCGGTTTGATGGGGCCGGTAGAGGTCTCTACCCGGATATAACGGAAACCGTGAAACGTGAAATGCGGCTCGAAAACTTCTTCTTCGCCTCCTTTCAGGATGAAGAGATCCGTCGCTTGAGCCCGGCGCAGATTGGTCGTATAAAAATTTCCTTCCTTATCCAATACCTCGGCGTGCGAAATTCGAATGGTATCGCCCGCCTTTCCTTTTATCTTCACCTGCACCCAGCCGGTCAGGTTCTGACCGAAGTCGAGAACCTGTTCCCCTTTTGGCGTAGTGAGCGCTTTTGGAGAGGAGAAGATTTCGTGCTTTTTGATGGGCTCATTGGCCGTGGCGACCAAATTACTCCTGGAATAATCGTTTGTATGTACGGCCACCCAGTCCCCTGCATCATAGCCGGGTGTGCTCCAGCCTTCTTTCTTTAGCCGGTGGTCGATGGTCTCGCCGTCATAGATCTCCGAGCGGATGACTGCGGCATAGCTCGACTTCCAGTCCGGCCCGGTGGCGATGGTTTCGGTATGTCCATCCTTGTATCGAATCACCAGCTGCATCAGCAGCGAGAGGTCCTTGCCATAAAAGTTATGCTGACCGTCGAATCCGATGTACCCGCGGTACCAGCCGCTGCCGATGAGGGCCCCGATGGCGTTGTTCCCGGGCTTGACCATGTCCGTGACGTCGTATGCCTGGTATTGGAGCCGTTTAGTATAAGAGGTCCAGCCGGGCGTCAGATAGGCGTCCCCGATACGCTGGCCATTCAGCTGGGCTTCATAAAGACCGTGTGCGGTCGCATAGACCGTGGCCGAAGCGATATTCTTGCCCGCCTTGAACGTAGTACGGAGCAAGGGGCTGCGGGTGCTGTCGTAGGCTCCTCCTGCCTGTATCCACTGCGCCTTCCAGTCCTGGGGATTCAGGACCCCCATCTGCCAGAAGGCGGGCTTGCTCCACTCCGAAGCGTGGTCCTTGTCGTCCCATACACGGACCTGCCAGTAATATCGTTTCCCGGATTGTAACGGCGTACCGGCATAAACGATCTGCTGGGACTGGGAAGAACCGGTCTTGCCGGTGCTCCAGCAGGTTCCGGACCCGGGCTTGTCGCCGACACGAATCTCATAATATTGCTGCCGGATGGAATGGCCGGGGCCTTCCAGCTGCCAGCTAAGCCGTGGTTGTT
Organism: Bacteroidota bacterium; assembly: GCA_018267545.1. Taxonomy (GTDB): domain Bacteria; phylum Bacteroidota; class Bacteroidia; order Chitinophagales; family Chitinophagaceae; genus Puia. The sequence goes on from JAFDYG010000186.1 coordinate 1,975, forward strand.
TACTATCGATATTGATCGGATCGGAAAGATTCTCGGTCGTCAGCTTTTTTACGGTGAGCTGTGCGAAGGAGGACAAGCAAAAAAATAACAAACAGGGGAGTGTAAAATACCTCATAATATCGTTAGGTTCTTCGACCGATAGGGCTGAAGCTCAGCACTATCCGGCGCCAATTCCGTGATAAGATAGTCGATTTCTTCGATATCGGCAATCTTCATCTGCATATTGGAATTGAGCTTCTCCGAAATGGCGATGACCGCCACCTTCTCGGCAGCCTTAATCATGGCCTTCTTCACCTGTATCGTCTCCCAGTCGGAATCGGTCAGGCCATTGCCGGGGTCGATGGCATTGGTCCCCAGAATGCAAAGATCGGCCTTGATGCCGGCCAGGTATTCGAAGACTTCGCCGCTGACGGTCATCTGGCTGTAGGCGGAGATCTGGCCGCCGATCATGATCGTTTTGATCATGGGCTTGTCCAGCAGCTCTACTGCTGTCAGTACGTTGACCGTAACAAAGGTGGCGCGAAGCGTATTGGGTATTTTCTTGATAAACTCTCTGGCCGTGGTCCCGCCCCCGATCAGCACGATGATGTCTTCTCTGAGCAGCGTCAGTGTCTTATCGGCAATAACGTGCTTGCTGGACTGCGCATAAGTCTGTGAGTCATGACCGATATGGTAGGCTGCAGACATGGCTCCCCCCTTGATCCGGATAAGCTGGCCTTCCTCGGCCAGCTCATTTACGTCCCGCCGGATAGTGTCCTCCGAGACGTCGATCAGATTGACAAGGTCATTGTACATAAGCCGGGTGTGAATGCTGACCTGTTTGAGGATCAGATTTTTCCGCTCTTTCTTGGGTAGAGCGACGGGGATACCATTGGCTTTAATCTTTGTCATGCACTGACGATCTTGGTTGATTGCAATAGATAAAGATAGGATATCTGGCCGTTCCTGGCAGGGGAATTTTGCATTTTTTGCATTTTTTGCGCCTTCCCGTTCATTCCGGCGCGTTTTGAGGTTAAAATGCATCAATAGGTGCAAATAATTTGCAAATAATTTTCGCTCTTACAAATTTTTATGATACATTCGGCTAGGAATCTGCAAAAACTGCATACCGGTTCACCAAAACTAAACTCATTGCTCATGACAAAATTCCAACTAACTGTTTGGTGCAGCCTCCTGGCTTGCTGCTTATTTATTTCCTCTCTTGGCCGCGCCCAGCAAGGCGGCGGGCCACACCTGAAAGGCTCCGTAAAAGGCCCCGATGGTGCTCCTCTCGCCGGCGTTACCGTCGCCGTTTCCAACAACAAAAAAATTGCAACCGCTACCGATGCCACGGGCGCATTCGATCTGGCCCTTCCCGCGTCCCTGAGCGGCAAAAATGTAGAGCTTGAGCTCAGCTTTGTCGGTTTTGAATCGAAGAAGCTAACCGCCCAGGCCGGACAATCCGACATCCTGGTGGCCCTCGACAACACCCGCGGTCTTAACGAAGTCGTCGTAACGGCCCTCGGTATCGGCCGCCAGAAGAAAGCCCTGGGTTATGCCGTTACCGAAGTAAAAGGCTCCGAATTTACACAGGCTCGTGAAAATAATATTGCAAATGCCCTCTCGGGCAAGGTGGCTGGCGTCAATGCCGCAGGTCTCTCTACCGGCCCCGGCGGCAGCAGCCGCGTCACCATCCGCGGTACGGGTTCGCTGTTCGGCGAAAACCAGCCCCTCTATGTAATTAATGGTATGCCGATGAACAATAGCGTACCCGGCGGAGCGCCTACCTCCAATGGGATTACCTTCAACATCGATAAAGGCGATGGTATCGGCGGCATCAACCCCGATGACATCGAAAGCTTCACCGTCCTGAAAGGCGGTACCGCCGCAGCCCTCTACGGCTCCCGCGGCGCCAATGGCGTTATCCTCATCACGACCAAAAAAGGCCGGGCCCAAAAAGGCGTCGGTGTCGAATACAATACGACCGGTACGCTCGAAAACGTGGCCGTCAACCCCGACTTTCAATATGAATACGGCCAGGGCGACGGCGGTGTAAAGCCGACGACGCTTGCTGCTTCCCAGGCCACGGGCCGCCGCTCCTGGGGTTCGAAGATCGACGGCTCTACGGATTATGTAGGCGTCGACGGAAAGACCCACCCTTATACGGCAAAGAAGGACAATCTGAAGAATTTCTACCAGACCGGAAAGACCTGGACCAATACCGTCGCCATGACTGGCGGCAACGAAAACGTGACCTATCGGTTCAGCCTGTCCGATCTCAACAGCAAGGGCATCCTCCCCAATACTACCTATGACCGTAAGGTCGTAAACCTCGCCCTCGGAGCACGTCTCGACGACCATCTGTCCATCGAAGCCCTGGCGCAGTACAATCTCGAAAAAGGCCACGGCCGTACAGGCGCGGGCGACGCACTCGGTAACCCCAACTGGACGCCGCTGGAAATCGCCAACACCGCCGACGTTCGCTGGCTGAAGCCAGGGTACGACTCCAACGGCAACGAGATCCTCTGGAACGACGCCGCTATCGCTTCCAACGGTTATTTCGTAGCGAATAAATACCAGGAGAACGATACCAAGAATCGTTTCGTCGGTCAGGCCTCCATCATCTACAAACCGATCGCGAACCTTACCATCAAAGGAACGGTCAGCCAGGATTACTTCGGTTACAACTATTCCAACGTGCTGCCGACCGGTACGCTTTATGTACCCAACGGACAATACACCGGTCTGAAGGACGACGTCACCGAGACGAACAGCCTGCTGACAGCTAACTATAAAACGCATATCGGCGAGGACCTGAATATCTCCGTATTGGCGGGAGCCAACGGCCGTAAGTTTTCAGAGAATTACCTGAAGATGGACGGCTCGACCTTTACGATTCCCTATTTCTATTCCTTCGCCAACCTGGCTACCTCTTCCGTTACGCCTTATAATGGACACCTGACGACAAACTCCGCATTCGGCGCCGTAGACTTCGACTTTAGAAACTTGTTGTTCATTTCGGTCACCGGCCGTCAGGACTGGTTCTCCACACTTAGCAAGGGTAACTATGGCATCTTCTATCCCAGTGTCGGCGGCAGCTTCATCCTGTCCGACGCCGTCAGACTGCCTTCTATCTTCAACCTGGCTAAGATCAGAGGTTCATGGGCGCAGGCAGGCGGTGGTCAGGCCGACCCTTATCAGATCAATCTGACCTATAGCAATGTGCCCAGCTCCGGTCAGCCTTTGCAGAACGTAACGCCCGACCCCAACAATAACAATACGAACTCCATTACCAATAACAAGCTCCTTCCCTATACTTCTACTACGATAGAAGCCGGCTTTGAATTGAGCATGCTCAAGCAAAGACTGGGAATCGACGTGACCTTGTACGACCGTTCTACGAAACGCGATATCTTCCCCGCTGCGGTGTCTACTACCAGCGGTTACAGCAACGCAATCGTAAACCTCGCCAACAGCACGAACATGCGCAACAAAGGGATCGAGGTACAGCTCACCGGCGCGATCATCAAGCGCAGCGACTTCCAGTGGACGGTCAGCTACAACGTTTCTTATAACAACAACAAGGTCGTTTCTCTTTTACCCGGCTTCAACAGCATCCAGGTTGCATCCGCGGTCGGCGGCTGGGCGTATCTTAACCATGTCGTGGGACAATCTGCCTTCGAGCTCGTCGGTACCAGCATGCAAAAGAACGCCAACGGAGATACCGTGTTCAATGCTTCCAGCGGTCTGCCTGTCATGAGCGCCCAGCATAACCTGGGTAGGAGCGTGGCTCCCTGGACCATGGGTATGACCCAGGAGTTCCACTACAAACGCTGGGGCTTTAGCTTCCTGCTCGACGGTAAATTCGGCAATAAGATCTTCTCCATCTTCGAAGTGTACGCCACCCGTATGGGCAAGCTCAAGTCTACGCTGCCCGGTCGTGAAAATGGCCTCACCGTTCATGGCGTAGACCAGGCCGGTAACAAGTATACCAATACGATCCCAGTCGCTAACCTCCGTCCATACTACGACAACTATAAAGTGTATTCGGACCTGTTCCTGCACGATGGCAGCTTTGTCAAGCTGCGTCAGGTTATCTTCTCCTACAATATCCCGGTCAGCAAGATCGGTGTAGCCAAGCTGCAATCGGCCAGCATCTCCTTTGTCGCTCGTAACCTGCTCACCCTGTACAAACAGACAAAGAACTTCGATCCGGAACAAAGCTTTACCAACAGCAACTCCCAGGGCTTCGAATCTATCGGTCTGCCCCGGACCCGTTCCTATGGTTTGAACCTGTCGGTAAAATTTTAATTGAATACTCAAAACGAAAAAAGATATGAAAAGATATATAGGCGCTATTGTAGGATTATGTGCGCTCGCGCAGACTTCCTGTACAAAGAATTTCGATACACAGAATATCAACCCCAACGCCGTCTCGACGCCGACCCCCGGGTTTGTGTTCACCAAGGCCCTGTATGACGGTATGGGCGCCGCCACCGGCTCCTATGGGGGCGACGGCATGTTCCCCATCCTGCAGGGGGTGATGCAATACACGACCAGCTACAATGACGTGGCCGGCTTTGGCTCCAAATACGTAGCCAGCCAGACTACGCAAACTTACGCCGGCTTTAGCGCAGGCTACCCCAACCAGATCAACGAGATCGGTATCGTGATCAAAGCGGTGAAAAGCGACCCGACCAAGGTGAACCTCCTGGCCGCCGCCCGGATCTGGCGTGTCTTTTGTTTTGCAAAGCTGACAGATATCTATGGAGATATTCCTTATTCCCAGGCAGGCCTCGGGTATGACTCTTCCCTTTACAAACCCGCTTACGACCCGCAGCAGGCCATCTACGCCAATATGCTTTCCGAGCTCGATGGTGCGGCGTCAAGCCTGGATGCCAGCAAGACTACGTTCGGCGCGGCAGACCTCATCTATGGCGGCAATACGGCGCAATGGAAGAAGTTCGCCTACTCCCTGATGCTGCGTCTGGCCATGCGGATGACAAAGGTCGACATCGCCAGTGCTCAGACCTGGGCAACCAAGGCCATTGCTGGCGGCGTGATCACTACGGATGCGGACATCGCCAAGATGCCTTATCTCTCCTCCGGCCAGATCATCAATCAGAACCCGATGGCGTACAACCTCTGGAACAGCGATTATATCGCCCAGAACGGCAGCACGAATACGGAAGGCGGTAAATATCAGGAAGCATGGATCAATTACCTGAAGTCCACCAACGACCCCCGTCTGCCGATCATCTCCATCGTATATAACAACGGCGTTCCCGATACTTCCGTAGCTATTCAGAAGGGGATGCCTTCGAATATCAACAACGTAAGGCCAGCCAACTTCGTCACTTACTCGGAACCCAATCCGAAGACGGTTCTTTTGCTGGGCTCTCCGCAGCTGATCTTTACCCCCGCAGAAGCCTATTTCCTGATGACCGAGGCCGCGCTGCGCGGCTGGTATTCGGGTGCGACTGCCGCCTCACTTTATACAAGCGGAGTCCAGGCGGCTCTTCGCCAGTGGTCCATCATCGCGGGTTCGGCAGGAACCATTTCTTCCGGAGCGGTGAATGCATATGTAGCCGCCAATCCCCTCGCTGCGGGCACCCTCGATGCTCAATTGAAACAGGTATATACGCAATTCTGGGTGAGCATCTTCCCCAACGGGAACGAAGCCTTCGCCAGCTACCGCCGCACGGGTTATCCCGCACTGACGCCCAACAACTACCCCGGTAATGCTACCGGCGGGCAGATCTGGCGCAGAGGACTGTATCCCCTGAACGAACAGAACCTGAACGGGGATTCTTACAAGGCTGCCGTCGCCAGACAAGGTGCGGATGATATCATGACACGCGTCTGGTGGGACAAGAAATAACGAACATGAGGTTAAGGACGTTCATTGTATATAGTATCTGTGCCTTATTGCCGCTGTCGGTCTTTTCACAAAACGATGTCGTAAAAGACGCCGGATCCAGTGACTTCAATTGGAACAAACCCGAACGAGTCGACTGGTTCCGGCAGGCCGGCAGCGGCCTTTTTATCCACTTCGGCGTAGACGCACAGCTGGGCGTCGTGATCAGCCACTCACTGGTCGGAGCTTCCGATGAATACGTACGTCGCTACTTCGACCAGCTGCCGAAAACCTTCGACCCTTATCGCTTCAACCCGCACGAGATCGCGGTGCTGGCAAAGCTGGCCGGGATGAAGTACATCATGTTTACGACCAAACACCACTCCGGTTTTTGTCTGTGGGACACGAAGACGACGGACTTTAACTGCATGAACACGCCTTATCACAAGGACATGCTCCGTGAATTCGTGGAAGCGACGCGCGCCGAAGGGCTGCAGGTAGGGTTTTATTTTTCCCCCGAAGACTTCCATTTCCTGTATGAGCACCATCTCCCCATCCAGCGCGGCGACACAGCGATGGACGCGGCTACGCGGAAGGCCTATGACGACTATACGCGCCGGCAGTGCGAGGAGCTGATGAGGAACTATGGGAAGATCGACCTGCTTTTTATCGACGGCGAACCGAAGGAAGTAGTAAAATCCACTTGTTGGAAAATTAATCCCGATTTGCTCATTACACGCGGCGCGATGAAGACACCTGAACAGGTACTGCCCGGTGCGGCGATTACCGATCCCTGGCTTTCCTGCATCACCATGGGAACGGCCTGGCAATATCAGCCCACACACGAGCGGTACAAGTCGGGGACGCAGCTGATTGGCCTGGATATAGAAGCGCGGGCGAAGGGCGGGTCATTGCTGCTCAACGTCGGTCCCAAGCCCAACGGAGAGCTTCCCATCGAGCAGGAGGAACGGCTGCGGGAGATGGCGGCCTGGTATTTTATCAATCACGATTGCATGGATAGCGTGCATTCGTGGGTCGTAAGCAGGGAAGGCGATACCTGGTTTACGGCAAAGGGTGATCGTACCCTTTATGCGATTATCACAAACGTCGAAGGCTGGAAGGAAGGTGAACGGAGAAAGTTTCTGTTACATTCCGCCCGCAGTACTGCATCGACCAGGGCAGACGTGCTGGGACAGAGCAGCCTTCGCATCGAGTACAAAAACCTGGACGTCTCCTCCCGGTGGAGGCAAACGGATAGCGGTCTGGAAGTCTCGGTCGTAAAGGCGCAGCGGATTTACGACGACCAACGCTGGCCGAACCCGGTCGTGGTGCGGCTGGAGAATGTCGAGCGGGCTTTTAAGGAAGTCATCGACGTTCGAACCGGGAAGAGCCCGGCGACAGGTGGGCGGCCCATCTTTACCGGCTCGGTCGCCGGTCCCTGGAAGGGCGTAGTAAAGAAAGGTTATTTCTATTATCGCCCCTATACCGGACAGGTAGAGACCCTGTATGCCGCCCCCTGGAAGAAATCGGAGCTGGTGGACATAGCTCCGGACGGAAGCTTCCGGCTGCCCATGTCTATCCTGGATGGCACACGCGCATATGAATACAGGGCAGTCGTGTCCTGGTATGGCGTAGAAATCAATGGAGAGGATAAAGTCTATCAGACGATACCCGATCCGAAACTTATTGAATAATGAATAACACAGATTATATGGAAATTACAACCGCAGAAGAAAAGTTGATCCGTTTGGGACTTAGCTTAC
>JAFDYG010000187.1 GCA_018267545.1 Bacteroidota bacterium
AAATCCTTCACCACGCCGATGATCTGCCCCTCCCGTCCCCACTGCTGGAACTTCCGCCCGATCGCCTCCTGCGGGGTATGGTAACCGAGAAGCTTGACCGCAGCCTCGTTCAGGACCATCGAGTGCGTCGTATCGGCCCCAAAATCCCGCGAAAAAGCCCGCCCCGCAATGATCTTCATCTGGTACTGCGGCAGATAATCGAAGTCTACGAAGTACAGGTCCAGATTTGCGATCTGCATATCCCCCTTCTGATTCTGCACCACCGAATACGCCCCCATATTCCCACCCCCAGGCACACTCGACGACATCGCCGCCGAGATCACACCCGGCATCCGCGCAATCTCCGTCTTCAGCGCCTTCTTGTGCTTGTCCCCATGCGTATCGAGGACCATCATCTGCTGGTTGTTAAAGCCCAGATCCTGACTGCGCATATAGTTCAGCTGCGAGTAGACGATGAAGGTAGAAGCGATAAACGCGATCGAAATGACAAATTGAAATACGACCAGTCCCCTCCGGAGCAGCAGCCCCTTCGTCCCCGTCGCAAACCGGCCCTTCAACACCGTGATCGGCTGGAAGGCCGACAGCACCAACGCCGGATACACACCCGCCAGCAGGCCGATCCCCAACGCGATGGCAAACAGCCAGACGATATACTCCGGATGATGGAACAGCCCTGGACTCACCGTTTTGCCCGCCAGGAAATTGAAGCCCGGAATCATCAGCGCCACGACCCCGATCGACAGCACAAAAGCAATCAGTGCCTGCAAAATCGATTCACCCAGGAACTGATTCGTCAGCTGCCCCCGCTCGGCGCCTACCACCTTGCGGATGCCCACTTCCTTGGCCCGCTCCGTCGACCGCGCCGTCGTCAGGTTGATGAAGTTGATACAGGCGATCAGCAGGATAAAGGCTCCCACGATCGAAAAGATATATACGTTGGACAGGCTGCCCGACTCCGGCGCACCCCGCTTGCCCGCTTTCAGATACACATCCGTCAATGGCTGCAGGAAAAGGCTGAAGTACATCTTGCTCTTGTCCTGCTCCGTCCCGTTGCGCTTCTTCAAAAACGCCGGGAACTTCTTCTCCAGCGCAGCCGCATTGACATTGGGCTTCAGCAGGGCATAAGACCACATCCCAAAGCTGCCCCAGCGCCGGTCCTCCGAAGAGTCGAACCGCTTGGAGGTCGACTTGGAGATGAACAGGTCCGCCTTCAGCTCCGTATTCTCCGGCATATCCTTCATGACTCCCGTTACCTTCGTGGGAAATCCATCCTCCGTCATCAGGAGCGTCTGTCCCATCGGGTTGGCGCCGGCAAAATATTTCTTCGCCGCTGATTCGGACAGCACGACGCTAAACGGCTCCCGCAGCGCCGTCACCGGGTCACCCTTCAGCAACGGGAAGTCAAAGACCTCGAAAAAGGTCGAATCGGCCATCGCACAATGCTCTTCCTGGAACTTGATATCTCCCCTGCGAAACAGGTAATTGCTTTGGTCGACCCTGACTACCTTATCGATCTCCGCAAACTCATCCTTCGCATTGATAGCCATCGGGGCCGAACAAACCCCGATATTCATCGTTTCCGTCGGCGTCTTGATATCGCAGTTGATGCGATAGATCCTGTCCTTCTTGGAATGGAAGTTGTCGTAGCTCAGCTCAAACCGGACGTATAAAAAGATCAGAAAACAAGCCGACATCCCGACCGTCAGCCCCAAAATGTTGAGAAAGGAATAGACTCGATGCTTCCAGAGATTGCGGAAGGCAATGCGGAGATAGTTTTTGAACATAAACGCGGAAGTTTTGAGTTTTTTGACTCGGACAAAAATTGCCGCAAAACTCCCACAAGATCAATGCCTTAAAGCTTCGACCTTAAAAACCAATGTTTTACGAAATGTTTCGTAGAAAGACTGTTCGCTTTTGATACACCCAATGTCCGTTTTGCCTTACCGCAAACGGTCTGCGCTCTTGACCAGCCGCTGGTCCTTCCTAATCCCCAGAGCGGCCATAATTAAAAAAACAGGAATAGCCAGCGTAAAAAGCATACCGATGCTATAGCTGCCGGATTCGAAAGGCGGAGTACCGCTCTTCCACCAATAAAGAAAGATATTCAGCAGGGACAGGATAAACAGCCCGATCGTGATCCAAAGCTGCTTTCCCCTCGACTTGAAGTTGAAAATATTAATGAGAATACCTGCAAGGATGATGACCGTAACGATCAGGATCAGCACACTCCCCGAACCCGCGCTAACCGAGCCGGCTCCAAAGGTGGGCACCGCCTTCACTTCCAGCGGCGCAATCCCGTTCAGCCCTACCTTCATATTTCCAAAGTAAAAGGCAAATTTAAAGGTGAGCGCCGCGCACACAAGCGCCAGCAACATCCATAAAGTTTGTTTTCTCTGCAGCATAATTATGTATTATTATCCGCGCAATCGCGCAACCGGGACTATCCCAATTCTGGATACAACGGGAATTGTTTCATAAACGCATTCACATCTCCCTTCAACGCCGCCAGCACACTCTCATTCTCCGCATTCATCAACGCCTTATCGATCATCTCCACTACCGTCGCCATATGCGACTCCTTCATCCCACGGCTCGTGATCGCCGGCACACCCACGCGGATACCCGAAGTGATAAAGGCGCTCTTGTCGTCGAAAGGCACCATATTCTTATTGACCGTAATCTCAGCCTTACCCAGCGCAATCTCCCCCTTCTTCCCGCTGATATCCTTGTTCCGCAGGTCGATCAGCAGCAGGTGATTGTCCGTGCCGCCCGAAACGATATGATAACCCTTGTCCAGGAAGCTCTTCGCCATGGTCTGGGCATTGGATACAACTTGTTTTGCATACACGGTAAATCCATCCGAGAGTATCTCGCCGAACGCCACCGCCTTCGCCGCGATCACGTGCTCCAGCGGACCACCCTGCGTACCCGGGAAAACCGCCATATCGATCAGGTTGCTCATCGGCCGGATATTTCCTTTCACGTCCTTCAAGCCGAAAGGATTGTCGAAATCCTTCTTCATCATGATGATGCCGCCGCGGGGACCGCGCAAAGTCTTATGGGTAGTCGAAGTCACGAAATGACAGTGATCGAAGGGATTGTTCAGCAGCCCCTTGGCGATCAGGCCGGCCGGATGCGCCATATCGCACATCACGAACGCTCCGATGCTATCGGCAATGGCGCGGATCCGGGCATAATCCCAGTCGCGGCTATAAGCGCTGGCGCCGCAGATGATCACCTTCGGCTTTTCCTTCTTGGCGACGGACTCCATCATATCATAATCGACCCGGCCATCTTCACGACCGACGCCATAAGAAACAGGACGATACAGCTTCCCGGAGAAGTTTACCGGAGAACCATGCGTCAGGTGACCGCCCATGCTCAGGTCCAATCCCAGGATCGTATCTCCCGGCTGTAAAATCGCGAGCATCAGCGCAGCATTGGCCTGCGCTCCGCTATGCGGCTGAACATTGGCGTACTCACACGAAAAGATTTGCTTTAGACGATCGATGGCCAGCTGCTCCACCTGGTCGACAACCTCACATCCGCCATAATAGCGGCGGCCGGGATACCCTTCTGCGTATTTATTGGTCAGCACCGTTCCCATCGCCTGCATAACTTGCAGAGAAGTGAAATTTTCGGATGCGATTAATTCAATACCATGACGCTGACGCTCCAGCTCTTTCTGAATGAGGTCGAAGACTAAAGTATCTTTTTGCATGGCGCAAAGGTAGGTAACCGGGCTTAAATTCGGGAGGGTGACTTAAAAAGAATAAAATTCACTATTTTAGACGCGCTAATCGGACCTTGGTCCGTTTAGCCAACCATTTCAACATGAAAGCGATCATTCCCGTAGCAGGTGCCGGCACCAAACTACGACCGCATACATATACGCAACCCAAGGCTTTGATTCCTTTAGCGGGTAAAACAATCCTCTCCATCATCGTCGACCAGTTGATGGAAGCCGGCATCACCGAGTTCATCTTTATCGTCGGCTACCTCGGCGAAAAAATCCAGGACTTCGTCAAACAAAAATATCCTCAGCTGACCGCCCACTTCGTCTATCAAAACGAACGCCAGGGCATCGGCCACGCCGTTCTTCTCACCCGCCCCATCGTCGGCGAAGACGAAATCTTTATCGTCCTCGGCGATACGATCTGCGAATACGACGTCAGGGACGTGCTCAGCCAGCCCCATTCCCTGCTTGGCGTCAAACGCGTCGACGACCCGCGCAACTTCGGTGTTGCAGAGCTCGAAGACGACGGCAGCATCGACAGGGTAGTGGAGAAGCCCCAGATCCCCAAATCCAACATGGCCCTGGTCGGCATCTACCGCATCCGCGAAACGAACGTGCTTTTTAGTTGTCTTGAAAATAATATCCGCAACAACGTCACCAGCTACGGTGAATACAACCTCACCGACGCCATCGAGTGTATGATCAAAAACGGCGTAAAGTTCCGCGCCTTCAAAGTTCAGAACTGGTACGACTGCGGCAAGAGAGAAACCCTCCTCGACTCCAACGCCAAGCTGCTAAAGAAATTCGGCGGCACCATCGCCCCGGAGCACCAATTCGAGAATACCATTATTATTCAACCCGTCAGCATCGCCCCCGGCTGTGACATCCGCAACTCCATCGTCGGCCCCAACGTCGCGATCGGCGAAAAAACAAGAGTCAACTACTCCATTATAAAGGACTCCATCATCGGCTCCTTCGCCGATCTCTACGACATCGTCCTCACCCACTCCCTCATCGGCAGCGACACCGACGTAAAAGGCGAATCCCGCAGCCTGAATATCGGCGACAACACCGAAATCGACCTGGGAGAGTCTTAATCCACTCAGCGCCTACCTACTTACCCGGGCCCGCATAATTTTCCTCACCCGTACCCCGATAATTCCACCCTACCCGCACCCCGATAATTCTTTTGAGGAGTTTAAAAATTTTAGCTATATTTAGTGTGGTTCGCTGCCATATTGAAGAACTAGCCCATCACCATTAATCAAAACTGTTTTATGGGTATCAGGAAATCATTGCTGTTCTTCTTGATCCTCTTCCCCCTTGCCTTCTGTGCAAAGGCCGGAACAGGTAAAGCAGAACCCGTGCTGCATGGTTATGTCACGGACGCTATTACAAAAAAGCCACTCTCCGGAGTCACCGTTTTAGCTATTCTACCCGGAACGACCAGCCCCAAGGAAGTCCAAACGGACGCCGAAGGCTACTTCCGTTTTGCCCAGCTACCCGCTGCGCAAGTCACCGTTCAATTCGATAAAAAAGGATATCAATCGGCGAAGCGCCCCAATGTCTCCATCCGGGAGAAAACCTCGGTCAAGCTAAACATCGAGTGCCTCCCCGAAGACATCGGCTCCAGCTCGGACAATTCCGATTTTCCCATCCTTCGCCTCCTTGACGCCAGCTAAGCCGGCTTACTCAACTCTACATAATATTATAAAAAGAAACGGGACTGAGAACAGTCCCGTTTTTTCTACTACACATGAGGCTTAAAATCTATCGTTGATGTTATGCCTGCCAAAGTTGAAAAACCCGCCGCCCCGCGGCCACAAACCCAGTCCCCTCGCCATTTCTCCACCATCCCTTTGTCCCTCCTCACCATCTTACGACACCCTTCGTATAAAAGTACACAGCAAAAAGGGGAATGTTGCACCGCCATTCCCCTTTTTTTACCATTTATCCCGCCGAAGCCGTTCCTAGCTATGAAAAGCCCACTTCCACATTGTTTTCCAGCTCGGCTTCTTCCCATACATCAGGATCCCCGTCCGGTATATCTTCCCCGCCAGCCACGTCGTTCCCACAAATCCCAGGATCAGCAGGGCCATCGACAGTCCCAGCTGCCACCAGGGAACCGTCCCCGGCACCCCAAACGGAATCCTCGCCATCATCACGATCGGTGAGCTAAACGGAATGATGCTCGCCCAGACCGCCAGCGGACCAGCCGGGTCCTGTACCGCCACCGTCATGATAAAGAAGGAAAAGATCACCGGCAGCGTAATCGGCATCATCAGCGACTGAGCCTCCTGCGGGTCTTCGTTTACCGCACTGCCCACCGCCGCAAACAGGGCCGAATAGAAGAGATAGCCCCCGATAAAATAAAAAAGGAAACAAAAGATGATCAATCCCCAGTTGGCCGTAGCCAGCGCGTTTTGCACCTTATATAGCTGCTGGGCCGCCTGTCCCGCACGCGCCACCGACGAGGCATCCCCCACCTGGCTGGCCTGCTGCATCTGCTGCACCTCTTTCATCGTATCCGGCGAGATGAATCCCTGCGCGACCGTCGCCAGCCCCACCAGCAGGATTACCCAAAGCAGGAACTGCGTCAGCCCCACCGCTCCAATCCCCGTAATCTTCCCCATCATCAGCTGAAAGGGCTTGACCGAGCTGACCACTACCTCCGCAATCCGGTTCGTCTTTTCTTCCATCACCCCGCGCATCACCATTGCTCCATAGATAAAGGTCAGCAGGTAGATCAATATCCCGCTGGCATAACCGATGCCAAACGAAAGTCCCTGGCTCGACTCTTTCACCGAGGTGCCATTATCCTCATAGCTCCGCAGCTCTGCAATATTCGATTGTAACCGGAGCGAATCCAGTTGAGCCCGGCTGACCTTCGTATGCTCATAGATAAGATGGTCCACGATGGCGTTGTCGACCCGGCCCTGCAGGTCGGCGTTCCCCGCAAGTCCCAGCTGCTGTTTGTATTTAAGGCGGTAGATGGTCTTCTTATCTTCCGGCAGCGGCGGTATGATCATCACCGCCGTAGCGCCTTTCTGCGCATAATTGCTCGAATCGATCTCGGGTGAAAAGATGAAGCTGATCGACGAATCGCTTTTCAGATAGTCCTTGAAATATCCATTGGCGTCCAGCACCGCGATCCGATGCCGGGTCTTGGTCTGCTGCGAAATCACCACCGAACCGGCGATAAATAGTATAATGACCGTTGGCAACAAAAAAGTGCTGAGAAGAAAGGTCCTGTTTCGAACACGTGTCAGGTATTCCCGACGCATGATCAGTAATATCTTGTTCATTGTATAAGGAGATTAGACGGTTTGAAATTGACGTGCCCTGGGCGTGCCCTCTACGAGCTGGATAAAAATTTCGTTTAGAGAAGGTAGTATCTCGGTAAACGAATACACGAGCTGTCCCTTACGGATAAAGTATTCCAGGACATCATTGGAACGATAGCCTTCTTTGATCTTGACTACCCAATCCCCTTCGTTACGATTCACTACTTCAAAGGCTGCCGGCTCATCTTCTCCAGCAGCGCCCTCTACTCCTACACGAAATAAATTCTCTTTAAACTGTCGCTTCACTTCTCCTACCGTTCCATCCAGGATCTTCTGTCCTTTATTGACAAGGATAATATGATCACAGATCTCTTCGACCTGTTCCATCCGGTGCGTGCTGAAGATGATCGTCGCACCCTTACGCGCCAGGGCATAGATTTCGTCTTTGATCAGGTTGGCATTTACCGGGTCAAGCCCGCTAAAGGGTTCGTCCAGGATGATTAGCTTCGGCTCGTGCAAAACCGTTGTCACGAACTGCAGCTTCTGTCCCATACCCTTGCTCAGGTCCTCCACCTTCTTCCCCCACCAGGACAACATATCGAATTTGTCAAACCAGTACTTGACCTTACTGGTGGCCTCTTGTTTACCAAGACCCTTTAGCTGTGCCAGGTAGACCGCCTGCTCGCCGATCTTCATCTTCTTGTACAAGCCGCGTTCTTCGGGCATATAGCCGATCTGAAGGATGTCCTTCTCCGGTTGAAATGGCCGGCCTTCAAAAAGGATCGAGCCCTCGTCCGGATAGAAGATGCCCGTGATCATGCGGATAAGCGTGGTCTTGCCCGCGCCATTTGGTCCTAGAAGTCCAAAGATCGAGCCCTGACCCAGCTCGAAGCTGATCTTATCGACAGCCAGCTGAGACGAGAACCGCTTCTCCAGCTCCCTTACTTCGAGAATATTCATAAACAGAGTTTTTAGATGAGTCGCTAATACGGTTAAAATATTACTTTCGCCCAAACTTTAGCATATGCGCCGGTTTAAGCTACCGATTTTTTCCGTAACCCTTCTCCTTCTTTTGTTAATCTGTAGCAGCTGGGGTTTCCTCGTACACCGCACCGTCAACCAGCTTGCCATCTACCAGCTGCCGCGCCCGACGCAAAGCTTCTTCTGGCAAATGCGGGATTCGATCGTCCGGCAAGCCCCCCGCCCCGACGTTCGTCGCAACACCGATCCCCAGGAAGCGCCCCGCCACTTCATCGATCTCGAAGCCTATGGCGACTCCGCCGCATGGAAAATGCCCCTGCGCTGGGACGAGGCCGTTCGCCTCTATACCGCCGATACGCTAAAGAAGTATGGCTACGTGCCCTACGAGGTACAGCGCCTCAAGGGCCTTCTCACCGAAGCCTTCCGCCGCGGCGACCGCGACAGCATCGTCTACTACGCAACCGACCTTGGACACTATATCGGCGACGTCAACGTGCCCCTGCACGTTGCTATCAACTATGACGGCCAGCTCACCGGCCAGCGCGGCCTCCACTCTTTATGGGAAAGCCGCATACCGGAGATCGACCTGAATAGCTACCGCCTCCGTGACGGCCACAAGGCCCGCTACCTGGATGACCCCGCCGTCGCTATCTGGACGGCCGTACGCCATAGCCACGATTTGCTGAAAGACATCTTTGCGCAGGAGATCGAAGCGTCGAAGGGAATGCCCGACAGCGTAAAATATCATACCGAAACACGCAATGGCCGTACCTTCAAAACCTACTCCAATGAATTTGCAAAAGCCTACGCCGCACGACTCGGCAACACTGTCAACGATCAGCTGCTCCGCTCCGCCGACCTCATCGCCGATTTTTGGTATACGGCCTGGGTCGATGGCGGCAAGCCCGACCTAAGCGTGACCGTCGATAAGAAAGAGCTCAAAAGCGAGCTCAAAGCCTACCGTCGCAATAAATTAATTGAAAAGAAAATGCTCATCTCCCGCCAGAGCGCCGGAACCGGTTCTGGCGACTAGCGCGCAACACTGTCCGCTACGCGCTCTCCATCCATCGCAGCGCTCACAATCCCGCCGGCATAGCCTGCGCCTTCCGCGCAGGGGAATAAATTCCTGATCTGCGGATGCTGCAGGGTTTCCGGATCCCGTGGAATCCGGACAGGGGAGGACGTGCGCGACTCTGTAGCCACTACTACGGCTTCGTTGGTAAAATAACCCTTCATCTTTTGACCGAAGGCTTTAAACCCTCCACGCAGGTCTTCATAAATAAAAGAAGGCAGTACATCCCGCAAAGACACAGCGTTCAATCCCGGCAGATACGAACAGGAAGGTAAGTCCGAAGATACCTTTCCCGCGACAAAATCGGCGAGACGCTGTGCCGGTGCGACAAATTTACCTCCGCCTGCCTGAAACGCACGCTGCTCGACACTCTGCTGAAACGCAACACCCGCGAGCGGGCCCTGCCCCGCAAACGGCGCCATATCCTTCTCTTCCACGCTGACGACAATCCCAGAATTCGCATAAGGATTATTGCGACGAGACGGAGACCACCCATTTACCACTAATTCTCCTTCGTCCGTCGATGCCGGCGCGATGATCCCGCCAGGACACATACAAAAAGAAAAGACCCCTTTCGCATTCACCTGCTCCACCAGGCTGTAAGACGCAGGTGGCAGATAAGGAGAGGGTGTTTTATATTGAATATGGTCGATGAGTGGCTGAGGATGCTCTATTCGAACGCCCAACGCAAAAGGTTTTGCCGCAATAAGTATCTTTCGCTGATGCAGAAGCCGGAAGATGTCCCGCGCAGAGTGTCCCGTTGCAAGGATGACAGCGCTGCCGTCATAGAAGTCCCCATCGGCGGTCTTGACTTGCCGAATGGAATCGCCCTGTAGAATAAAGTCTACAACCTTTTTTTCGAAGAAGAAAAGGCCTCCGCTATCGATGATCTGCTGCCGCATAGCCTGGATGATATGGGGCAGCTTGTTCGTGCCGATATGCGGATGAGCGTCTACCAGGATCGACTCGTCGGCGCCAAACTGTACCAGCAGGTTGAGGATACGACGGACGTCTCCCCGCTTGGTGCTGCGGGTGTAAAGCTTTCCGTCGCTATACGTTCCCGCCCCTCCTTCACCAAAACAATAATTGCTCTCGGGATTTACAATACCTTCTTTATTAAGCGCCGCTAAATCTCTTCTGCGAGATCGGACATCTTTTCCGCGCTCGAGCAATAACGGACGGATCCCCTGCTCGATGAGCCGGAGCGCCGCAAACAGCCCGGCGGGACCGGCCCCGATGACGATCACCTGCTTGTCCGCTTTTGACACATTAGGAAACACCAGCTTATCCGGGGACCCGCCCCTAACCACTTCATCGATATATACTTCTACGGTTAAATGGATATACGGTTGGCGCCCTCTCGCGTCGATGGAGCGCTTTAAAAGATGAAAGCCGGTAATGGATTCCTGCCGCTGTCCGGTGGCCTGGGCTATATACTCCCTGATAATCCCGTCGTTAGCGGCTTCTGCCGGTAGTAATTTTAGTTGAAGAGTCTGTCGCATCTGTCAAAGTTTGTCAGGTAGTTTACCCAAAGCTTCAAAATTACTATAAATAATTATGGTTGTACGAGATACACTGATCATCACAAATTTTGCCGCAAATGCCCCCTTTATATGAAAATTTTCGCGGAAAAAAAATCCCTCAAAATGGTAGGCGAAATATTTTAAAAAAAAATCTCGAATTGGAAAATGCAATCAAATAATTAGTATCTTCAACTACCTCACATCAAACTCTACATATATGAAGAAAGGTTCGGTCACATCGAAGCTTACAACATTTTCCTTCTTCATATTAAGTAAGTTTAAATCATACTGGCAGGTTCTTCTGCTGCAGTACACCTGGATCCACTACTGTCGCTCTATGCCTCGAGGAGGCGGTTGTCCCGCAATCGTTTTCACCTAGCATCGATGTTAATAAGTCTGTAGAATTGACGCTTGAAGGTTTGGAATTTGGTCTGAACGAGATAAGATTTAATTTCAGCAAAGTCTTATCTCAGTCAGGCTGGATACGAGTTTTGTAGAAAAATAATGAATGTTGATACTGTAATTCAAAACTGTATGCGAAGCAAAAAAAACAAGTGAATAAAAAATTTTTTATTTCATGAAAAGTTTTGATATTCGCCGCCCTGCGCAACTTTTTAGAATCCAAATCCGAGAAACTCTTTTAGACAATACATTTCTTTAAATCGGCATAAAAATTGGTTACTCAATAATGGCAAAAACGTTTGATAAAGTATGGAGTAATTGCTTGGATATAATCAAGGACATCGTAGAGTGGCAGCATTATAAAACGTGGTTCGAGCCGATTAAGCCTGTTGAGCTAAAGAACAACATCCTGGTGATACAGGTTCCCAGCCAATTCTTTTATGAATACCTGGAAGAGCATTATGTTAACTTACTTGCCAAAACCCTGAGGCGAATATTAGGAAAGGAGGCGATGCTGGAATACCGTATTATGGTCGATAGCGGAAACCACCAGAACAAGCCCCTGACGATGGACGTCCCCGCGCACGGCTACAAAACTTTTTCCAATAACGAAATGGATTTTCCCCTTATCATAAATAACCCTGTCAAGAATCCTTTTGTGATTCCCGGGCTGAAGAAGATGCAAATCGACGCTCAGCTGAACCCGGTCTACACATTCGATTCTTTTGTGGAGGGCGATTGCAACCGTGTTGCTCGTCGCGCCGGTAAGACCGTCGCCGAAAAGCCCGGAGCCAACTCCTTCAACCCCCTGGTTATTTATGGTGGGGTAGGGCTCGGCAAGACCCACCTCGCCCAGGCCATCGGCAACGAGGTCAAGCGCCTCCACCAAAACAAGGTGGTCCTCTATGTCAGCTCCGAAAAATTCATCAACCAATTCGTCGACCATAGCCGCAACAACGCAATCAACGACTTCATCCACTTCTACCAGCTCGTCGACGTATTAATTATAGACGACGTCCAATTCTTCAGCCGGGCCGAAAAATCTCAGGACGCCTTCTTCGCCATCTTCAATCACCTGCACCAATCCGGCAAGCAGCTGATCCTCTCTTCCGACAAACCCCCCAAAGACCTCGACGGTCTTCAGGAACGCCTCCTGAGCCGCTTCCGCTGGGGCCTTAGCGCCGACCTCACGATGCCCGACTACGAAGTCCGCATCGACATCCTCGAAAGAAAGATGAAGAACGACGGCCTCGAAATGCCGAAGGAAGTCGTCAAATATCTGGCCTATAATATCAACAGCAATATCCGCGAGCTCGAAGGAGCATTAATCTCACTTTTGGCACAATCTTCGCTCAATAAGAGGGAAATCGACCTGGAATTGGCTAAAAAGGTGCTCCGTAATTTCGTGAAAACTAGCAGTAAAGAGATCACTATCGAAACTATACAGCGCATGGTATGTGAATATTTCGATGTCTCTTACGATAAATTACTGCAAAAAACCCGCAAACGTGAAATCGTACAAGCGCGGCAAATCACCATGTACCTGGCCAAAGCCTTTACCAAAAATTCCCTCAAAACCATCGGCGAACACTTCGGCGGTCGTGACCACACCACCGTCATCCACTCTTGCCAAACCGTCAAAGATCTTATGGACACCGACTCCCTCTTCCGCGAAAACGTAATGGAGCTCCAACAAAAAGTCCAGCTCGCTGCCATGTAACCGTCTTTTACCTAATCTTTATACGACCAACAACCATTAAGCCCGCTCCCCCGAGTGGGTTTTTTGATCCCCCACTTTCGCCCCCTTCCCGCCGCCGCCCGCCAACGCCCGCCATCCCTTCGCCCACCAACGCCCGCTATCCCTCCGCACCCCCATCGCCCAACTCCTCCTTTCCAACTCCCCAATCCGATCCCCCCGCTCGCCGAGCCTCCAATTGCCCCTCTTTCAAGCTCTTCCCATCCCCCATCTCACCCCAATTCGACAAAAAGTCCCCCCTTATTTGGGTGTAAACCAATTAATCTTTATTTTTGCCTCCCCTTCGAAAATCAAGACGAAGGAAACCAAACGGAGAGGTGCCTGAGTGGCCGAAAGGGCCGGTTTGCTAAACCGTTATACGAGCTTAAACTTGTATCGAGGGTTCGAATCCCTCCCTCTCCGCAAACTCAAATACAGAAATGCCCAGCTTTTGGCTGGGTATTTTTTATGACCTGAACGCGAGCCGGCTGCTTAAAATTAAAATGTTCGGTTACTCCCAAATCGCTGGTGTGAGAGGCAAAGTCGGCTTTTTGTTTTGCAACACCTTTCGGACCTTAAATACGATTTCAGGCAATTGTACATCGGCGTTCCTTCAATCACGGCGATTCCATTGAGACAACCGATTCCCAACTCATCCCTCTTAAATCGCAGTTCATCCCCGCTGAGATTGCCCGGCGCCTTGCCCCGACCGAAATTGCCCCTCGAAAAAAATGGCTGCTGAAACGGTAATAATCTCTCCATCATGCAAAAGCTTTTCGTTCTCGTAATCGGCTTATCGGTCATCACCCTCCGAACCCAGGCGCAAACAATCGACGCCGCGCGTCTGGCAAGAATGTCTCCGGCCGAGCTCGAAGCCTGGAAAAAAGGAATGCTCCAGCAGGCTTCTTCGAAAGCAAAACGACTGGCGGCGCAATACAATGTAAAGCTCGACGAAACTATGCTCCCGGACTTTGAAGCAAAGGCGCCTATAAAGGATCTCCAAAGGCTCGAGCTGCTCCGGGGCCCCGTCCGTTCGATGACCCAGCTTACCGCCGATCTGAGAAAGACCGAAAGGCAGCTTCAACAGCTCACGCCACCCGCCGTAATCGCCCAGGTGAAGACGATGAGCGAAAAACAAAGCGGCGATGAGCTCCAGGGATCGGCCATCGGACAATGGATGAGCGACAATCCCGTTCAGGCCCTGCTACTTTCGATGGCCTCGGCTCAAAAGAGCCCGGACCGGATACTTCCATGGAACAACCTCGCTGCCTTCTATAACATGACGGGTATGGAACACAAAGCCGTCCCCATCCTCCAACAATTGCTGCAACGGGCCCCCGGCAATCCCATGCTCCTCAACAATCTCGGTCAGGCCTATCTGGGTCTCGGCGATATCGGCAAGGCAAAGGACTATCTCCGGCAATGCCTGGCTGTCGACGAGTTCCATCCCGAAGCCAATCGATCGATGGCCATGATCGCCGCTTTTGACAGGCAATACGACGAGGCGATGAGCTATTATGAAAAAGAGCTGCAGATCGCCATGCGTCGCAGCAGCATCGCGCAAATCAAAAAGATGGGACGAACCGTCGATCTCGCGGCAATCAGAAACCGGCGAAAAGACATCCCCCATCGCGATCTGTTCACCGAGATCGGTCTCGAAAAATTTCATATCCCCGATCTTCCCAGGTCCTCCGAAGAGACGGCCAAATGGCGGTCGGAACGAAATGCGCTGCTGAAAAGCATCTCCCGCGAATTTGCCTTCTGGTCACAGGTGGGGAATCTTAGCGATAAGGAACGCAGACAGGATGGCCAACAGACACCCGGTCTCTATGCCGACCTGGCGGATAAGCTGCTCAGTGACCATGGCGATGAATATGCACCTCTGCTCGGCCTCATCGGAAAGGCCGACACGGCAGCGCTGGGTGGAATGACAAGGGACTATTATAAGAAGCTCAACGAAGCCCTTTGTCCCACCGCTCCACTCGACCCGCAACGAGGCGCGGAGCTCGCGCTCGCCTACCGGAAGAAATGCTGTGATCTGCACCGGCCGATCGTCGACGCCTATATGGCACAACACAACGATTATATTGAGAACCGGCTCACGCTTACCATCGCCAACTGGAAATCCTATATCAACGGCTGTATCGATATAGTGTCGATCGCGCCCAGTAATGCCGCGAAAAAAAGCATCTACAAGATCGTGGCCGATTACTTCGGCTTTCTGTTCACAGCCCTGAGTACCGCCGTGGCCGACGAAGCGCCGCCGGCCGAATGCATGGTGAACCTGACAACAGAAGAGGCCGACGCCATAATTGCGGCAAAACATGAGTTCGAACTTGACTGCCCCGAATGGCTGAAAGTAAAATTCGAAGCGATGGCCGTCACCCTCCAGGCTGACTGTTCAAAATTCAGCATCATCGGCGGAGAAGGCATCCTGGCTGGAGTCGAAAAGAATTTCAAAAAGGGTACTCTTACGATCAGCGCCGGAGTCGGCGAGCAGGCCAACTTCAAAGGACTCGTGCAGGCCAACATGAGTCTCATGGGTTATGTCAGCTTCGATAACGATAATAACTTCTCCGATTTCGGGGTCAAAGGCACCAGCGTCGTCGGAACGTCCATCGGCGGCCTCAACGGCTCAGCCCAACTCGGCGTCCATGCTGGCTTCAACGCAGCTGTCAATGGCAAAGGCATCCTGAAAAACCTCGTCAATTTATCCACGCAATAATTAAATCAACCATGCAATACCAAATGCTTTTCACCAGCCTGTTCGTTATGCTCACTTCTTGCCAGAAGGCATCCCAGCCTTCTTCTGACAACCCCGGAGGTTCCGGTGGCCCGGGAGGCCCGCCGCAGGCTGCCCTGACGGTCAACGTGACGACCATTGGCGCCAATTTTTCACATCCTTATAAACTGTGCTACGATTCCCGGAACAAGAGCCTGTATGTGGCCGACCAGAACCAGGTCAAGGTGATCGACGAGCACAACAACGTCACGACACTGATCGGTCAGGGCGTACTGAGTAACTGGGATGAGATATTAGACATCGACGTGGCGCCCGGGGCGTCCGGGTCGCTGTATTTCACGACCAAGTACAACACGCTCTACAAGTTGGATGGCAGCAACAACGAATTGACCGTTCTGACCTCCGGTGAAGGAAATGGCAACGGCCCGCTAAACACGAACGACCATCTACAGGGCGCCTATGGCGTGGCTCCCGGCTCAAACGGAGACGTCGCCCTATACAACACCTATTGGACGGCACTCAAACGGGTCAACGCTTCGGGCGATGTGCAGACCTGGGCGGGTAAACCCACTGTCCGGGCCCTCGACGGCAGCTGGCCCTTCAGCGATGGGCAGGGCACGAATGCGACCTTCAGCTCGCACGTCTACGATATTTGTTCCGATGGCAAGGGCAACATTTATTTACCAGACCGCGACAACGCCCTTATTCGCATGATTACCTCAACGGGTATGGTCAGCTCCATTCCGCCGTACGTAGATGCCGACGGCGACTATCTGATCGCGAAGATCAAAGCGGACGGCGTCGCCGCGGTGACCGCCAACCAAGACGGCAGCTATATTTATTTCACTTGCCCCATTGGCTCATTCGGCAACAGCGCCTCGTTGATCCGTCTCTACCGGCCCGGCAAGGGTGTGGTTTCGATTGCCGGATTTCATGATGGTACCAATAACGGCAGTGGGAAAGATGCAGGTTTTGGTTCGATAACAGGGCTGGCGACAAGCCCGGATGGCAAGACGTTATTTGTGTCGGAGGAATACAATAAGACGGTGAGGAAGATTACGATCGAATAATTGCCCGCCGGCGTAACGAACCCGCCTCGAAATTTTTGAGGCGGACTTCTAGGGACGGGCAACGGGCCCTCCCTGAACGAAAAAACCTCCAGGGATTGGCCGGAGGTTTCTCAGAGAAAAATCGGATTTAGTTTTTCATAGCGTCGGACGGAGGGTACGGTGTCGGACGTTTGTTTTCGGATATTGGATATTGCTACTGCACTGACTTAACGATACAAAGATGATGCTTTTTTTGGTTCCAAATGCTATTCCTCTTCCCCGGAATTCCCCCGCTGCGCGGTAAACTTACCCCGGACTAAGGGAAGTCCTTAAAAACCCCGCTCCGGATTATATTCTTACGAAGCCGTGTTCCGGACGGGCTTTTCCTTTTATCTTGCATCTTGTATCCTCCCATTAATCTACATAAACCTGACTGGGCATGCCTAATATCAATTCATTACCCCGGAATTTCAGCCAAAACAATCGATTGCCCATCCGGATAGTCTCCCGGCAGTTTGGACACCTGTCTCCAGAAACCGCCGATGTGAAAAAGGTGACGCGTTTACCCTATTATTTCTTCCTTTTTATAGTCGATGGCTCTAGTCGTTATACCGTTGATGAGGAGGTATTCGCCGTAGAAAGACATGAATTGCTGTTTTCTTTGCCTCAACAGATGCTGGAGCGACCAGTCTCTGCACATAGTAACGATTATTTTAAATTGGGCTTTGATGAAGAGTGCATTTCCAAACTTCCCAGGCAGTACCCCTTTCTCCTTAATCCGCTAAACCAACAAAAAGTAAGTTTTTTGCCCGCCGCTGCTGCCAGGTTACAGGCAGTTTTTATAATACTTCTGGATTTATTACGCCAGGCTGATACCGATCCTGAACTTATCCTGGCCCACATGAACGCTCTCCTGACAGAAATAAATACAGCTTATTTTGCACTTGATAAAAAGAAGCCGGGTGACAAACTTGCAAAATTCATCCGGTTCAAGCTATTCGTGGAGAAAAGCCTGACAGATCAGCCGGCCATCACAGATATTGCAGAGGAGCTTGCAGTGAGTACAGATAGCCTGTACC
>JAFDYG010000188.1 GCA_018267545.1 Bacteroidota bacterium
ACATCCTTCTGAATTATAAGAAGATCTTTAGCCGGGGACATCTTACGTTGTACCGCAATGAGCCGGAAGTTAACGCCGCACACCGGAGCTCCGCGCAGCTCGACTACCGAAAGATCTATATGACCCAGCAATGCGTCGGTTATGACGAATGGCACGGCATTCACAAGGTATTCGAAGAGCTCCACCTGTCGCAGTACAACAAGGAAGTCATGGCCGACATAAAAGTGTACAGCGCCAGGATTCGCTCTAATAATCTTCCCAACTATACCCAGCAGCTTTTTGTCTGGGAGGATGGAATAGTCAATCAATATTACCTGCAGGACGGACAGCTGCAGACAAAAGAGCTGGCGTATATGCACTTTCAAAAGAGAAGGATTAGCGTACACGATCTGGAAGAATACGAGGACGCAGCCATCGTCCTGCTCGGACAATCCCTGCTGCCCTTTGCCGGCCCCATCACGGTCGACTGGGTACGCAGGCTCGACAGACCCGATTATGGACACTATCTGTACTCGCAATACAAACGGCTCAACAAGCGATTCCGGTCAGCGCTTACCAAATAATTATCTCTATGCAAACTGCCCCCATACTATTATTTGCTTACAAACGGCCCGAACAGCTGCGACAAACCGTCAAGGCATTGCAGCAGAACGAGCTGGCCAGGAATTCGGAGCTGTTTATCTTCTCCGATGGCCCGCGCTCGGAAGCCGACCGATCCCAGGTGGACCAAATCCGGGATTATATCCGGACGATCGACGGCTTCCGGGATATCACCCTTTTCGAGTCGACGGAAAACAAGGGGCTGGCTCCTTCGATTATCTCGGGCGTGTCCAACCTGATCAACGTATATGACCGGGTGATCGTTCTGGAGGACGACCTGGTCAGCTCGCCCAATTTTCTTTCTTTCTGTAACAAGGCCCTGGAGCACTACCGGGACGACACGTCTGTCTTTTCGATTGCGGGCTATACCTCCCCGATCCGCGGACTGGGGGTTCGGGATGTCTACTTCACCCGCCGGGCTTCGTCCTGGGGCTGGGCCACCTGGCGGGACCGCTGGAATCCGGTCGATTGGGCCGTGAGCGATTATGCCGAGTTTTTAAAGGACCGGCCCGCACAGCGACGCTTCAACGAAATGGGCTCCGACCTGACCGGCATGCTCCAGAAGCAGCAACGCGGAAAGATCAATTCCTGGGCAATCCGCTGGTGCTATCACCAGTTCAAGAACGACCAGCTGACAGTTTATCCCTCCGTTTCCAAAATCACCAATATCGGCTTTACCGAAGCTGCCAGCCATACAAAAGGAAAGTATAACAGCTTTGATACCGAATTGGATACAAGTAACAACTTCGAATTTAATTTCAAGTCGCCGGGTCTGCAGAAGGACCTCGTCCGCCAATTTCGCCGGCCCTATTCGATTCCACAGCGGATCAAGAACAAATTACTCAACACCCTAGCCACGGTTTAAATGCGCATCCTGCTCTTACATACGTCCTACCTGCAGAAGGGGGGTGAGGACGCCGTTTTTAATAATGAAGCCACGCTGCTGAAAAGTCTGGCGGCCGTGCAGACCTGGGAGATGCAAAACGTCTCCGGCTGGAAGGGCGCGGGACAATTTCTTCTGAGCATCTGGAATATCTCTTCTGCACGTCGGCTGAGGAAGATGATCAGCGACTGGCAGCCCGACGTCATCCACCTGCACAATTTTCATTTCGCCATGGGGCCGCTGGTCGTTCGCGCCGCAAAGCGGGAGAACATCCCCGTCGTGCTGACCCTGCACAACTACCGGCTGCTTTGTCCTTCGGCAACCCTCCTGCACAAGGGGAACCTGTTTACCAAGAGTCTCCGGGAAGGCTTTCCCTGGAGCGCCGTCCGGAGAAAGGTATACCGAAACTCTTTCTTCCAGACCTTCTGGCTGGCCTTCGTCTTTTGGTTTCACAAAGTGATCGGTACCTGGAAGCTGATCGACCGCTATATCGTCCTGACCGATTTTGCCCGTGACGTCTTTGTCCGGTCATCGCTTGGAATCGAACAGGAAAAGTTCATCACAAAGCCCAATTTCAAGGACCCCGGCGGACGGGCCATTGCCCGGACGGGAAGTCACTTCCTCTACATCGGTCGCCTCTCCGAAGAGAAAGGGATCGAAGTCTTACTAAAAGCCTTTGCCGGTGTGAACGCTTCACTCCTGATCGCCGGAGAAGGACCGCTGGAAGAAATGGTCGTCGCCGCCACCCGGCAGCACGCGAATATCCGGTACATCGGTCCGCTGAACCGCGAAGGCGTCGAACAGCAGCTGCTGGCCTGCTCGGCCCTGATCTTTCCCTCTATCTGGTACGAAGGGCTGCCGATGACGCTGATCGAAGCCTTCTCCACCGGCACAGCCGTCATCGCCAGCCGGCTCGGCGCGATGGCCGATATCATCCAGGACGGACACAACGGTCTGCACTTCACCGCCGGTGACGCCCAGGAGCTGGCCAGCCGGATAAAAGACTGGCAGGCTTTAAGTGAACCCGAGCGTCAGGTATACAGACGGAATGCCTGGCTGACTTATGAATCGAAGTATACCCCCGAACAAAACCGAAAACAACTTTTAGCTATCTATCGAACTGTAGTATGAAAAATGCCTTATTACTCCTGTTGTTCTTATGTACCGCCTGGGGAGCTTTCGCACAACCCCTGGAGGCTCCCTCGCTCTGGCATGCCTCCGCAGAAGCCCAGGGCATCCTTACGACAAAGGATCACGTCCCTTTCTGGATGCGAAGCAACCAGTGGGGAAGCGTGCCGTTGCCCGGTGCTTCCGGCAGCCTGATCGGCTCGGTGCGCAAGGACTATGACGGCGGTACCCGTAATAGCAGCGACGATCGCGACATCGAAAGAGGACTCCGCAATATTCGCGACTACGACAACGGCCCCCGGCTTTTCGACTGGGGCATGGGCCTCGAAGTCCGGGGCGACCTCGGCGCCAATTCCCGTGCACGTATAATCGAAGGCTATTTAAAAGCAAGGCTGAGCATCTTCCAGGTCAGGGCCGGCCGGTACAGACAATCCATTGGGCTGGTCGACAGCACCCTATCCTCCGGCTCCTTTACGGTTTCGGGGAATGCGCTGCCCATTCCTTCGGTGGAAGTGTCGATCCCCGACTGGTGGTCGCTTCCTGTTTTCGGCGGACTATTTGCCGTCAAAGGCGGCGCCTCGCATGGCTGGCTGGGAAACCAGCCTATCCAGGATTCTACGCTTATCCGTTATTATCCTACTTATTTTCACCAGGTCAGCCTGTACGGAAGACTCGGCAAACCCGAGTGGCCGTTTAAATTATACGCAGGAATCAGCCACCAGGCATTTTGGGGCAGCGAGAAGGCGCACGATCCCAAGTTCGGCCTCTCCTCATGGAAGACCCTTCAGTATGTCGCGCTGGGTAAGACCTACCGCGGCTCGAAAATCGGCAACCACCTCGGTTCGATAGACTTCGGGGGTGAATATGAATTCGAAGGGGTAAGGCTCTTCCTCTACCACCAGTTCTTCTATGACGTAGGGGCGATTGCCCACCTGGCCAATCTGAGCGACGGCCTCACCGGTCTCAGCCTGACGAATAAGCAGGAAAACAACGGCACTTTCCATTGGAACAAGATCGTCCTTGAATTTTTCTACAGCAAAGATCAGGCGGGTTATCCCTGGTCGAAGCGCACCCCCTCCGGCGACGAAGACTACTATAACAATTTCCTGTACGCAGACGGATGGTCCTACCAGGGACTGGGACTGGGCAATCCTTTTATTACGCCTGCTTATACGACAAAGGCAGGGTTTCCAAAACAACCGGCCGATTATTTCAATAACAACCGCGTCATCGCGCTTTATGGTGCTTTCGCCTGCTCCTTCGGAGACTATAGCCTGACCACCCGGCTATCTTATTCTCAAAACTACGGCACCTTCGGAACCAGCCCCTATGGTTATTCTACCGGTTCGCACAGGGTGCCGCCGACATTCGGCCTCTTTCCCCAGTCGAATCAGTTCTCCGGCTATATGGAGCTGACCCGGGCTTTCTCCGACGGCTGGCGCGCCGGCGTAATCGGAGCCCTCGACAACGGCCAGCTGTTCAACAACAGCGGCGGCATTATCCTAAAACTGAGCAAGTCTATCTAAATAAAATACACCCTTATTTATGAACAGCCGTTACATCAATATTTTCCGGACGGTCTTTGCCTGCAGCGACCTGTTAACCATTAATGGAGTGTACCTGATCCTGGTCAGCAATATGCACCGGATACCGGGTGGGGCAGGGGATAAGTACCAGGTGCTTTATGCCGTCGCCAACATGCTGTGGCTGATCTCGGCCTATGTCTCCGGCCTGTATACAGCAAGCAACAATCCCACCTGGGAGGAGCTGGCACGTAAGACGCTGCGCTGCCTGCTGGCCTTTTATGGCAGCAGCGCCTTGTTTATGTTCCTGTATCACTACACCTTCTCCCGGCTATTTGTCGTATGCTGGTTTGCCGGCTTCAGCATCATCGTCTTCGGGGTACGGGTTATCCTTCTGGCCGTAGCCTCCTATATTTCCAAGTCGGGAAATATGGCCAAACGCGTCGTCATCGTAGGGTACAACGACGTAGCCATCCAGCTGGCGGAACTCTTCACCCAGCAGGACCACCGGCTGCAGGTGGAAGGTTATTTCGAAGACAGCCATCGTGTCCATGAGCTCTCGAGGCTGCCGATCATCGGAGACATCAACGAATGTCTTTCCTATGCGATCAACAACAACGTCAACGAGATCTATTCCACCATCTCACCGGAACAGGACCGTTCCATCTATGAAATGGCGCACGTAGCCGAGCGTTCGCTGATCCGGTTCAAGTTCGTCCCGGACCTGAAGCTCTACGTCAACCGTAACACGCACATGGAATATGTGGGACAGCTGCCCGTCCTCTCCCTGCGTCCCGAACCGCTGACAAACGTTACCAACGAAGTCCGTAAACGTGCTTTCGACATCGTCTTCAGCCTGCTCGTCATCACCTTCGTACTCTCCTGGCTGGTACCGCTGATGGCGATCCTGATCAAGCTGAACTCGCGCGGCCCCGTCTTTTTCGTACAGCTTCGCTCCGGGAAGGACAACAAGCAATTCCGCTGTTATAAATTCCGAACCCTCGCGGTAAATAAAGACGCGCACATCAAGCAGGTCACCAAGGACGACAAGCGGATCACCAAGCTCGGAAGGTTCTTACGGAAGACCAATCTGGACGAACTTCCCCAGTTCATAAACGTCCTGCTTGGTAACATGTCCGTCGTGGGTCCCCGTCCACATATGCTGGCGCATACCGAGATGTTCTCCAGGGCCATGGAGGAATACATGGTCCGTCATTTCGTAAAGCCCGGGGTCACTGGCTGGGCGCAGATCAACGGCTACCGCGGCGAAATCAAGGAGAACTCGCAGCTGCACCAGCGCATCCGTCACGATATCTGGTACATGGAACACTGGAGCCTATGGCTCGATGTAAAGATTATCCTGAAGACCCTTTATCTCTCCGTGAAAGGCGATAAAAACGCTTACTAAGATTCTATGAAACTAAACCAGCTTACATTCACCCGCTTCCTGGCGGCTCTGGCCATCGTCGTCTATCACGCGAAGTCCGCCATCTGGCCCTTCAACACGAATGTGCTGTATCCGCTATTCAGCAAGGCGAATATCGGCGTCAGCTATTTCTTCATCCTCTCGGGCTTCGTTATGATCATCGCCTATGGGAGCAGGGGACAGCGTCGCGTCGACGCAGGTGAATACTATCTCAACCGGCTTGCTCGCATCTACCCGGTCTATCTGCTGGCCCTGGTCATGATGGCAGCGATCGAATACAAAATCATGGATACGCGCTCGCTGAGCGCCAGCCTGTTTGCGCTGCAAGCCTGGATTCCGGGCTATGCATTGACGTTGAACAGCCCGGCCTGGTCTATTTCCGTGGAGTTCCTGTTCTATCTGGTCTTCCCCGTGCTCTTCAACTACTTGTATCAGCGTTCCCGGCTGGCGGTGATCGCTCCGCTGACCCTGGCGTTCTGGGTCCTTACACAGGTACTATTGAATAAGCTGTACTTCTCCGGATTCTATGAAGGCTATCCATCCAACAGCCATGACCTCCTGTTTTATTTTCCGCCGATGCATCTCAACGAGTTCCTCGTCGGGAACCTCACCGGTCTGATCTATCTCAGGTTGTATAAAGAAGGCCGCGCCCGCAACTACGACTGGGCCGTCCTGCTGCTGGCGATCTTATCCATCGGGTTGATTGCGCTGGACATACCCGTGAACCTGCACGACGGGATGATGGCGATTGTCTTTGCCCCCTTTATACTCCTGCTCGCCCTGAACACGGGCCGGATATCGAAAGGAATGTCCGGCAGAATTCCCGTCCTGCTGGGAGAGGCTTCGTACAGCCTGTATATCCTGCAGGTCCCTTTACACATCCTTTGTCTGTTCGTTTTTAAACGGCTCGGACTCGTCAATCCCAATATCCAATTCTATAGCTACCTCGTCTTCCTTATCCTGGCTTCGGTGGCAAGCTATTATACGATCGAGCTGCCCGCCAGAAAGTGGATCCGGTCGATTCCCACTTATTTTATTACGGCAAAAACCTAATTCGATGCTACAAGAGCAACAGTTACCTCGTTACAAACACTTTAGCCTGCAGATCAGTGTTGGCCCTTATCGCACCTTTCTGGACAAGATCATGGCGCTCGCCCATTCGCACGAGTCCAGCTATGTCTGTGTCGCCAATGTACACATGCTGGTCGAAGCTCAGCAGAGCAGCGACTTCCGGCACGTGCTACGGGAAGCGGACATCGTTACGCCCGACGGTATGCCGCTGACCAAATCGCTCAAGCTCCTCAATGGAGTCGACCAGGAACGCGTCGCCGGCATGGACCTCCTGCCCGACCTGCTGGCCCGCTCGGAGAAGGAGCAGATGAAGGTCTTCTTCTACGGAGGGCCCCTCTCGATGCTCCAGAAAACGGAGAACTATGTCCGCACCAACTATCCCGAGATTCAGCTCGGCGGTCTCTACTCGCCTCCCTTCCGGCCGCTGTCCGGAATAGAAATGGACCAGGTGGCCCAAATGATCAGCGACTCCGGCGCCAATATCGTCTTCGTGGTCCTGGGCTGTCCCAAACAGGAACGCTGGATGCACATGATGAAGGGAAAGATTCCCGCCGTCATGATCGGTATCGGCGGCGCCCTGCCCGTCATGATCGGGGACATGAAACGAGCCCCGGTCTGGATGCAGCGCAACAGCCTGGAGTGGTTTTACCGCCTCATGCAGGAACCGAAGCGGCTGTTCAAACGGTATCTCGTCACCAATTCCATTTATTTGTATCTCGTGATTTCTACTAAATTGAGACTCATGCTGTCGGGGAAAAAACTGATCTCCGAGGTGGAGTAATTTTTAGCAAGGTAACTTTGCGGGGGGACGAGTATATTTGCGGTCAACTATAACCAACCAGTATGCAAAGACCGCTAGTCCTTCTGGCAAGCCTGCTCGTTCCGGCCATTTCAAGCCTGGCGCAGACCGGCAGCCAGCCTTCGGAGAATCTTATTCAGTATGTACGCCCGATCATCGGCACCCAGCGGATGGGACACACCTATCCCGGCGCCACCTCGCCATTCGGCATGGTGCAGCT
>JAFDYG010000189.1 GCA_018267545.1 Bacteroidota bacterium
CCTCTCATCTCTATTTCCTCCAGGGTTTCCAGGCAGTCGCTTATAAAAGCCGGACAGAGTACAAGGAGTTTTTTGATCCCTTCTTTGGGCATTTCTTCCAGTCGGATGTCGGTAAAGGGTTTGAGCCAGCCGTCGTCGAGCCGGGACTGAAAGGAATTGCTGTATTTTCCTTCGGGGATATTTAACAGACGGACCACCTCTTTAGTCGTTGTAAAACACTGATGGCGGTAGCAGAATGCGTGCGCGGGGGAAGCAGTGTCGCAGCAGGAGGCCGAGCTCAGGCAATGGCGGCGGGTGGGATCGGTTTTCTTGATATGACGGGAGGGGATGCCGTGATAACTAAATAAAATATGATCATAGTCTTCGGCTAGGTAGGGGCGGATGACTTCGCTGAGTGCTTTCAGGTAGTGCGCTTCGTTATAAAAAGGTTTTATAAAGTTTAGCTTGAAGGAGTATTTTTTCTTCCGGTGTATTTCCTTCGCGTATTCAACCGCGGTCTCGTAAGAGGCCATAGCATAGTGTGGATAGAGCGGAATGGCAATTACCTCTTCGAGGCCGGGGACCTTTTTTAACAAACTTTCGTAGGCTGCTTCCATCGAGGGGTTGCCATAGCGCATGGCGATCTCGACGGGTTCTTCTATGTTGGCCTGCAGGGCTTCTTGCAGCTGGCGCGTGAGGACAATGAGGGGTGAGCCTTCCTTTGTCCAAATGGTCGAATAAGCCTCTGCCGAGCTTTCTGCGCGTTTGGGGACGATTATTCCACCTACGAGGATTTTGCGGAAAAGCCACGGGTAGTCGATGACCCGGGGGTCCATCAGAAATTCCATCAAGTAGGTGTGTACGTCCTTGGTCGATGTGGAGTCGGGAGACCCCAGATTCAGGAGGAGGATAGCTCGTTTGCCGGTAGGTGTCATATAGTGGGCAAAGGTAATGCTAGAGTGTCGAAACCCCTGAAGTTGATGGCGAAATCCGAGAATTGACGAATGTCATACCAAAGTATGACATTTCGATGACAGAAAAATTCGGATATGTGGAACCCTTGAAAGTAAATTTGCGTACTTAATTGGAAGCATCAATACACTGTAGAAATGGGCACAAGGACCTCTGATATTTCTGGATTTTACGTAATAGGGATTAACTATAAGAAAACAGACGCTGCTATCAGGGGTCAGTTCGCAATCGGCAATGAGCAATACGAACGAATTCTCTCTCTCGCACCCAACTACCACCTCAAAGAATTATTTGTCTTATCTACATGTAACCGGACCGAAATATATGGTTTTGCCGACGACGCCGTTCAGCTTGCCGATCTGCTTTGTTCGGAAACGACGGGCAACCGGGATTCTTTTATGGAAATGGCCTATGTAAAAAGGGGAATGGAAGCCGTCGATCATCTTTTCCTGGTGGGTGCGGGTATCGATTCTCAGATTTTAGGAGATTATGAGATCGTGGGGCAGATCAAACAAGCCGTAAAATTTGCTCGTGAGCGTCAATCTATCGGTGCATCTACCGAGCGTCTCGTGAATTGTGTGCTGCAGGCTTCGAAGTCCATCAAGAATCAAACGGGGCTTAGCGGCGGGACCGTATCGGTTTCGTTTGCGGCCATTCAATACATCCGGGAAAATATAGCCGATTTTAGCAACAAGAAGATACTGTTGGTGGGTACGGGGAAGATTGGCCGCAATACCTGCCGGAATATGGTCGATTATCTGTCCACCCATAACATCATCCTGATCAACCGGACAGAAAGCAAGGCCGCCGAGCTGGCTGCTGAAATGGGTGTGTTTTCTGCTCCCATATCGGATATCGCGGAGCAGGCTGCTGCTGCCGATATTATCCTGGTCGCTACGAATGCGGAGCATCCTACCCTGCTGCGTTCGCACGTCGAGGGGCATGGGGACAAGCTCCTGATCGACCTTTCCATTCCTTGTAATGTGGAGGAGTCGGTTACCGAGCTTCCGGGTGTCACCCTGATCAATGTCGATGAGCTTTCGAAGATAAAGGACGAGACGCTTCAGAAAAGGGAAGCGGAAGTGCCCAAGGCAAAGGCTATCATCGCCGAGCA
>JAFDYG010000018.1 GCA_018267545.1 Bacteroidota bacterium
ATCAATGCTGTCGAGAAGCCCGTGAGCGTGGAAGAGTTCCAGCACGAGGTGGAAGAGCATCAGCACCACCACCACTAGTCGATAATTTTTTATAAAGTAGAGAGCCCCGGTCTGACGACCGGGGCTCGCGCTTAAAAAAATTATCGTCTAGTGATGATGGTGCTGATGCTCGTCCACCTCATGCTGGAACTCTTCGACACTGACAGGTTTGTCGGTTGCGTTGATCTTCGTCTCCGCCCATCCAAACACCTTCTCGGTCTGGATCCGATGAACCGTATCTTCTACGAACTTCCTGTCCTGCATCATCCGTTGTACATATTCCGCAACCCAGGGCTGCTCTTCAGCGCCGGCGGGCATTCCCATATAGCCGAACAGCTGTTGCTTGGCAAACGCCTGGATGTCTTCCGCCTGTACATCGATCCCGTTTTCGTTTACCACCTTGTCCACGATCAGCGTCCATTTCAGCTGATTGGCAAAGGAGGGGAACTCATGCTCCACTTCAGCGGGGCTCTTGGGCTTCTCACCGCCCGTCTGCATCCAACGCTTCAGGAAATCTTCGGGAAATTCGATCTTCGTCTGGTCCAGCAGCACATGATAAAGGGAATGCTGCAGCTGGTTGCGGCTCTGGCTATCCCAGTAAGCCTGGATATCGGCCTTCACGCTCTCACGGTAAGCTTCCTCCGTAGTGATCCCCTTTCCGGGAGCAGCAGCCTGGAAGAATTCTTCGTTGAAATCGGCTTTCTCGATAAAGCCGACCTTGGTGATCTCGGCTTTGAAATATTTGTCTGCGCCAGCCACGTCTTCCTTGGCAAGCCCCAGGTCATTCAGCACCCATTCCCTTTCCTTCTCGTCGAAAGCCTGGGAAGGCTGCAGGACGATAAAATCACCCTTCTTCAGACCAATCCACTTGGGACGGGTAGCTTCGTTGAAATATTTTACCAGCAGGGAATTGTCCTTCTTGATTCCGCCTTCAACCGGGTTGCCACTAGCGTCCGTCTCCGTGAAAGTCAGGTTCAGCACGTTCTCGTCGCTCTCCACGGCTTCCGGCTCGGTCATCTTGCCATGCCGGGTCCGCTGACGGTCGACTTCCTCGTCGATCATCGCCGGAGTCACGTCCACCTTCAGACGGGTCAGCTTGGCCGAACCCAGGTCCGCCAGGTTGAACGCCGGCTTCAGACCGACTTCGAAAGCAAAGGAATAATCCGCAGGGTTATTGATATCGATCTGCCGCGCATCGTTTTCCGGTAAAGGCAGCGGCTGCGCAAAGATCTCCAGCTTTTCATTGGACATATAAGAGGTCAGCTCCTTCTCCACCGTCCGCAGCACCTCGTCCGTCAGCACGGAGGTTCCGTACATCTTCTTGATAAGGCCGGCAGGCACCATTCCCTTCCGGAATCCGGGGATATTCGCCTGTTTTCCGTATTGTTTCAGGGCCTTTTCGAAAGAAGGCAGATAATCGCCCTTCGAAATGTTGACGGTGATCTTGTCCGTCAGGAGCCCAATATTCTCCCTCGTTACTGTTGCCATATTGATATATTATTTTAAATCGGGGGGCAAAGGTACGTAAATAAATGCATTCATACGGCCTGCGGGCTTCTCGGGGCAAAAAACCGCTCCTTTGCAATTTCTAACACGAAAAATACCTGAAAACCGTTATTTATCTAAAGAATCGAGGTCTTGGCTTACTATTTGTTCAATAACGAGTTGCGAAAAAAACTGGTTACTCTTCCAGTCCACTGAGTTCTCTTTTTTTTATCAAAAAAACCAAATATGAAGAAGAACGTTCCTCTTTTCCTTTGCATGGCCCTGTCTTTCTTTTTTGTCCAGCAAGCTTCCGCTCAGAAAGGTTCCTCGTACGAAAATGCGGTTGGTTTCCGCGTTGACTTTGGAGACGGTACAACCTTCGCAGGTGTCACCGGTAAGCATTTCTTCTCCGACAACATCGCCGGTGAAGCAATGGTCCTCTTCGGCGACCACGCTACCCTGGTCGAACCCGAATTACAGTACCATGGCGACATCGCAAACGCCGCTGGACTGAAATGGCTCATCGGCTTCGGTCCCGGTTTTATTTTTGGCGGCGGCACGACGAATGTGCTCCTGCGCCCCCTGGCCGGTCTGGACTATAAGATCCAGGACGTTCCCATCAACTTTACCTTCGACTGGCGTCCGGCTTTCCAGATCACACACGGCTCCGACTTCACTGCAGCCCGCTTCGGCCTCGGCATCCGCTATGCCTGGTAAGTAGCAGCAGCACCTCTCCGTTGGATCGATAGCTGGAACACAGCTATTACACAGCCGATGGCGACCACGCCCAAGGCATACAATAGAGAAACATCAACGGCAGAACGGAAGGCTCCTAAGCAAAGCCCCGTCACCGATAGTCCGATACCGGATCCAATGGTATTGATAGACGATTGTAAACCCGCAGCTAACCCCTGTTTGTCTGGCGCTACTCCTGTAAGGGATAGAATCGTCAACGCAGGATAACCGATTGAGATGGCGATACTGTTTACAAGCAGCAGTGCCGCCAGATAACAGGGGAGGCGGTGGGTGTAAATGCCCGCACCCAGCAAAAGAGCTCCCGCCAGCAGACAGCAAAACGCAACGAGTGCCGTACGAGCCACACCAGCTCTCCTGAACAGCACCGGCAATACCCACCTCGAGACCAGCGCCGAACCGATACTATAGGGGAACAACAACCACCCCGCCGCCTGGATCCCCCATCCCATCACTTCGTATAACGCCAACGTGCTGATCGCAATAAAAGAAAGAAAGGTGCAGCCCAGCAAAAAGAAGGCGACTAGTCCCTTAAAAGCCACGGATGAGGAATAAATTCCCCGCTCGAAAAAGGGTTGTGCCTGCCGCCGGTCAAACCGCAAAAGGAAAAAGATAGAAACTCCTGCCCCCGCCAGACAAGGAAGCGTCCTCCATCCCAAATTCCCCGATTCGTGAATGGCGTAAGACAACAACAGAAGCGTGACCGTTAGCCAGCCGGAGCTGATGACAGGCAAGGACGTGCGCACATCCACCTTTTCGGCGGGAATATAAAGACTACCGGTGATCAATACCAGTAGAATGACAGGCGCGTTGATGCCGAAGATCCAGTGCCAGTCGAATGCCGCCGCCACCATTCCGCCGAGCGACAGTCCACCCGCAAATCCAACGGCCGCAAACGCCCCGAAAATTCCAAACGCCACCCGGTGCTGCTTCTCCTCCTTGAAATGACGGGACAAAAGCGAAATGCCGCCGGGCATCGCCAATGCAGCCCCAATCCCCTGACCCGCCCGCGCAGGCAGCAATAGCCACATATGATGACTCACCGCCGCCAGCACCGACGCCACTCCAAAAGTCGCCATGCCCACCAGGAAGATCCGCTTGCTCCCCGCATAGTCGCAAAGCCGCCCGCCTAAAAGCAAAAAACCGCCGAAGCTTAATAAGTAAATGGTTTGGATCCATTGACCCACAGCCACCGGAATGTGCAGGTCCGCCGCAATAACCGGCAGCGCCAGGTTGACGATGGAGACGTCGAAGGCTTCGAAGAAAATGGCCGAACAAGCCAGCCACAAAAGGACCCTCTGCTGGACGGTGAAAGTATTTTTCATATGACGCAAGCTAGAAATACTCGAAATCTGTCCTATAAACTATTTAATTTTGGAACGATCGGTGCTTTTTGGGGCAAATAACAGAACATACACTCTGTTCCTTCAACCAGTAAGTTATGAAAAAAGAACAATCGGCCTCCCTTTCTCTCGAGCTCGACCCCGTCGACATCCGCATCCTCAACCTCCTCCAGGAAGACGGCCGCCTCTCCATCCGCGAGCTGGCCAAAAAGGTCCAGCTCTCGCCGACCCCCGTGCACGAACGTCTCCGCCGCCTCGAAGCCGCAGGCATCATCGACCACTACTCCGCCGTCCTCAACCCCGACCGCATCGGCCACCTGATCGTCTTCTTTGTAAACGTCATCCTCAAGGAACATTCGACCCGCCTCGGTGGTGAATTTATCGAACGCATCAAAGCCTTCTCCGAAGTCGTAGAGTTCTACACGATCGGAGGCGAGCACGACTTCATGATCAAGGTAATGGTGCCCGATATGGTCGCCTATCGCCGCTTCTTCGTCGACCAGCTCGGACAGGTCCCCAATATCGCCAGGCTGCAAAGCATCATCGTGCTCGATACCCTCAAAAAAGGCCACCGGATTCCGCTGTAAACCCCTTATCTTCGGAGGAACCTTTAAACTTTTTATCGTATGACCCTTACATTTAGCAAGACGCTAGTCTTATCCCTCTTCATTTGTCTGGCTACTCCTCAACTTTTTGCCCAAACCTGGGGCGTCAATGGAACATCTTACTATTATACCGGCGGCAACGTCGGCATAGGCACGCAAACTCCATCGAACAGACTGGAGGTCCGTACGGATGGTGCAAACGCTAACGATAGATTGGCGCTGAATCTGGTCAATCCATCCACGGCTGCCTTTGCATCGGTACAGCTCAATCTGACCGCCGGCACCACCGGAACCCAGATAGTCAGTCAACGGGACAATACTTCCAATGGAGCTGCCCTTTACATTACGAGCCCGGACTTGTCTGGAATCGCCCAGCCCCGAATGGCGATCGCAGCCGGCGGAAATGTCGGCATCGGCGTGGTCAACCCCGGCTGGAAGCTCGATGTCCGCACCTTCGGAAACGCAGGCAGCGACCAATACTGCATGAATTTACAGAACCCCTCCACCGCTGCTTATGCTGCAGTCGAGCTCGACATGCGGCTTGGTGACGGCACGATCGCTTCCTCCATATACGCCCAGCGGGATAATCTTACAAAAGCCTCCACAACCAGCTTCTTCAATACCGATGCAGGCGGAACCAGCAAAATCAATATGCAGATCTTCGGCAACGGTACGGTCGGCATCGGCAGTCCTACGGGCAGCTTTCCCAACCTGAGCTACAAGCTCGACGTCGCCGGTACCGCACACGCCACCAAAGTCGTCGTGACAGCCGGCGGAGCCGACTACGTCTTCGACTCCACCTATCGCCTCGCCCCCCTGGCAGAAGTGGCCGACTCCATCCGCTCTAA
Organism: Bacteroidota bacterium; assembly: GCA_018267545.1. Taxonomy (GTDB): domain Bacteria; phylum Bacteroidota; class Bacteroidia; order Chitinophagales; family Chitinophagaceae; genus Puia. Next base: position 5,074 of record JAFDYG010000018.1, read on the forward strand.
CCACCACCTGCCCGGTATCGCCTCCGCCAGCCAGATGCAAAAAGAAGGCGTCGACCTCGGGGATAATCAAACCCGGCTTCTCGCCAAGATCGAAGAGCTGACCCTGTATATGCTTCAACAGAATGAAAGAATGAATAACTTTAGCCAGCAGGTAGAATCACTAAAAGCACAAAACGCCGCCTTGCAGCAGGAAATAAAAATGCTAAGGCATGACAACACCCAAAAACGAAGAAACTCCGATC
>JAFDYG010000190.1 GCA_018267545.1 Bacteroidota bacterium
ATTTGTAGTCCTGATTAGCTCCATTGGTGCCGGGTGCGGCGGCAAGGGAAGGACTTCCGTTGCGGGCGCTGATGCCGGATGCATTCGTAAGGGGTATGAAGGAAGCCGGTACGGGCGTCAGGTTTCCGCGGCTATCCTTTACATATGCGGGCAAATTGGCCGGCGTATAATAGGTACCGTTATAGTTGAATGCATCGGTATTCTGATTGAAGGCCGCGCCGAGGTCGGCCTGCCATCCTTTATGCTGGAGACGGAAGACGATGGCGTCGTGTCTGCGGCCCTGCTGAAGCCAGTCCAGGTTGCCGAGGAGACGCTGGTCGTCGTAAACCAGTTCCTGCCGGCCGATGCGAACACTAAAGTATTGGATAGCGGAAGGAGCAAAAGAGCTGTCGGACGAATTGGCAAGGATAATTTCGGCCCAGGCTTCGTGAACGCCGAGGCGGCTGCCGTCGGCGTTGCTGATGGTGGAAGCGTCTGCGCCCCAGACCCTGACGTCCTGTACGGAGGTCTGAAAAATCAAGCGGGAGCTGCGATAGCTAAAATTGAGACGGGCCCGTTGTGAAGTAAGGAAGGCTGCTTTGGAGCCGGCGGTCTCCAGGATGCCGTATCCGTTGCGCAGCTCGGTGCGGGTTCGAAGCTGGCCGGTCAGCGAGAGCTGGGCGGAGCTGTGGAAGGCGATGCCTGAAAAAAGGAGCATACTCATTCCGGTTAAGAATTGGCGCATACACAGTAGATTTGGTGTAGAAGGGTTCAAATGGAAGCAACCAGAATGGATGGCAATCGAAGACGGCAGAAAACATTAAAAAATATCAAATACAATACAAACCCAACTATTGACAGAAAAATCGAAACTAAAATATTGTCTATGTAATAAAAATAACGAATTAAGGTTAAAAAATCGCTCATTTAGTCTATTATAAATATATTTTTATTTTATTAATATAATCTATTCTGGCCGCTTCTCCGTATAATGCAGTAGACATGAAGAAAAAAAACAATACTTGTGACCTGAAGAGCTGCTTTCTTTGTCAGCGTTCCCTACCCGAATGGCTCCCCGCCATTCAAGCGCACCGGAAGAATCTTCACTTCAAGAAAGGAGAAGTCATTTTCGAAGAGGGCCAGGAGGTAAAAGGAATTTACTTTGTATATAGTGGCACAGTAAAGGTTCACAAGAAATGGGGCACCGAGAAGGAGCTGATCATCCGATTCGCCCAGAAAGGAGACATATTTGGTCACCGTGGTCTCGGCCATACGCCTTATTATCCTATTTCGGCAACGGCTATCGATGCGGTCAGCGCCTGCTATATCGATTTGGATTTCTTTCAAACCACCCTTAAGGTCAACCAGGATTTTCTTTATAATCTCCTTTTGTTTTTTGCAGACGAGCTGCAGGAATCGGAACGCAAGATGCGCAACCTGGCCCATATGCAGGTGAAGGGAAGGGTCGCCCAGGCCCTGATCAGCCTGCAGGAGAAATTCGGGCGCTCCGAAGAAGGGCATATCGGCATTACGCTGAGCCGGCAGGACCTGGCATCGCTGGTAGGCGCTACTTATGAAACGGTATTCCGCATCATCAACGAGCTGGCGCAGGAACAATTGATTCTGCTCGACGGCAAGCACATCACTATTGCCGATGTAGCACAGCTAAGCAATTATACAAAAGAATAACAAAGGATTTCATTGCCGGCTTGCAGGTCTCCCCTATCGGCAGGATGAAGAGCAAGTAAATTAGCCTCGCGTCCAAGCCGGATATCACCCGAACCATTGAGAGTGACGGGCTCGACTGTCGCAGGCGCGCCCGAGAGGCGTGCAGGGAAAAATTCGTCGAGCGGCGCTTTTTTCTTGCGGGGCACAGCTATCGGCAATCCGAGCGGTTCTTCGACGGACAAATTAAAACAGGCCTGCAGGAAGGGCCGGATCAGCAGGATCGTGTTGACCAGGCAGGAGAAAGGATTTCCAGGCAGCGCAAAGACCATGGCTCCCTGGGGCGCATAACCGCACCAGGTTGGTTTTCCCGGCCGCATGGCGATCTTGTGGAACAGATTTTTTACTCCCAGCTTTTCCAATACTCCGGGTACGTAATCAGCATCTCCGGCGGATACGCCGCCGCAAAGAATGACGAGATCCCCGAGAAGCGCTTCCTTTAATTGCCGTTGCAGCGTCTCAGGCTCATCAGGCACGTGCGCATAGTGACGAAGACCGACGCCTTCCTTTCGCAGTGCGGCTTCTAGCAGCCAGCGATTGCTGTTGCGGATTTGCACGGGGCCTACGGGCGCTCCGACGGGTACTACCTCATTGCCCGTAGTGAGCAGGGTGATGGAAGGCAGCCGTTCGACCTGTACGCTCTCCCGGCCCAGCGTAGCCAGCAGTCCCATGATCGCGGGCTCACACCGGCAATTGCGATCGATGACGAGGTCGCCGGCATTCAGGTCTTCTCCCCTTGCGGCGATATTCTGAAAAGGACGCCATTCCTCCTTATCCAGCAGCGTCACCCACACGGGGCCTTCTTCGATGACTTCCCGCCGGATAACGATACTGGCCGACTCGGGAACGGCGGCGCCGGTCATGATCCTGAAACATTCTCCTTCGAGTATGGTGTGTGCGGATACTCCACCTGCATAGATGGTTTCTACGACTTTGAATTTCCGGATACCCTTTCCGAGGTCGGCATGCCTCAGCGCATAGCCATCCATGGTAGCCCTTGGAAATGGGGGGTAGTCGCGGTCGGCATGAATTGGTTCGGACAATACACGGCCGAAGGCCTGCGCCAGCGGCAGCTCCTCGCGCCCAAAGGAATGGGCTTTTTCCAGGAGAAGGGCTTGCGCCTGTCGGAAGTCAATCATCAATGCCCCCCTCCCTTCATCATTTTCCTTGCGTGAAAGACGGCAGGAAGGATCGCTTCGAGGGATTCCCTCGCTCCATCACTGCTGCCGGGCAAAGTAACGACAAGCGTCTCAGCGATCGAACCTGCAACGCCCCTGCTCATCATCGCCATCGGGGTACGCTGCTGTCCATAGACGCGCATCGCTTCGGCAATGCCGTCGGCGTCCCGTTCGAGCAGCTCCTGCACGGCGCTGACGGTATTATCACGCGGGCCCAGCCCGGTGCCGCCGGTGGTGAAGATAAACTGGATGTCTTCTCTTACCCATTCTTTTATTTGATGCTGGATGCGCTCCTTGTCGTCGGGAACAACGGCATAATGCTTGACCCAGGCGTTGACCGTTTCCAGCATGGCCTTGATGATCTTGCCGCTCTTGTCCTCCCTCTTTCCTTCGGCGGTAGAATCCGAGCAGACCAGCACTGCACAGGAAGGAGGGGTAGAAAAATATTTCTCGCGGTCGCTCTTTCCGCCTTTCTTCTCCAGCAGCCGGATATGACCGATCTCCAGCGCCTTGTCGACAGGCTTGAGCATATCGTAGATCTCCAGTGCGGCGACAGAAACTCCGGTCAGGATCTCCATCTCGATGCCCGTGCGGCCGATGGAACGCGCCTCGCCGAGAATGACGATACCCGTCCGCCCGGCTATGGCTTCTCCAAAAAGGTCGGTATGCAGCTCCTTATCCAGGAATTCGAACTCCAGCTCCATGCCATCGATGGCGACGGGATGACAGTGCGGGAGCAGCTGCGGCGTCGCCTTAGCGCCGAGAAAGCCGGCAGCCCGTGCCACGTCGAAGAGATTACCCTTCGGCAGCTCATCCTTACGGATGGTTTCGATGGTTGCGGCAGAACAGAACAGGATGCCTGCCGCCCGGGCAGTGCGTAAGCTGATTTGCTTGTGGGTGATGTCGCGCATGCTTGGCTGGAATTATCCCGCCGAATTTAGGCAGAAATACCGATATACACCCGGTCACCTTTAATCTTGACCGGATAGGTCTGTAGCTGGTAGTCTTCACCGCTAAGACATTCGCCGGTGAGCAGCGAGAAGGTTTTTTTGTGAAAAGGACAAGCGACCTTGGGTTCACAGGCTTCTCCGTGGCTGCCGATCATTCCACGCGAAAGGGCCATCTGCTGCTTGTGCGGACATAGGTTCTGCGTGGCGAACCATTGATCCCGGCGGGTAAATCTGTAAATAGCGATCTGCTCGCCTCCGAGCAGCACACAGGCGCCGCCGTCTTGCGGCACGTCGTCGACCCGGCAGGCCAGCTGCCAGTGGATGGTTGTTAGCGTATTCATCGTACAAAAAGTTTTGGTTACCACTCCTGCGCCTTTACCTGGCCGCGGAGCTCGGCAAATTCAAGCCCGGGATCCTTCTTCCGCGGAGCATTGACAAAATGGACAAATCTCTTCCGGAGCTCGGGATTATTCACGACTTCCTTCCATTCGCAGGTATAGCTATCCACCAGCGCCTGCATCTCCTGCTCCCACTGTGCGGCCATTCCCAGGCTGTCGTTGATCACTACGTTCTTCAGATAGCTCATCCCGCCGTCCATCTTATTCAACCAGGTGGCGGTACGCGACAGCGGGTCGGCCGTACGGATATAGAACATCAGGAAGCGGTCGAGGTATTTTATGCAAGTCTCCTTATCGATATCGACGGCCAGCAGCTGGGCGTGCTGGGGCTTGGAGCCGCCGTTGCCGCATACGTAGAGATTCCATCCTTTTTCCGTCGCGATGATGCCGAAGTCTTTGCTCTGGGCTTCCGCACACTCACGGATACAGCCGCTGACGCCTCCCTTTAGCTTATGCGGGGCGCGGATGCCGCGGTAGCGTTCTTCGATCCCGATGGCGAAGGAGACGCTGTCGTGAAGGCCGAAGCGGCACCAGGTGCTGCCGACACAGCTTTTGACCGTTCTCAATGCCTTTCCATAGGCGTGACCGCTCTCGAATCCGGCTTCGATCAATTCCTCCCAGATAGCAGGCAGATCACCGACGTGCGCCCCGAAGAGGTCGATGCGCTGGCCTCCGGTGATCTTGGTGTATAGATTGTATTTCTTCGCCACTTTCCCGAGCACGATCAGCTTCTCGGGCGTGATCTCGCCACCGGGAATGCGCGGCACCACAGAATAGCTGCCTCCTTTCTGTATATTGGCCAGGTAGCGGTCATTGCTATCCTGGATGGTGGCCTGCCTGACGATGGTTTCATTCCAGCAGCTGGCCAGGATGCTCGCCAGAACGGGTTTACAGACTTCGCATCCGTCCCCTTTGCCCCATTGGGTCAGGGCCTCGTCATAGGTACGGACGTTGTGCAGCTTTACAAGATCGAAGAGTTCCTGCCTGGAATGATTGAAATGTTCGCAGACGACGTTTCGGACATATTGACCATTGGCGCTGAGGGTGGAGGAAATCAGGTCCTTTACCAGCGGGATGCAGCCGCCGCAGCCGGTGCCGGCCCTGGTACACTTCTTCATCGCATCGATCGTCGTCGCCTCCTTCTCCATGACGGCGCTGCAGATTGCCGCCTTCGTGACGGACTCACAGGAACAGATAAGCGCTTCATCCGGCAGGCTCATGACGCCCGCGCCTTCGACAGCCCCTCCCCTGCTGCCCAGGATGAGGTCCTCGGGGTTGGGCGGCAGCACCAGGCGGTTATTGACCGTTTGTAATAAGATATTATATGCCGACGCGTCTCCTACCAGGACACCTCCCAGCAGATATTTACCGTCCGGGCTGATGTTGATTCTTTTATACACGCCTTTGTGACGGTCTTCGAAGACGATGGTCCGGCAATCGGGTTCCGCGGCAAATGGCTCTCCGAAGCTCGCCACGTCCTGACCTATCAGCTTGAGCTTGGTGCTCATGTCGAATCCCGGGAAGGTCTTGTTACCGCCCGTAAGGTTATTCACGACCACATCGGCCATTTCATAGCCAGGTGCGACGAGTCCATAGATATTGCCGTGCACGAGCGCGCATTCGCCGATGGCGTAAATGTGCCTGTCGCTGGTCTGGAGCCGTTCATTTACGAGTATGCCGCCGCGGGTTCCTACGGTTAGCCCCGCAAGGCGGGCCAGCTCATCACGAGGCCGGATACCCGCCGAGATCACGAGCATGTCTACGGCCAGGCGGCTGTCGTCGGCAAATTGCAGGGACTCTATGCGGTCCCGGCCTTCGATGGCCAGGGTCGATTTATTGAGATGCAGCTGCAGGCCCAGCTGTTTCAGGCTGGACTCCAGCGTATGGCTTCCGGCGCTGTCGATCTGCCGGGGCATAAGACGGCTGGCGAACTCGATGACGTGGGTTTGGGGAATGCCCAGGTCGAGCAATGCCTTGGCGGCTTCCAGCCCCAGGAGGCCTCCCCCCATGACGGCCCCGCTCATTGCGCGGGGCGCATACGCTTTGATCTTTTCGAGGTCTTCGATGGTGCGGTAGACGAAGACGCCTTCTTTCTCGACTCCGGGGAGATCCGGGACAAAGGCCGATGAACCGGTAGCCAGGATCAGGTAGTCGTAGCGGATGGAAAGCCCTTTGGAAGAATGGACGAGCTGCCTTTCCCGGTCGATTTCCCGGATGGGGTCGCCGAGGTGAAGGGCGATCTCTTCGTCTTCGAACCAGCCCGTCATGGGCAGGCTCAGATCGGCTGCGGACTTGCCGTTAAAATACTCGCTGAGGTGAACCCGGTCGTATGCCGGGCGAGGCTCTTCTCCAAAAAGGATGATTCGGAACCCGCCGGCGGCTTTTAGCCTGGTGCAGAAACGATGCCCCACCATTCCATTGCCTACCACTACGACGACGGGCTTGGCAGTATACTTCATAGCGCTGATTTTTAAGAGTGAAGGCAGGCAATCGTTTTGTATTATAAATAATTTTATATAATACTATTACACAAGTATATTGAAAAATTACACATAAAATATTATTTAAACAATATAAAATGACAAAAAAGTAATTTTTTTCTCTTAATTTGTATTAAATAGATAAATTTTAATAATAATAATATGAAATATTCTACCCCTGCTGAATTGATCCTGGTGGGAGCCGGTCCCGGGGACCCTGAATTGCTTACGGTGAAGGCCTGGCGGGTTCTCCAGCAGGCGAGCACTGTTCTCTACGATAACCTGGCCAACCCGGCCCTGCTGGACCTGGTGCCGGCAGGATGCGAGAAAGTCTATGTCGGTAAAGAGCCATACGGGCCGACGACGAGCCAGGAACGGATCCATGAGCTTATCCGGGATTCGGCGAAGAAAGGAGGAAAGATAGTCCGGCTCAAGGGAGGGGATCCTTTTGTTTTTGGAAGGGGCTTCGAGGAGGTCATTTATGCCCGGGAGCTGGGATTGCCCGTCTCCTATGTACCCGGCATCTCCAGCATGCAGGCTTCCGGTCTTGCCGATATACCGCTGACGCATCGGGGTTTGAGCGAGAGCATCTGGATTGTCACCGGCACGAAGAAAGATGGAACGCTTTCACAGGACCTTCAGCTGGCCATGCAAAGCAAGGCGACGGTCGTGATCTATATGGGGATGAAGAAGCTGGAGGAAATAGCCGGGGCCTATCAGACGGCGGGAATGGGAGAATTGCCAGCGGCGATTATTCAGCACGCTACGCTGCCGCAGGAGCGAAGGGCAATCGGGACGGCTGCGGGATTGCCTGGAATGGCGGCAGAGCATCGGCTCTCGCATCCAGCGATCATCATCATTGGAGAGGTAGTGCGTTTTGCAAAAGAAAAGGGTGGGCTTTCGGCCCACCCTGATCAGTTATTTGAATTTCTTGGCGTCTTCCAGGAATTTGGCCAGGCCGAGGTCCGTCAGCGGGTGCTTCAGGAGGCCTAAGATCGGCTCCAGCGGAGAGGTGACGACGTTGGCGCCGGCTTGCGCGCACTTTACGATGTGCAAAGGGCTGCGAATCGATGCGGCCAGGATTTCTGTTTCATAACCCTGAATATTGTAGATTTCGGCGATCTCTTCGATCAGCTGGACACCATCCCAGTTGCTGTCGTCGATACGGCCGATAAAGGGAGATACGTAGTTGGCTCCGGCCTTGGCGGCCAGGATGGCCTGCCCTGCAGAGAATACCAGGGTACAGTTGGTCTTGATGCCGTTGTCGGAGAACCATTTCAGCGCCTTGATACCGTCCTTGATCATGGGGACCTTTACGACGATATTGGGGTGGATTGCGTGCAGCTTCTTTCCTTCTTCGATGATTTCATTGAATGTAGTGGATACTACTTCCGCGCTTACGTCTCCGTCTACCAGTTCTGCGATCGTCTTGTAATGGTTGGTTACGGCAGCTTCGCCGGAGATGCCGACTTTGGCCATCAGTGAAGGGTTGGTCGTAACGCCATCTAAAATTCCTAAATCGTTTGCTTCTTTAATTTGCGCCAGGTCGGCGGTGTCAATGAAGAATTTCATAAAATTATTGCTTTATACTTTGTCCTATAAAGATACTAATTAATACAGCAAAAGAAGAGCTATGTATATTCTGAGGTAGGAGAAATAAAAAAAGGCAAAGTTACTTATATCGCACCGCTACGACCACCTACCGTTGCTGCCTTCCGGCCCTGGCGGGGTTCAGCGGGAGCTGGTCGTATAAGACTTTGCCGGCACAAAGATAATGCAGAATGACGAAAGAAAAACTAAATAATCAGTAAATTTTATCGGACTTATTGTCAATCTTATCTGCCGTTAAAGCTGCCGGGAGTATTCAGGCTGTTGATTCGTGCAATCCCCACCAGCTCGTCCGCCCTCGCTCCCAGCGCCCGGTAATACACCAGGATCATGTAGTCGTTTTCTGTTTCGACGTGATTGCCTTCGGTGAAGGTGAAGGAAGGTTTTTGGTCGGGATCGTTTTTATTGACGGTGACGTAGGAATAATAATAATATCCCTGCTTCAGAAAAAAGTCCCGCTCGTAGCGTCCCTTATCGGGGTTGAAGGTCATCCTCGTGGAGTCATTCAGCAGTCCTCCCGTGAACTTTCCCAAAACGTAGACATCTTTATCCGGGAAAGATTGCCCTCCCGGCGGAATAAAGCTAAAATGTGTAGTAGCGTAGTCTGTCTGGTACATCGCGTTCAGACTCTCGGTCGTGGTGATGATAAATGCCCCATTGTAATCCTTGTAGAAATAATACCCTTGCCGGGTCCGTTCCGGGTCCGGGCGTAAAAGCACGTCCGTAGCAGTCTTACCATAATTAACCGACTGGACCCGGTCGCTCTGGTACCGGAAGCTCTGCAGGTCCAGCCATCGCCATTCCATCCCGCCCTCGAAGACGATGTCGTTGCCGTTATCGCTATTATATTGCAAATCGTTGTTGGCATAAAAGTTCGGCTTGAGACCGCGGATGGAATTATCCCAGCGATAGTTCTGCAAGATCACCACCTTGATCTGGTCCAGCGGGTTGTTGACGCCCACGGCATTGGTATTTATCCGGAACTGTAAACGCTGATGCGTACGCGCCAGGTCGAAGTTTATCGGCTGGAGGATCTGGCTTTGGATATTGGCCTTTGCGTCCGTGACCAGGAAACGGCGGGTGAACGCCAGCTTCGAGGTATCGCCATCCAGAAAGACCTTCATCAAATAGTTCCCCGAATGGATGGGGATGAGGTTCGGGTCGGGGAATGTCGCCTGGTAGTGCGTATACCGCGTCAGCGATACCGAGGAAAGCTGGTAGTTGTCGATGCGGATCTGACCAAACCCTTTGATATAATCGAACTGGCTGACAATAGCGGGCGTCCAGTCGTCGTTGCAAAGCTGTATCGTATAGTAATAGCTCTTTACGTTTGCTTCGATGTCGTCGAAGTGCAATTCCAGCTGATCGGTGCTGCCCAGTCTCAGAATTGGATAGCCGATCTGGTTGCCGGCCATAAAGAGCTGGGGAGTGCGGATTACCGGCGAATAGACGTAGTCGGGGATCTGCGCATGTAAGGCTCCGGCGACGACAAGGGCAATCAGCAAACAAAGGAGACGATTCATGGGAATTGATTATAGACCAATATTAGCTATTTTTGACGATAATGAACGTAGCCGCATTTATAGCCCAGCGCATCGCTTTCAATCGTCAACGCTCCTTTTCCAGGTTCATCATCCGGCTGGCGATAGCCGCTACGGTCATCAGCGTTGCGGCCATGCTGGTAACCCTCGCCTTTACCAATGGTTTCCAGTACGCGGTCGGTCAGAAGGTCTTCAATCTCTGGGGCCATATCCGGGTACAGCACTTTCCACCCAGCAGCGGCCCGCTGACCGAAGAGCTTCCTATCGAAAAGAACGATACCGTCATCCGGACGCTGCGCGCCAATAAAGATCTAAAGACCATCCAGGCATTCGCCACGAAGAACGCCGTCATTCGGGGTAAAGAGGGTATCGAATACGTCTTGCTGAAAGGCGTGGAGAAGGACTATGACTTCGGCAACCTGCAGGATTTTCTAAAGAGCGGACGATGGCCCCGATTTACCGACAGCGGATACAGCAATGAAGTAGCCCTCTCCTCCTATACCGCCGACCAGCTGAAGCTAAAAGCCGGCGACAAGGTTCTTGTGTATTTCATCCAGCCTCAGGGAGGGCAGCCGCGTGTAAGACCCGTCGTCGTGTCCGGGATCTTCAAGACGGGAATCGAAGACTATGACAAGGTCATCGCCATCGGCGATCTCAAGCTGATCCAGCGGCTCAATGGATGGAAAGAAGACGAGATCGGGGGCTATGAGCTCTTCGCCAAAGACTATCGCGACGCAGACCGCGTCGACAGCGTGATCTATTCCCAGCTGCCTCAAACCTGGGGCAGCCGGACCACAGAAGAAATCTATCCCAATATCTTCCAGTGGCTCAATCTGCAGAACATGACGATCGTGCTGGTGCTGATCATCATGATCGTGGTAGCCACTCTCAACCTCGTGACCTGCCTGATCATCCTCGTGCTCGAACGGACCCGGATGATCGGCATCCTCAAGGCCGTCGGCTCGACCAATCTTTCCATACAACGCATCTTTCTGTACCAGGGAAGCTATATCACCGTCTTCGGCCTTGCGCTGGGGAATATTGCCGGGCTGCTGATCTGCTGGCTCCAGGACCGATATGGATTTATCCGTCTTCGGGAAGAAGCCTATTTTATCTCCAAAGCCGTGGTCCGGCTGGAATGGTGGCATATCGCGCTGGTCAACCTGGGCACGTTCGCCATTTGTTTCCTGGTTTTGATGATTCCGACTCTCGTGGTTCGCAGGATGCAGCCCGCCCGGGCCATCCAGTTCCGCTAGACTAAATGAGACAGGATAATTCCCGTCGCCACCGCCGCATTTAAAGACTCGGCCTGTCCCAGGCGGGGGATGGTAATGCGATTGGTCGCCCGTTCCAGCAGGGACGGCCGGATGCCCTTCGACTCGTTGCCGATGACCAGGAAGCCGCGGTCGATTCGCTTCGCGCCATAGAGGGGTGTACCCTCCAGCACCGCTGCGTAAACCGGCAGGCCCGGGTGACGTTCGGTTAGCTCTACCGGGTCGCCGTAGGTGACGGATATGCGGCTGATGGAGCCCATTGTAGATTGGACGGTTTTGGGTCCGAAGACGTCGGCGCTGTCGACGCTGCAAAAGACTCGTGAAAGGCCGAACCAGTCTGCAGTTCTTACGATGGTCCCGAGGTTGCCCGGGTCCTGGATTCCGTCCAAAACCAGGCTGACGCCCGCGCCGAAGTCGGGCACGGGAAAAACGGGCTTTTGGAAGACGGCCAGCACCTGGTTGGGCGTGCTCAGGCCCGAAAGCCGCTCCAGCTCGGATTCGGAGACCTCTGCTACCAGCGGAGCCTCCGCGCCTGCCGGTGTTATGCCCCGCAGCAGTCCGCCAGCCTCATCCAGCCAGGTTTTTACGGCAAATAGCTGCCGAAGACTCATATTGGCCGCCGGCAAGAGCTCCCCCACGATTTTAGGGCCTTCCACGACAAAGACACCCTCCTCATCCCGAAATTTTTTATGGCCTAAACTTTGAATATATTTGACCTGTGATTTTGTTACCATTGCTTAATTCCTTTATGTATCGTCGCCGGCAAGTTACTGCATCTTTTTTCAAGCCCGTATTTCTGCTGCCGATCATCCTTATCCCCTTTTTCTTCTCCTGCACCACCGCCAGTAAAGTTCCTAAAAATCAGCCTTTCGTTTTCGCTACCAATATAAAAGTAGAAGGTAACCTACCCTCCTCACAAAAGACCGATCTTTCGGCGCGTCTGGCCAACCAGCTCGACGACAGCCTGCGTACGCAGATACGTTCCATCCTCGGTGTTTATAACGAGGTCATGTATCCACCGGTATTCGATACGGCCAATGTCCGCCGGTCGATCGGCTATATGGTGGCCCTGCTCAACGCTACCGGTTACTACAACCCTGCCATTAAAGATACGGTACGCCGTGATACGGTAAAGATCCATCACTGGTTCAGCAGCAAACGCAGCATCCAGTACCGGGTTACGGTCGATTTTGACGTTTTTCCGGGGAAGCAGGTAAAGCTGGATTCCATCGGATACGACCTATCGACACCTGCCCTGCAGGCCCTCACCCTGGAAAGCCGTCCCCAGTCCTTGCTAAAGAAAGGAAAGCCCTATTCCAACCAGCTTCTTTCGGCCGAGCTGGACCGGCTGGTCAATCTTTTCCGTAATAACGGCTATTACTCCTTCTCCAAGGAAGACCTGGTCATCGTCAAGGATACGGTAGTCGCCGCTCTTATCGACCCCAACCTCGACCCTTTCCAGCAGGCCGCCCTGCTGGAGGAGCTGCGGAAGAAACGGGAGAATCCGACCATCAACGTAGTCGTCGAGCAGCGTCCCGTCCGGGATTCGGCTCACCTGATGAAGTATACGGTCGGCCGCGTCACGGTATATCCCGACCTGCCCATCCTCCTGGATGATACCGTTACCATCAGCAATATCGACACCAGCACCGCACCGGGCTTCACCATCATCTCCCGTTCGGATAAGTTCAAGCCCTCCATCCTGACGAGCAATGTCCGGCTTCGTCCGGGCCGCCTGTACCGCCAGGAGAATACGGTCCGTACGTTGAACCGCTTCAACCTCATGGGCGCCTGGCAGCAGGCCACCATCAACTTTACGCCATCCGACAGCGCGGACAGCATCCTCGACGTCACCCTGCGGCTCTACCCGGCAAAGAAACAATTCCTCAACGCCGACCTGGAAGCCGCCCGTAACACCAACGATATCGTCACCACGACCAATCTGTTCGGGATGAACGTGAACCTGGGGCTCCGGAACCGGAATGCGTTCAAGCAATCGGTTCTTACGTCGACCAACCTTCGGGGTGGTATCGAGCTTGGCTCCGACTTTATCCAAACCACACAGGCCAGCATTTCGCATTCCATTTCGTTCCCCAAGCTGCTGCCCGCCCCGCCCTTCATCCGACGGCAATTCCGCATGGATAGCCTGCGTACGATCATCAACGCCAATGCCTCGTATATTGATCGACGGCAGTTCTTCACCGTCAAATCTTTCAATGCCTCCTTTGGCTGGGAATGGAGCGTACGGAACAAGACCTTCCTCTGGCGCCCGCTAAACGTGGAGTATACCAAGCTCGATAAAACCGATAGCTTCTCGCGGTTCCTCACCGAAATTCCCTCGCTGAATCTGGCCTTCAAGAGTGGATTGGTTCTTAGCCAGCAATTTGTCTATAAATCCGTCAAAAAGACTTCGGAAAGAAGGACCAACTTCCTGACCGTGAGCGCCGAATCCAGCGGAGCCCTGGCCGGATTCATCCGTGCTCTCGATGAAGGCGACCTCTGGCGGTTCGTCAAGGGAGAGATCGACTTCCGCCACCACATCGACTACCGAAGGTCGCAGCTTGCGTTTCACGCCTATGGCGGGTTCGGTCTTGCCTATGGCCGGGAGGGAGCCAGCTGGGAACAGACCCTACCCTTCTACAAAGCCTTCTTTGCCGGTGGCCCCAATAGTATGCGGGGATGGCAGGTACGACAGCTGGGGCTGGGTTCTTCTAAGTTTTATGATACTGCCCGTGGCGGCCAGCTCGACCGATTTGGCGATATCCAGCTGGAAGGAAACGTCGAATATCGTTTCCCCCTCGGGACCATCCTCGGTGTAAAATTCCTAAGCGCCCTGTATGTAGATGCCGGGAACATCTGGAACCGGTTTCCTATCGACAAGACGCCCGAACAGCAAGGAAGCGATTTCCAGCTGATCCGGTTTTACAAAGAGATTGCAGTCGATGCCGGCACCGGTTTGCGCGTCGACTTCGACTGGTTTTTGATCCGATTGGACTGGGCGTATAAAATAAAGGATCCGCAGAATCTCAACTACAGCGACAAATGGTTCCACGGGATGCAGCTGTTCAAGGGGCAGTTCCAGCTGGGGATCGGCTACCCGTTCTGAGCAGGGTTGAGCTGCTGCTTTATCCACTCCTCCGCACTTTCAATCGTGTAAGCGTCTTCCACTTTGAATTCTCCTATACGCGTTCTTCTCAGGCTGCTGAGATAGCCATTGCAGCCCAGGGCTGCGCCCAGGTCATTGGCCAGGCTGCGTATGTAAGTACCGGTCGAGCAAACTACCCGAAAGCTCAGCACGGGCAGCTGAAAATCCGTGATAGCGAATTCCTTGATCGTAACCGGCCGGGGCTCCAGCTTGACTTCTTTACCCTTACGGGCAAGCTCGTATACCCGCTTACCGTTTATTTTGATCGCCGAGTGGATGGGAGGTGTCTGCAGGATGCCGCCGGTGAAGGTTTCCGCAATAGTCTTTTCTACCAGCTGGGGGGTAACGAATGCATAGTCCTTGTGCTGCTCCGGCTCGCTTTCCAGGTCATAGGTAGGCGTCAGCGCACCCAGGGTGATGGTCCCTGTGTACTCTTTTTCCTGCGCCATATAGTCGTTGATCTTTTTGGTATATTTTCCGGTACACAGGATGAGCAGTCCCGTGGCAAGGGGATCGAGGGTACCCGCATGTCCTACCTTCCTGGTTTTGACCAGGTAACGAATCTTACGCACTGCGTCAAAGGAAGTCCAGTCGAGGGGTTTGTCGATCAATAATACCTGTCCGAGGTCAAAGATATTTTCCATCGCCGCAAAGATCAGTCAATCCGGCTAAACGACCAACGGAGCTTTGCGAAGCTAGATGGCCAACCTGGCTTTAATCTCAAGATATTTATTGACGGTTTCGACCGTGAGGTTTTCGGGAGCCGTGAGAATCGTGAGGATACCGTGCTGATTCAGCTCTTTTACGATAAGGCGTTTTTCGTAGGCGAATTTATCGGCGATCGTTTTCTCATAGATGCCTTCCACGTCATGAGCAGGCTTATCACGCAGCTGCTGTAAGCCCGTATTCTCGAAGAAAACGACGAGCACCAGGTGGTTCTTGGCGATGGCGCGGATATAGGGCATTTGTCTCTGCAGCCCCGAAAGCGATTCGAAGTTGGTAAACAGCACGATAAGGCTACGTTGGGTAATCCGCGTACGCACCAGCGCATACACTTTCTCATAGTCCGTCTCCAGGTATTTCGTCTGCTGGTTGTAGAGGATCTCCAGGATGTGGCTCATCTGCATGGACTTCCGTCCGGCGGGTAGAAAGGTCCCGATCTGGTCGGCAAAAGTGAGAAGACCAGCCTTATCCTGCCGGATCAGGGCCACCCGGGAAAGAACCAGCGTCGCATTGATGGCGTAGTCGAGCAGACTCATCCCATCGAAGGGCATCTTCATGACGCGTCCTTTGTCGATCAGACAGTACACCTGCTGGCTTTTCTCGTCCGTAAAACGATTCACCATCAGCTGGCCGCCCTTCCGGGCTGTCGCCTTCCAGTTGATGCTGCGGAGATCATCGCCCATCACGTATTCCTTTATCTGCTCGAACTCCAGGCTATGACCCAGCTTACGGATGCGTTTGTTCCCCGCTTCGGCCAGGTTATTTGCGCCGGCCAGGAGCTCGAACTGCCGAAGGGCCTGGTAGGATGGCAGCACGCGCACCATGGTCTTTGCTTCGATCGTCTTGCGGCGGGTGAGCAGCCTGAAAGGACTCTTTATAAAGACGTTGATGTCGTGGAAATGATATTCCCCCCGTTCCGTGGGACGCAGGTCATAGTCCAGCTGCCGCTCCTCGCCGCCTTTCAGATTGGCGTATAAGGAGAATTTCCTGTTCTGGAATTGGTCGGGCAGCTCGTCGATGATACGCAGCGACACGGGGAAGGGATAGCGATTGCCGATGAGCAGGTGTACCTTGTTAGTGTCGCCATTGCTGAGCCGGTCGGTCAGCTCCCGCCGGGCCGTTACGCTTTCATTGCGGGCGAACAGGATGATATAGTCCAGGACGGTAACCCCCAGGAAAAAGAAGAACAGGATTTTGGCGATGGGCAAAAGAAAGGGCAGTCCGTATGCAAATACAAACACGAAGATGACCGCCACGAACACCCAATAGAAGAGTCGTGAGAAAAACAGGGATTTATAAAACCGCTTTAGCATGATTACCTGGGTACTTCGATTGCTTTGATGATTTCGGCGATAACCTCATCGCTCGATACGCCTTCCATTTCTTTCTCCGGTGTCAGCACGATGCGATGACGTAAAACGGCAGGAGCGGCGAAAACGATGTCTTCCGGCGTTACGAAATCACGGCCTCTCATCGCGGCCAGCGCCTTGCTCCCATTGAGCACGCCGATGGACGCACGGGGAGAAGCACCGAGATAGATGGATTTATGATTACGGGTGGCGCCTACGATCGTGGTGATAAAGTGTATCAACCTTTCTTCTACATGCAGACCACGCACCTTATTGCGAAGAGCTTCCACCTTTTCGGCCGTCAGCACCGGCTGCACCATTTCGATACGCTGCTGTCCTTTCATCTGGTGATGGTTCGAAACGATATGAAACTCCTGCTCCTGCGTGGGGTAATTCACGTTGATCTTGAACAGGAAACGATCCAGCTGTGCTTCCGGCAGGTGGTAGGTGCCCTCCTGCTCGATAGGATTCTGGGTGGCTACCACCATGAATGGAGGCTGCAGGTGCCAGGTCTGGCCATCGACGGTGATCTGCCGCTCTTCCATGACCTCGAAAAGAGCGGATTGGGTCTTGGCGGGAGCGCGGTTGATCTCATCGATCAGGACGATATTGCTGAAGATGGGACCGGGTTTGAACTGGAAATTACTATCCTTGGGTTTGAACACGGAAGTACCGATGACGTCGCTGGGCATCAGATCGGGCGTAAACTGTATGCGGGAAAAGCCGACCGAAATGGCCCGGCTGAGCAGCTTGGCGGTAAGCGTCTTGGCAACCCCCGGAACGCCTTCGATCAGAATATGGCCATCCGCCAGGATGCCGGCGAGCAATAATTCGATCATGGTTTCCTGTCCGACGATGACCTTTCCGATCTCTGTCTTGAGGTCCTGTACTGATTGTTGTAAATCTCCCAGGTCGGTCCTTTGTTCGAATAAATTTTCTTCCATGTTGGATTTATACTGATTTATAAAATGCTTCTAATTGACGATGGAAATCCATCAGATCTTCGTCCGACAGATAGGCTACCCCCTGAAGGGCCTGCATATGCCCCACGAGCCTGCTCAGCTCTTCGCGCGGATAGCCGGTCCGGTAAGAAAGCCGGTCGATAAAGGCCTCGTCCAGAGCCGACACCGACATATGATAGTGGGTACGCACCTGGTCCAGGAAGTGATTCACCATCTTCACGGCCAGGTTATGATTATCCCTTCTTTGAAAATACAGTCTTCCGATGGTCTGGACAAAATCCAGGGAAGTATTTCTGAGTGGCGCAATCTCGGGAATCTGGCGCTGCAGCCGCTTGGAATCGAAGATATAGATCAACGCAAAAAGCAGGAGCAGGAGCCAGAAGGCCCACCTCAGCGGCTCGCTGCTCAGGATATACTGAAGAGCGGAGAAATCACGCGTATAGCGGAAAGAGTCATCCCAGACGATCTCTCCCACCGAGGAAGGAATATAGGAAAGCGAACGTTCGTAGTAGGCCCTGTTCTGCTTGTGCAGTATAAAAAAGTTGGAATAAGCCAGCGGAGCGAAATGCAGGAAGATGGAGCCTCCGTTCTTATAGCTGAGCTTGATAAAATTGGGGCGATCGCGGCTATCCCTGCCGAGAACCGTCGTATGCTGAGAATCCAGCGAAGAGATCCAGTTATCGTAGCTATCGCCGGGATAGGTATAGGATTGCAGGAAGCTGCTATCGGGATTGTATAGCTGCACCGACAGGCTGTCCGGCTCCTCCTTTTGGTCGTGCCCCCACCCTTGTTGCAGGCCCAGGAAGTGCAGGAGGGAATCTCCATAGCGGTGTGCGGAAAGAAAGACATAGTTGCCTTCCCGGACAAAGTTCATGAGGGAATTGATCTCGGACGGCCGGGGTGAAATAGTGGAGTTGATAGAAATAAATGCTTTGTGATCGCTCTCCGGGGTCAGGGAAGTCACGGAAGCCTTGTTGACCGAAACCGTAGCTCTGGGAAACAGCTGGGAAAGTCCGTCATAGGCCAGCTCGGTCCCATAAGGGATCTTGTCCTTTCTCCAAAGGGTAATCCGCCGGTTCAGCACTTTGGACTTCTTGCTATCGCAAGCCGTGCAGCAGCAAATCAGGATCAGCGCCAGGAAACAGTACCTCATGCCGGAACGGTTTTAAAGAAGTCCTGAAAATAGAAGTGCAGCCGCTCGAACTGTGTCTGCCCAAGGGGGAACTCTCCGTACCATACTTTTTCATAAAAACCCGTGAGGGCCCGGAAAGGTCGGTCCCAGGCCGAACCGCTCAGCTGACGCTGATAATCCTGGTTCGTCGCTTCGGGATGCCAGCGGATGAGTCCTTTTTCATTCAACAAGGTCAGCGTGATCAGGTAAAGATAACGGGTAGCCTGCCGGTAGTCCTGCGCACTTATATATTGCTGTAGCTTTTGTTCGAGGTTATCCTCTAATTCTTCAGGCTGGTCGTCGATTCCGATGGTTCCCTTCTTCTTCCGGGAGGAACGATAGAACAGCTGGACGTTGTTCTCCATCATGATGCGGATGATCGCATAG
>JAFDYG010000191.1 GCA_018267545.1 Bacteroidota bacterium
CGAGGCGGTCGAATCGCTGTTCCCTGGCGTCAAGTTCTGGGTAGGCCCGGCCGTGGACAATGGTTTTTATTATGACATGGACCTGGGTGGAAGACAAGTTACCGAAGACGACCTGCGCAAGCTGGAAGTCAAGATGGCCGAGCTCGCCAAACAAAACGAGGCCTATCGCAGAAAAGAAATCAGCAAGGCCGAAGCCATCAAATTTTTTAGCGACAAAGGCGACGAATACAAGCTGGATCTGCTGGAGAACCTGCAGGACGGCAGTATTACTTTTTATACCCAGGGCAGCTTCACCGACCTCTGCCGGGGACCGCATATCCCCAATACCGGTTTTATCAAGGCCGTTAAACTGACCAATATCGCCGGGGCTTACTGGAAGGGCGACGAGAAGAACAAGCAGCTCACCCGTATCTATGGAGTGACCTTCCCTTCCCAGAAAGAGCTGGACGAATACCTGGCGCTGCTGGAAGAAGCCAAGAAGCGCGATCACCGCAAGCTGGGCAAGGAACTGGGTATTTTTACCTTCGACGAACAGGTCGGACCGGGGCTTCCTTTGTGGATGCCCAATGGCGCTGTCATCATCGAAGAGCTGGAGCGGCTGGCGAAGGAAACCGAAGAGCGGGCGGGCTACAAACGCGTCGTTACGCCCAATATCGCCAAGGAAAGCCTCTATATCACCAGCGGTCACCTGCCTTATTACCAGGAAAGTATGTTCCCCGCAATGGAGCTGGAAGGGGAGAAGTACTACCTGAAATCCATGAACTGCCCGCACCACCATAAAATCTTCGGAGCCGAGCAACGGTCGTATAAAGATCTGCCGTATAGACTGGCGGAATACGGAACTTGCTACCGCTATGAACAAAGTGGTGAACTTTTTGGTTTAATGCGGGTACGATCTTTGCACATGAACGATGCGCATATCTATTGCACCAAGGAACAGTTTTATTCGGAGTTCAAGGCGGTGAACGATATGTACATGAAATACTTTAAGATCTTTGGAATAGACAGGTACGTAATGCGATTCAGCACGCACGAGCCGTCCAAGCTGGGCAAGAAATACATCGACGAGCCCGAGCTGTGGAAGGAGACCGAAGCCCTGGTGCGGGATGTCCTGGTCAGAACAGGTACCCCCTTCGTTGAGGTCCCCGATGAAGCGGCCTTTTACGGCCCGAAAATCGACGTGCAGATCTACAGCGTGATCGGCCGGGAATTCACCCTGGCGACCAACCAGGTGGATTTTGCGCAAGGGCGGCGGTTCAAGCTGGAGTTCACCAACAAGGATAATTCGGCCGAAACCCCGCTGATCATCCACCGGGCGCCGCTGGGAACCCATGAACGGTTTATCGGCTTCCTTTTGGAGCACTACGCGGGCAAATTCCCTGTATGGTTAGCGCCGTTGCAGGTCAAGATTCTGCCGGTAAGCGATAAGTCCCTGGAATATGCACAAAGTCTTTTAGTTTCCCTGAAAAATGCGGATATTCGTGTAGAAGTCGACGATCGCGCAGATAAAATCGGTAAGAAAATCCGGGATACCGAGCTCGCAAGAGTACCGTATATGCTGGTCGTCGGAGAAAAGGAAATGAACGAGAATAAAGTCGCCGTTCGGCGCCAGGGTAAAGGTGACCTGGGTAGCCAAAGCGTCGATGAGTTCATAACCCAGATCAAGGCAGAGATTAAAGAGCGCGTCCCCAATCCCTAGGGACGTTTTGTAAAAACGAGAAAAATCGAAGCTTCCGGTAGGGAGGGAGCTGAACTTAAAAACAGTAAATGACATTTCCACCGAGACCCCCTAGAGGGAATTTTAATCCAAGGTTTAGAAAAGAACAACAACAAGAACATCGTACCAATCACATGATCCGTGTGCCCCAGGTACGACTCGTCGGAGACAATGTTGAAGTAGGCGTTTACTCCATCCAGGAAGCGCTGAAGATGGCGCAGGAGCAACAGCTCGACCTGGTCGAGATCTCTCCCAATGCGGATCCACCCGTTTGTAAGATTATTGATTATAATAAATTCCTTTACGAGAAGAAGAAGAAGGAAAAGGAAATGAAGGCCAAGAGCAAGGCCTCCGAAGTAAAGGAAATCCGCTTCACCCCGAATACGGACGACCACGACTTCGACTTCAAGGCCAAGCACGCCGAGAAGTTCCTGAAGGAAGGGAATAAGGTAAAAGCCTACGTCCAGTTCAAGGGCCGGGCCATCCAGTTCAAGGA
>JAFDYG010000192.1 GCA_018267545.1 Bacteroidota bacterium
ATTGGGTTGCTGGCTGTGGGTGTGGGCGCGTTGCAGGTCGTGCTGGAGCGGGGGGAGACGGATGATTGGTGGGCCGCGAACTACATCATTGTACTGTCGGCTTTATCGGCTTTGTGTCTGACGATATTTGTATGGTGGGAATTGCAGGTGCAGTTCCCGGTGGTCAATCTGAAGGTGCTGCGGAGGGCGACGCTTTCGGTGTCGGCGATCATGACGTTCGTGCTTGGGTTTGGTCTTTTTGCTGCGATTTATGTGTTTCCGTTGTTCGCTCAGCGGGTCCTGGGATATTCGGCCTTTCAGACGGGGCTGATGATCATGCCGGGGGTATTGATGGGGGCGGCGATCTCTCCTTTTTTGGGTAAGATGATGCAGAGGGGTGTGAGGCCGCAGTACCTTGTCATTCTTGGGTTTGGGTTTACGGCTTTATTTAATTTCTGGATGTCGAGGTCGAATCTGTCTTCGGGTAGTCCGGATTTTATCATGCCGCTGATTTTTAGGGCGTTCGGGGCCGCATTATTGATAGTCCCGCTGACGGCTTTGGCGGTTTCGGAGCTGGCGCCGAAGGATATACCGCAGGGGGCTGCGCTCAACAATATGATGCGGCAGATGGGAGGCTCTTTTGGGATTGCGTTGATCAATACCTATATCGCTCACCGGGCGGCGTGGAATCGGAGCTCGCTGGTCTCGCACATGACGGCGTCGGATTTTGCGACGCAGGAGCGGCTGCGGCTGGCGACGAGCCGGTTCGTGGCGGCAGGGGCTACGGAGCTGGATGCTTCACGTCGGGCGTTGGCGGCGTTGGAGTCGACGGTGGTAAGGCAGACGTATTTGATGAGCTATATGGATGCGTTCTTTTTACTGGCGTTGTTGAATGCGGTGTGTATACCGCTGGTGGTGACGACGATTCGCCGGAAGAAGGCGGCTGCGGCTTCTGCGGGTCCGGGGGGGCCGGCTGCTGCGCAGCCAGCGCTGAAGATCGAGCTGGAAGCGCACTAAATCGGGACAGGGAGTGTATTGAAAACGGACAGTTGGGGTTACTTGTGCTGGGTGTAAGATATTGATAACTAATTTCTTGAAAAGATGGTCGCGGTTTTGTGCGGTTTAAGCCATGATACGCAATTACTTTTTAACTGCCTGGCGCAACCTGAAGAAGAACAAGCTCAATGCAATAGTCAATATGCTCGGTCTGACGGTCGCCTTTACCTGCTGCATTCTGCTTTTTTTGACGGTATACCGGGAGTTTTCCTACGACGATTTTCAGACCAATCGCGATCGGGTCTACAAAGTCTATAATATTAGCTACGCGCCTAATGGGGATGAGAAGGATGACGCTATGAGCTATCCGATGGGACCGGCTTTGAAGGCGGATGTGCCGGGGATCGAGGCTGTAACGTCGATCATGGATGCGGGAGGGACGCTGCGGTACAAGGATAAAGAAATAGATAAAAGCGTGCGGCTGGTCGACAATGACTTCTTCCGGGTGTTTTCTTTTCCGGTAGTGGCGGGTGAAAAGCAGTCGCCATTGGGAGACCTGGGGAAAATCGTCCTGGCCCAGGGTACAGCGACGGCGCTCTTCGGCTCCGAGTTTCCTGTCGGTAAAATGATCCAGGCAAAGGTTAGCGGGCAGTGGCGGGACCTGATGGTTTCGGCTGTCGTTGTTGATCCTCCTACCAACTCCTCCATCACGTATAGTGCGCTGGCGCGGATCGAAATCAATAGCAACTATCCCGAACTGAAGAACGACTGGACAGCCAATCACCACCCGGTTTATATCCTGGCGGCGAAAGGGGTAAGCCAGCAGCAGATCGAGCGGGGGATGCGCCAGGTCGTCAAAAAGCACAATATATCGGACTATAGCGATGAGGTGATGAAGGGCAAGGGGTATCGTGCCGATGCCAATGGGGACTTTTTTACCTCGAAGCTGCTTCCTTTTTCGACGCTGCACTTCGATCATGAGATGGGTGTAGGAAATACGGTCAGCAAGCCTTACTTATATATTCTTGTTTTGATTGCTGTTGTCGTGATGGCGATCGCCTGCTTCAACTTTATCAACCTGAATGTGGCCCGTGCGTTTACGCGTGCGCGGGAGGTGGGGGTGCGCAAGACCATCGGGGCAGGCAAGCGGCATATCTTCTTTCAGCTTTGGGTAGAGAGCCTTATGCTTTGCCTGCTGTCGATTATGGTAGCGTTGCTGTTGACCTGGTCTGTTTTGCAGCCTTTCAATAATTTGTTTACGGAGAGATTGGATATGAAGGCGCTTCTGCTGCCTTCGGTGCTGGTCGTTACATTGGCGGGCGTGCTGCTTGTTTCATTTTTGTCGGGTGGATATCCGGCCTGGATGGTATCGAGGTTCCAGGTAGTGGAAGTGTTGAAAGGGAAGGTATCGGTGAACAAGTCGTCCTGGCTGAGAAACGGGCTTATCACCATTCAATTCGTTATGGCGAGCCTGCTGATCTGCGGGACGCTGGTTATCTATGGACAATTCGAGCATTTGAGGACAGCGCCCCTGGGTTTCACGCAGGAATCCATTATCAGCATACCGGTACGAAGAAATGAAAACACGGTCCGGTATCTGGCGGCTTTGCGGGCGAAGCTGCAGTCTCAGCCGCAGGTGCTGAGCATTACGGGCAGCGGAGTTAACATCGGGATCGGTGAAGACAGAAGCCAGAGCAAGCATAGCATCGGCTTCGACTGGCAGGGTAAGCAGATCCTGATGACGATGAATACGGTCGATTATGATTTCCTGAAGACGCTGGATATAAAACCGATCGGTGGACGGGACTTCAGTACGGCGTATCCTTCCGATACGCTATCCACTATGAAGACGGTCGTCGTGACCGAGAGTGTGGCCAAGCAGTTCCAGCAAAAGAATGTGGTAGGGCTTTCCTTTATTTCGGATAGCAACAGGCCGAAGTGGAACATCATCGGTGTGATACCGGATATCCGGCTGTATTCGATGCGGGGGAAGCCGGATCCGATCGCTTTGGAGATTCGTAAGAGCGGGGGGCTTGGTTATATTTTGGTCCGGGTTCGGACGGACAATCCGGTCAGGGCGATGGAGCTGGTCAGTGCGGCGTATAAGGGTATCGAGCCGGACAACCAGGTGAAGCCTTCTTATCTGACGGAGAATACGCGCCGGTGGTATGACAGGGAGCAGCGGCTCTCTTCTATCTTTTGTTCGGCGGCGGTGATTGCGATTTTGCTTTCCTGTCTGGGGCTTTTCGCCATCGTTTCGCTGGTGGTGGAGCAGCGCCGGAAGGAGATCGGGGTTAGGAAGGTGCTGGGTGCGTCGCTCTCGCAGATTGCGAGTATCTTGTCAAGAGACTTTGTTCGATTGGTCCTGCTGGCCTTTGTATTGGCTACGCCGATTGCCTGGTTTGCTCTGAACCAGTGGCTGCAGAACTTTTCCTATCGTATATCTATCGGGTGGTGGGTGTTTCCGGTCGCGGGGATTGTGACGTTGCTGATTGCGTTTATGACGATCAGCTTTCAGACGATACGGGCGGCGCTGGCGAATCCGGTGGATAGTTTACGGACGGAATAGCGCATCTTTGCGGGTATGGATTTATTGCCTTACGATGGTTTTGCTTTCTATTGTGGGAGGGTGTTCGATGTGCCCGACTCTCAGCGGTGGCTTGGGCGGCTGCTGACGGGTGTCGAGTGGAAGAATGACGAGGTGGTGATGTTTGGGAAGCGGATTGTGACCAAGCGGAAGACGGCCTGGCATGGGGATAAGGATTATTTGTATACCTATTCTTCGATTGGCCGTCGGGCGCTGGTGTGGACGGATGAGCTAAGGGAGCTGAAGGGGTGGGTAGAGGAGGCGTCGGGGTTTACGTATAATTCTTGTTTGTTGAATCTTTATCATGATGGGGCGGAGGGGATGTCGTGGCATAGCGATGATGAGAAAGAGCTGGAGCCGGAGGGGGCGATTGCTTCGGTAAGTTTTGGGGCAGAGCGGAGGTTTCAGTTCAAGCATAAGCGGACGGGGGAGGTGGTGGAGGTTATGCTGGAGGCGGGGAGCTTGTTGGTGATGGGGGGAGTGTGCCAGGAACATTGGTGGCATGCGCTGCCGAAGACGAAGAAGGTGAGGGAGCCGAGGGTGAATTTGACGTTCAGGACGATTGTGGGTTAGGGCTCGCGGCGTTTTGTGCGTGGGTTGCAGGTGTGCGAATTTTCTGTTATCTTGTTGGTCTTGCGGTTAGCCGTGAGCGTTTTAATCCAAATCCGAAAGACCCATGAAAAAGAAAAAGTCCGGTTTTATGGACAAGATCGGCGCTTGTGCCGTCATTGTTGTTTTTCTTGCTCTCTCCAAAGGCTGTATCTCCGATTACGTTAAAGGTGGTGATAACAAAGCCATTAGCAATTACGAAAAAATGTTGTTCGATAGCTCCATCGCGACGGCGATGCTGGAACCGGAGTATAAGATTACTACGGTGAAGATCATGCATGTGCCTGTGAAGACCTATGCCTTCCGGTATAAGTTTTTTGTGGGGACCCATTCTTATGGAGGAGGGGTTACGTATTCCGCAATGCCTGAGAAATATACGCTGCCGGTTTTCTATCTAAAGGAAGATCCCAATTTCAATTCTACGAATCCGGCGGGGGCGTTAAAGGCTGAAAAGGAGAAGAATACGTCGAAGTCACCGTTATATTGGGGGATTGCCTGGGGGGTATTGGGACTGCTTTGCCTGTTGGGATTTGTTGGAGAGCTCAGGGGGGAGAAAGGGGAGGAGCAGGCGGTGGCGGCGGGATAGGGCAGGGACCTGCGGGGGCTTGGGTTGGGCAGGGGGGCCCGGCCCGCGGGGCGCGGTTGTTTAGCCTTTATTTAACTACCTGTGAATTAGACAGCTAACAAATTTTTTCTAGTTTAGGCCGGTTGATCGTGCAACAAGTGGAAATTTTCCTGCGACTTTTATCTTGTCCCCTGTAACAGGGGGAGGCTTGCGAACGTCTATTTGATTATCCCCAAAAGCACAATCCGATGATTATGATCACCCCTGTACTGGAAGCAAAAGGCATCGTTCTACCAAGGGCCTCAAAGGAGGTTCCCGTCGAAGTCAAGTCATCCGTTTCCTTTGAGATCGACAAGCAGACCTGGAAAGACCTGGATCTTTTCGACCAGGGCAGGAAGGGGTTGGTATATAATCTTTTTAACCATGTCAGGACTATTGGCGGCGGGGACCGGCTCGAGGATCTGTTTAAGAGCCCTTCCAACGACATTGGGTTATTGGAGTCGCGGCGGGATGCTATCCGGTTCTTTTACGATAATGGAATCGATATCAATATTGGCCGCCAGCAGATGGAGATCATCGAACACTATTACTCCGCGGGGATACCTCTCTTTCCCGAGCGATGGCTGGACGCGATGGTTTATAGTCTTCGCAACCGGTTCAAGCAAACCAATAATTACTATCTCGTTACGATTGGCATACAGACGACGGTGAGCACGCTGCGCCAGTTTTTCCGGTGTGCAGACTTACTGAGGGCTAAAGGCGCTCCCTATTATCTGGCTGCGATGGTTCCCGGACCGAACGATCTGATTTCCGATAAAAAGGTGCGGGACATTATCTCTTCTTCCAACGGAGAGCTTTCGATGATGGACCTGTCGAGGTGTGACCATTATTTCAGGAGGAAGGGTCGCGAGCAGCTACGGCAGATATTGGATACCATCTATGAGCTGGACGTTTTTCAGGCGGTGGCAACGGCCGCGCAGAAGCATTCTCTCTCTTTTCCGACCTATACGGCTCAGGGCCGGTCTTCGATACAGGTGCAGGGGCTGTTTCATCCTTTGCTGGCTTCGCCGGTTTGTAACGACTACCGGATCGACAATGACAACAACCTTTGCTTTATCAGCGGAGCGAATATGTCGGGGAAGTCTACGTTTTTGAAGGCGTTTGGACTGTCGATGTACCTTTCGCATCTCGGTTTTCCGGTTCCTGCGGCCTTTATGGAGACTTCTCTTTTCAATGGTCTGATCACGACGATCAACCTGTCGGACAATATCAGCCAGGGTTATAGCCACTTCTATAATGAAGTGCGGCGTGTCAAGGATGTGGCGGTGAAGATAAAAGAGAAGAAGAAGATCGTCGTCCTTTTCGACGAGCTGTTCCGGGGTACGAATGTAAAGGATGCGTCGGACGCTTCACTGGAGGTGATCGACGCGTTGTCGAAGGTGCCTGGCAGTTTATTTTTGATCTCGACGCATATCGTAGAAATCGCGCCCTCTCTTCAGCACAATAAAAATATCTTCTTCAACTGTTTTGAGTCTACGATGGAGGCGGGGGTACCCTGGTATAATTATAAAATTAAGGAGGGGATTTCGAATGAGAGGGTCGGGATGTCGATTATCCGTAATGAGGGGATCATCGAGATACTGCGGGAGGATGTGGCCGGCCGATCGTCGGATAGTTTAGGATAGGTCGGCGGGTTTGGCGAGCTTGTTCAGCTGGTGGCGGTAGTTTTTGCCGATGGGGATCTCCTGGCCGCCGATTTCGATGTCGTGCTGCGTATAGGCAGTGACTTTTGGAATGGAGACGATAAAGGAACGGTGGATGCGGATGAATTGGTGGTCTGGCAGCATTTCTTCGATCGAGCTGATGGACTTTTTCATCACGAGGGGTTTCTGGGCGGCGCGGATGATGCGGCTGTAGTCTTTTAAACTTTCTATATAGACGATTTCGTCGAGCTCGACGCGGACCATTTTTCGGTCGACGCGGAAGTAGAGGAAGGCGCTTGCGGCGCTGTTTATTTCGGGGATAGGGGGTGTAGTTTCGGGTGCGGCAGTTTCTTCGTTTCCGACCTTGTTTACTGCGCGGATAAAGCGTTCAAAGGAGAATGGTTTCAATAAATAATCTACGGCATCGAGCTCGAATCCTTCCAGTGCATAGTCTTTGTAGGCCGTCGTAAAGATGACCTTTGGCGGGTTGCGCAGGGTGCGGATAAATTCCGTTCCCAGCAGGCGGGGCATTTTTATATCCAGGAAAATAAGGTCGACGGGGTGTTGTTTCAGCACCTGCATGGCTTCGAGGGCATTGAAGCAGGAGCCGACGAGCTCGAGCTGGTCCATGTTCCCGACATAGGACTTTAATATCCTGATGGCAGGGGGTTCGTCGTCAACTATAAGACACTTGAGCTTCATGGTCGATTGGTGTTAGGTCAGGGAAAGATTGTTGGTTAGCTTCTTTGCCGGCGGCAAGTCTTAAAGTCAGGGTTGCCTGGTACGTATCCTCTTGTGAAGTTAGCTTCAGTGTATGCTGGCCGGGGTAGAGCAGGTTTAGTCTTCGCTGGACGTTTTGCAGGCCCAGGCCATGGTTTTGGTACGGGCTGTGAGCCGGGGCGCTTTGCGATTGGGTGTCTTCCTTGCTATTGATGAGCCGGAACGTTAGGGTGTCGCCTTGTACGTGCAGCTGGAGGTGGATCCAGCTTTTATCCAATTGTTCGCCGGTTCCATGTTTGATGCTGTTCTCTACGAAGGGCAGCAGCAGCAGGGGGGCGATGGTTTTATTATCGATGTCGCCGGTAAAGCTGAGCGATAGGTCCAGTCTTTCTCCGAAGCGGGTTTTTTCCAGTTCGATGTAGTTGGTAATGCTTTCGACTTCCCTGGTCAATGAGACCTGGGGAACGTTGCATTCGTATAGAATATAGCGGAGCAGGCCAGACAGTTTCAAGACGGTCTGCGGAGCCTGCAGGGAGCGTTCCAGTGTGAGGGAGTATAAGCTATTGAGCGTATTGAAAAGGAAGTGCGGGTGAAGCTGCGATTTGAGCAGCTGCAGCTCGACGACCAGCTTTTCCTTTTCGAGTCTTTGCTGAGTCTCCTTTTCGACGTACCAGCGCTTGACCAGTTTGATCGTGGCGGCTATCCATCCTACGCTGAAGAGGGCCACGATAGCGCGCGCCATGCTATGGCGTATCCAGAGTGCCCAATTGTTTCCGAAGCTGGAATAGTGAAGCAAATAAATATCGATCAGGCGCAGATAGAGTAAGGATATTAAAAGGCTGACGAGCACACAGATAACGGCGCTGGTGAGCTTGCCTTTGAGGACATATCTGGGGAAGATGAAATAGTTAAGGGAATAAGCGAAGAACATGTGGCCGGGCATGAAGCCGAGGTTATCGAGGATAGTCTTGAAGTCATCATCCCGGCGGAAAACGTGAAAGAAAAAAAAGGTTACCGCCAGCCAGAACAGGACGTGCATCAAGATCCGTTGACGGGATAGCCGATTGATCATTTTCACATACATAAGCTCTCTCATGCCCACTCTGTTTATGGGCAATTTACTCAAAAATAGACGCTGTTTTCGAGCCTTTGTTACTCAACGTCGACGAAAGTATCATTTCGGTCGATGAACGGTAATAATGGGTGTTTAGACTGGTTCTTCGCGGGGTGTTTTTCCGTTTGTCGACGGTTTTCCGATGACTGGATGCGTTAGCGCGTGATTGCGCTATTATTCTAAAATAGGGGATAATGGCGAAGTAAATTTGGTTATTCGATCACTCTAAAAATTGAAGTAATGAAAAGTATAATGGTTACAATGATTCTTCTGGCTACGATAGGTGTTTCATCGGCACAGGGACCGGTAGCCACCAATGGTTATTGGGTAGTCGTTTCCAATGTTTCTCAGCCGAAGGATGCTTCGGTAAAGTTTTACGATCTGGCGAATCACCTGATCTATGAAGAGCATGTTACCGGGGTACAGTTGGACCTGAGCAAGAGAAAGACGCTTAAAAAGCTGAACCGCAGCTTGCAGTCTGCTTTGGTAGCCTGGAATACAAGCAAGGAATTTATGAAGGATAAAGGGCTGGTGGCAGTGGAGTTTGAAGGGCATCCGAATTGGTAAGTTTTTCTCTCGTATAGAGAGGTTTTTGCAGCCTGGTCGTTTCTACGATCAGGCTTGTTTTTTTATGACTTTTTGAAGAGGTAACCAAAGTAAAAGGAGAGGACGAGGAAGATGATAAGGGTGAGGGCGGCGGTAATGGCGAAGATGACGAAGGGGTGGATGGCGATATTGGATTTGAAAGATTTGGATTTCCGGTGTTTGGAAGATTTGTCGTGTTTGATGGGGGTGCGCATGCTGTCGGTGGTTTTATTGGAGATTCATAAATGCATGATTTTCATAATTGCCAGGAAAAAAGTTGGCAAAAAAATTTTGTAAGAAGTAATTTGCCCTTATCTTTGCACTCCTTTCAACGGAAAACGAGGGAGAAGGGAAAAAAAGGGAGTTTAGCTCAGCTGGTTCAGAGCATCTGCCTTACAAGCAGAGGGTCGGCGGTTCGAACCCGTCAACTCCCACCAAAGTCCCGGAAGGGGCTTTTTAGTTCGGCCGAAAGGTCATCATTTTTTGTCTCTGTAGCTCAGTTGGTAGAGCAGCTGACTCTTAATCAGCGGGTCCACAGTTCGAGCCTGTGCGGGGACACAAAAAAGCCACTAGTAATAGTGGCTTTTTGCATTTTATCAAGTTTTGTCAATGGGGATGTGGGCGAGAGTTAGTTGGGTGCTTTCCAGGTGTTGTTGCTGCGGTCGACGTCGGGGAGGACTTTATCGGGGTCGATGGTGGCTGAGGTTATTTCCTGGGTGGCCGGGATTTTTAGGGTGCGGGTACCGGATTGCATCCAGGTTTCGACGGGGAGGGTAATGCGTTGTTTGGTCCCGTCTTTATAAATGAGCTCGAGTGTAGCCGGCATGGCCATGCGGTCGAGATTGGCGATGGTGATTTCGAGGGAGGCCGGGGTGGAGCGAACGCTTTGAATGGCGAGGTCGAGGCTCCAGTTGTGGAGGTACCACTGCCGCCAGAACCAGGAGAGGTCTTCGCCGGCTTCGTTGTCCATGGTGCGGAAGAAGTCGTAGGGGCCGGGGTGGCGATAGGCCCAGGTTTGGATATAGCGTTTGAAGGCGTAGTCGAAGCGGGCGGGGCCGAGAATGACTTCGCGCAGGAGGACGAGGCCGAGAGCGGGTTTGAAATAGGTCATGGGATGACGATATTTTTCGGGGATGGCGTCGGCGCGGGTCATCATGACCGGGGCTTGGGGATCCTTGAGGAGGGGGACGATCTCTTCTACAGGGTTGCCGCCGCCGGGGGCGTATTCACCGTCGCGTTTGGGCGCGTATTCGCCTTTGTTGAAGGCGTCGGAAGCGTAGATGTCGATAAAAGTATTGAAACCTTCGTCCATCCATCCATACGCCCGCTCGTCGGAGCCGACGATCATGGGGAACCAGTTGTGGCCGATCTCGTGGGCCGTTACCCAATACAATTCTTTTCCTTTATCGGTGATACCGTCGAAGACGATGCCGGGGTATTCCATGCCTCCGGCGATGCCTGCCTCATTGATGGCTACCGGATAGGGATATACGAACCATTTCTCCGAAAAATATTCCATGGAAACTTTCAGGTATTCGGTCGCGCGATCCCAGGCGTCAGGTCCGGCGCTCTCGATGGGATAGACCGACATGGCGAGGGCTTTCTTGCCGCCGGGGAGGTTGACGCGGGCTGCGTCCCAGAGATAGGCCCGGCTGGCTCCGAAGGCTACGTCGCGCGTGTTGTTCATTTTAAAATGCCAGGTCAGGGTTCCCTGACGGACGGGGCGGCTGGAGGGGTCGTTGATAGAGGCGGCGGGGTGGATCATGACGGTCTTGTCGCTGGAACGGGCGGCGGTGAGACGTGCCTGTTCTTGTGCCGTGAGCACTTCCTGGGGATTGAGGAGCTCGCCGGAGCCGGCGACGATCATGTCCCAGGGGACGGTGACGCGGTAATCGAAGTCTCCATATTCGTCATAGAATTCGCCGCTGCCGAGAAAGGGCAGGGTATTCCAGCCCTGTCGGTCGTCATAGACGCAGACCCGGGGATACCACTGGGCGATCTCGTATATCTTTCCGTTGCGGGTGGAGACGTAGTCGGTGCGGTTGCCGAAGTCGCCGGGTATAGTATATCGATATTTGAATTGCAGGCTGATCTTGCCGCCGTGAGCCGGGAGGGGCTTGCGAAGGCGGATCTGGAGACGGGTGTCGGTAATTATATAATCGGCGTCGGAAAGGATGCCGTTTTGTTCCGTCTTTACGGACTCCAGCTGGTAGCCTTCCGTGTGGGCGCTGGGAGCAGGTGTGGTGTAGTAATTGGAACGGGCATCCTTGCGATAGGTGTTCTGGTCGATGTAGAGCCAGATGGAATGGAGGGTGTCGGGGCTGTTGTTGATATAGCGGATGATGGCAGAGCCTGCGAGCTCGTTTTGGGTCGTGTCGAGCCGGGCCGAAAGGGTGTAGTCGGCGCGGTTCTGCCAGTAGGCGGCGGAGGGTGCTCCGTTAGCCTGCCGGGTAGCGAGCTTAACGTCATTGTAGAAGCCAGGAGCGACTAGGGCTACGGGGTCATAGCCGGCGGCGCGGGGCGGTTCGGGAAGGCCCGC
>JAFDYG010000193.1 GCA_018267545.1 Bacteroidota bacterium
CCGACTTCTCGATACAATATTTTACCTGCTGTGGAGTCAGGTTAGGGTAGTACTCGAGGATCAGCGCGGCGACGCCGGTGACGACGGGAGCGGCCATGCTGGTACCCTGGAGGTTACCATATTTATTTCCACCGGGGAGGGAGGAATAGATACGGGTGCCGGGGGCGAAGACATCCACTTCTTTCTTGCCATAATTGGAGAAAGAAGCCGTATAGCTTTCGAAGCCGGGTTCAGCCAGGGGGTCGCTGCTGGCGCCTACGGTAATCCAGTTCGAGGCGACGATGGCGGAATGACGATAATTAGGATTGGGGAAGTTGTCGGTCGTGTCCACGTCGGCGGCGTCGTTGCCTGCTGCGTGGATGAGCAATACACCCTTGCTTTCAGCATATCTGACGGCGGAGTCGACCCAGGCCTTTTGCGGGGAGAGGTTCTTCCCAAAGCTCATGTTGATCACCTTCGCACCATTGTCTACGGCGTAGCGGATGGCCAGGGCAATGTCTTTATCGTGCTCGTCGCCATTGGGTACGGCGCGGATCATCATGATCCGGACGTTGTCGGCGACACCGTCCATACCTTTACCATTCCCGCGTTCGGCTCCGATGATACCTGCCACGTGCGTGCCGTGCATGGGATCGCCTGCCATGACGTCGTTATTGCCATAGTAGCGGTCCGTGAAATCGGCTTCGTTATCCTGGACGATATCTTTGCGGTTATCTTTGGGAGGATTCGTCTTAGCTGCAGCCTTCCGGTCTTCCTGGTCTACCTGTTCGGTAAAGTCGGAGATAAAGGCCTTATTGGTCATGTCCATGATCTTATTGGCGCGGAACAGGTAGAGGAACCAGGCCTTGGCCTTTTTGCTCTCTGTCGATTTTGTCTGGAAGGTATCCAGCTCGTTGCCGGTGAATTCCTGTTTCCCCATTTCCAGTATCAGGACGCTGTCGCTCATGATCGAGCGTTTTAGCGCTTCGTGCAGCATCATCATGTCGACGGGGCCTTCGGGTCCCTCTCCCAGGATGGTTTTTTTGGCTTTTAGCCACATGTGGTAGTTCTCTTTGTCGTCAGGGCTGAGGGCGGCGGTATCGAGACCGGGCTGATCGAATTGAGTCTTGAAGCCATAATAAACCCGGGCTTCTTCCTGCGAGTCGTCCTTGACGTCGCGGCCATCTTTTCCTCCGATAAAATTCCAACCGTGGATATCGTCTACATAACCGTTATGGTCGTCATCGATGCCGTTGCCGGGGATTTCTTTAGGATTTGTCCAGAGGATCGATTTCAGGTCTTCGTGAAGCGTATCTACGCCGGAGTCAATAACAGCAACGAGCACCGTCTTGCTTTTCAGCTTCTTCGTCTTGGCAAACTCATAGACCTTATTGACGCTGACTCCATAAAATCCATCCTTTTGTTTATCGAGAAGATGCCATCCTTTTGGCAATTCTGTTTTGGCGGAAGTTCCTTGCGCAAACATCGTTAGCGGCAAACAAGCGACCAGTCCCACGCTCAACAATCCTTTCAGGCTACCCTTCATGTGTTTCAGTTTTTATGTGTAGTCTTGTCTTAAACCTGTAAAATAGTAAAACCCTCTTTTTGCACCATCCCTAAATTACACGAATGGCCTTATTAATGTGTTAAAATTGTAATGTGAGCCTACTCTATTTTTCCAAAGTGAGCTTTAGCTCCACCCTTCGGTTGGCGGCGCGGCCTTTTGCGGTCTTATTATCCGCGATAGGATGTTGGGGACCGAAGCCTGTTGCAGTCAGTCTTGCAGCAGGCACACCCCGGTTGACGAGGAACTGCTCGACTGCGCTCGCGCGTTTTTGAGACAAGACGAGGTTTCGGGCGGGATCACCTGAATTGTCGGTGTGTCCTTCGATCGTCAGATGCCAGTCCGGGTGAGCTTGCAGAATGGATGCAAGCTGTGTAAGCGCGATGTAGGAGCTATCCGTCAATTGGTCGCTGGCGGTGGTGAACAGGATATTGCGGGCGATATAATTGATCCGTTCGGTTTCCTCCTTCTTGATCTCTTTGACGAGCGGGCAGCCATGGTTGGCGGCGATGCCTGCACTGTCGGGGCACTTGTCTTCCTCGTCGTTGATACCGTCACCGTCCCTGTCGGGGATGGGGCAGCCGTTGTAGCGGGCTACGCCTGCGAGCTTGGGGCATTTATCTTCTTCGTCGTTGATGCCGTCGTGGTCGGTATCGGGTATGGGACAACCGTTATATCGCGCCAGGCCGAATACGTTCCGGCAGGAGTCGTGCTCGTCGTCGATGCCGTCCTTGTCGGTATCGGGGACGGGACAGCCGCGCCAGGTAACTTTACCGGGCTGCAGGGGACAGGCGTCCTCGTCGTCGGTGATGCCGTCTTTGTCGGTATCCTTTTTCTTGGGCGGTGCGGGTGTGCCGGTAGAAGTCAGCCAGATGCCGACGGTGCCGCCGATCGTCTGATGGTGGAAGAAACCCGGATAGGTGGCTGTGTAGAAATCGGTGAGTCCGCGGCTGTAATTGACGCTGATCAGGACATTGCCCAGCTCCAGGCCGGCACGTCCGTTGACCCCGATGTCATAGGTCCTGTACGTATCCGGTCCTTTTCCGACGACGGCCGGGTCGGTTATGCTGCTGTATTTGTGATTGCTGTTGGTCATGCTCTCCCGTTCGAGATGGCCGGAGTAGATGAAGCTGACATAGGGGCCTGCGCTGACGAAAAAGCTGTTCTTGCGATTAGCGGTAAGGGGAATTTTATACGTCAGGTTCAGCGGGATCTCGACATAGTTCAGCGTCAGGGTCGACCGGTTGTAAACCTTATTGAGCAGCAGGCTGGTGATCGAGTCGTTTGTTTTATAGTATTTGCGTCCTTTGGAGATATAGGTGATGGCGGGTTGGAAGAAAAGTCCGGTATGACCGATGGGGATTTCTACCATGACCCCGAGCTGGAAGCCGGAACGGGTAGTCTGGAAAGGTTTGGTCGTCGTATCCCATCCGGGTATTTGATTGGTTTCTAGAACCTTAGCTGAGTGCA
>JAFDYG010000194.1 GCA_018267545.1 Bacteroidota bacterium
GCCGTGGCAAGAAGAACGAGCGCAACGATCATAAGAATCACACCCACGGCTCCGGTCACTACACTCAACCCATACAGAAAAGCAATTACTCCGGCGGCGAAAACCCGGATAACTATATCCCTGTCGCCTACATTTCTTTTCATAACCTTTTGTTTTTTATAGTTAATTAATGCGCCCCATCCTCCTCATCATCCAGCCACCGCCGCAAATATTTCAACCCCGCAAGATGCTCCTCCATCTGCTCCTCCGTCATATCCGACGGCTTCATCAGTTTCAGCAAATGCTCCTTCATCTCGTCCAGCGTCATCCCCGGGTGCGTAAACTGTCCATCGCTATAGCAAAACCTGCAATAGACATGATTCCGGGTTCCATCCTTCTCCGTCCCCAGCACGCTGTTTTCATCGAGCGGCATCCCGCAGCTTTGACAATGTGTATAGGCTTCCATAATAAAGTAAGTTAACGTATCGCCCTCTGGAAGGCCTTGCCCGGAGTCATCCGAACCCATGATCCTCATCATAAGCCGACCGGCCCTCTATCCGTATTTTCAAAAAAACACAATCATGAAAAAGATACTCGTCCCCACAGACTTCTCCCCCTGCGCGGAGAACGCCCTGGACTTCGCCATCCAATCGGCCCGCCTCCTGCCTGCTGAAATAACCCTGCTGCACGCCGTAGACCTCCTCAGCACCAGCCAGATCGACTACCTCGGTGTCAGCCTCGAATTCAAACAGGTCCAATGGAAGGAGGACGAAAAGAAGCTGGAAGAAATAAAAGAAAACATCGCAAAAACCCATAACATAGACATTCAAACAAGACTCGTCGCATCCTCATTGAAGGACGCCATCCACGAATCGTCGAAATACGGAAACTTCGATCTGATCGTCATGGGCACCCTCGGCGCCAGCGGGCTGAAAGAAACGCTCTGGGGCAGCAACACCGCCGACGCCATTACCGTCAGCGAAATACCCATCATGGCCATCCCGCACGACTATAAATGGAAGAAACCCGAAAAGTTCCTCCTCGCCACCGGCAACTTCGAAAAAGACAGCGCCATCCTCGACAGGATCTTCGAGCTCGCCGCCCTCTATATGGCCCAGGTAGACGTCGCAGTGTTTACCAGCGACCAGGAAGAACCCGAAGTCTTCCTCGAGCACGGACGCAATACCCCCTACTATGAAAAGCTGCTCACAAAAAAATACGAAGAGCAAGGCCTGAACGCCGTACAGCTTTCGGGTCCAAGTCTCGAAAGCGCCCTCCAGGCTTACATCGCCGAACAGCACATAGACGTGCTCACCATGATAACCTACAAAAAAAGCTTCTGGCACCGCCTCTTCTATCCCAGCCATACCAAAAGAATGAGCTTCCATACAAAAGTGCCGCTTCTCGCCATCCCCGTAAACCGGCAAAAAACTGAAATCCATTACTGCATGGACTGACATAATTCATCCCCCGGACTGATAACCGTTACCCGCTCCGCTACCCGTCATCGCTACCTTTGAAAGACACAACTTAATAAACAACTAAATCAAAGGAGGCTTCTATGTCAAACAAAACACTCATCCGCCAATCCGGATTTCCGACAATCTTCAACGACTTCTTCCGCCCTTTCTTCGGCGACGGTGAAGACGCATTCAACAACCTTCTTCCGCTGAAAACAGTCAGCATCCCCTCCGTCAATGTAGTCGAAAAGAAAAACTATTATGAAATCAGCGTAGCCGCCCCCGGGCTCAAAAAGGACGATTTTCAAATCGATATCCAGGGCGACCTCCTGACCATCAGCGCAGAAAAAGAAACCAACAAAGAAGAAAAAGAAGAAAGATTCACCCGTCAGGAATTCAACTACACCAGCTTTAGCCGCAGCTTCACCCTCCCCGACTGGGTCAACAAAGACAAGGTAGAAGCCGGCTACGAAAACGGGCTGCTGACCATCAACCTGCCCAAAACAGAAGAAAAGAAACAAGCTGCCACTAGACAAATAGCAATCAAGTAGGCATTGGTTAATCCTGCC
>JAFDYG010000195.1 GCA_018267545.1 Bacteroidota bacterium
AAGCTGGCTTATCAGCAGCAGATTCCGGTTATCAGTATAAAAACCGAAAACACATCTAACTGATATGGAAAATCAATGGCTCGAATTGTCGTCCAACTTTGGCCTTATCGCGACCTGTGTTCTTACGTTCAATTTATTCCTGGGTATGCTGCTCAGCTCCGCCTATAAGCGTTCACCCATTTGGAAGAAATTACCGCCGCTCATCAAGAGGGTGAGTCTGGACGACCTTCATAACTGGACCGCTTATGTGGCGCTGGGGCTCGTGCTGGGGCACATGCTTTTCCTGCTGCCCGATGCTTCGCTGAAGTACAAGCCGCTCGATCTGTTCTTTCCGGTCAATGCGCCGCACCAGGTATTTTGGACAATTCTCGGGGCGCTGGCTTTTTACGCCCTGCTTGCCGTAATTATTACCACACAGAAGAAAGTCAAGTCCCGCCTGGGTTTCAGGCTGTGGAAAAATATTCACCTGGTCTCCTACGGTACGGCGCTGTTGTTCGTTGTTCATGGAGTGGTGATGGACCCGCTGTTGAAAGACCGGCCTGTCGACTGGTTCGATGCGGAGAAAGTTCTGT
Organism: Bacteroidota bacterium; assembly: GCA_018267545.1. Taxonomy (GTDB): domain Bacteria; phylum Bacteroidota; class Bacteroidia; order Chitinophagales; family Chitinophagaceae; genus Puia. The sequence goes on from JAFDYG010000195.1 coordinate 573, forward strand.
CCGAGCTTTGCGGCCTGGCGCTGATCGGAGCGACGATCATACGCTATCGTCACTTTCGCCGGCGCGGGCAAGGCGCTGTTGCTTGATTTTAACCAATGATGCACCAATTTGAACGCCCGACTATTTTGTTGAATTTCCTACGGTAAATTCCGTAAAAATTATCTGCTATGGTGAGAAGAATGGCCTGGCTGCTGCTTTTACTCGGCTGCCTCGGGGGGAGGGCGCAATCCTTCGACAGCAGCCTGTTCCGTCAGCTGCATTTTCGGTTCATCGGCCCCGACGGGAATCGCGCCATCGCCGTCGCCGGAGTTCCCGGAGACCGAAACGTCTCGTACGTAGGTGCGGCCTCGGGTGGACTTTTCAAGACGGAGGATGCAGGGATTACCTGGCGTTCCGTTTTCGACAGTACCGATAATTCTTCTGTCGGAGCCCTGGCGATAGCATCGTCCGATCCCCGCCAGGTCTGGGCCGGAACGGGAGAGACCTTTCTCATCCGGCCGGCGGAAGCCATGGGTAACGGCGTTTATAA
>JAFDYG010000196.1 GCA_018267545.1 Bacteroidota bacterium
CACGAGGCGCTGGTGCAGGTCAACCTGGAAGAGGGTTTCAAGGGTAAGTCGGAGGACCTGAAGGAAACGCTGCGGAAGAATATTCTCGCGGCCTATCCCAATGTGCGGCTTTCCTTCGAGCCGATCGAGCTGACGGAAAAAATCATGGCGCAGGGCGCCGCCACGCCGATCGAAGTGCGGGTAGCGGGCAAGGACATGGGCGAGATACGGTCCTACGCCGAGCGGCTGGTCGACACGCTCAGGCGCGTATCCTTCCTGCGCGACGTACAGATCGCGCAGCCCCTGCGTCTTCCGACGGTCAATATTACGGTGGACCGGAATAAGCTGGCGCTGCTCGGTCTCACGATCGACAACGTCTCGAAGAGCATCACGGACGTGACCTCGTCAAGCCGGTACACCAACAAGAATCTCTGGCTCGATGAGCGGGCGGCTTACACCTATCAGAGTCAGCTGCAGGTGCCGGAATATATCATGAATTCGATGGAGCAGCTGCAGTCGGTGTCGCTGGTCAAGGGGCAGATGCGGCCGGTCTTGTCGGATGTGGCTACGATGCGGATCGATACCCTTCCCGGAGAATACGACCGCAGCGGTCCACGAAGATTCGTGACCGTTAGCGCCAATGTCTACAAGCGGGATCTGGGCGCAGCGACGGATGCCGTGCACAAGGCGATCGCGGGACTCGGCACGCCTCCTCCCGGACTCGTGGCCGACGTGCAGGGGATGTCGGCCCTGCTGACGGAGACGCTGGACTCTTTACAGGCGGGACTGATGGCAGCGGTAGTGGTGATCCTGCTGCTCCTGGCTGCGAACTACCAGTCCTTTGGCGTGGCGATTGCCGTGCTGGCGACTGTACCTGCGGTATTGCTCGGGGCGATGCTCCTGCTGCTCGCGACGGGGGCTACTTTAAACCTGCAGTCGTATATGGGACTCATCATGTCGACGGGTGTATCGGTAGCCAATGCGATCCTGATCGTCACTAATGCGGAGAAGCTGCGGATAGAATACCGGGACCCCTTCCGGGCTGCCGTGACGGCAGCGAGTCTTCGTCTCCGTCCTATCCTGATGACATCGCTGGCGATGATTGCGGGGATGATCCCCATGGCGAGCGGGCTTGGCGAAGCGGGCGATCAGTCGGCGCCCCTGGGACGGGCCGTGATCGGAGGCCTCGTGGCATCGACCTTTGCGGCCCTGTTTATCGTTCCGCTGGTCTATGGCTGGATACAGCAGAAGAAATCGTTTAACGATGTTTCCCTATTACCTGAACATTCCTCTAAATAAAAAACTATGAATAAGATATTAATCGTGGCGGCTGTCGTTTTTGTATATGGCTGCTCGGAGAACAAGGCAGAAGAACACAAGGCGGCCGCACCATCCGCTCCTCATTACGACCTGGTAAAGGCGGAGCAGCAGCCGGTGCCGCAGCTGGTCAAGCTGCCGGCGCAGCTGGCGGCCTACCAGGAGGTCAGCATCTTCCCCAAGGTCAATGGCTATGTCAAGTCGGTATTAGTAGACATCGGTTCGCCGGTACGGGCAGGGCAATTATTGATGGAGCTGGAAGCGCCGGAGCTGGCGCAGGCGATGATGCAAGCCAAGGAGCGCTATGCGCGGGCGGTGTCGGGCTATACCATCAGTCGCGAAAACTACGAGCGGCTTTTGCAGGCTTCGCGTACACCGGGCGCCATCTCGCCGATGGATCTGGCGACGGCCCGGGCCAAGGTAGAAGCCGACAGCGCGCTGAGCAATTCGGAGAAAGCCAGCTGGCAAATGCAGCAGACGATGATGGGTTACCTGCGCGTAACGGCTCCTTTCAGCGGAGTCATTACCCAGCGTAACGTGCATCCGGGTGCGCTGGTCAGCGCCGAGGCCAAGGATAGCAAGCCGATGCTGGAGCTAAAGGAGGTGGACCACCTGCGTCTGCAGGTAGACATTCCCGAGAGCATTGCGTCGGGGCTGCGGGACAAGGACACCCTCTCCTTCTACCTGAGCGCCTTCCCGGGGAAGCGGCAGGTCGGGCTGATCAGCCGCAAGTCGAGGAACATCAGCATGCAGTACCGGTCAGAGCGGATGGAAATCGACGTCTATAACAAGAGCGGGCTGCTTTCGCCGGGGATGTATGCCGACGTGCTGCTGGATTCGAAGGGCAATCCCAATGCGCTGGCGGTGCCGAAGAGTGCAGTCGTTACGTCGACGGAGCGGAAATATGTGATCGTGGTACGGGATGGGAAGACGGCGCGGGTGGACGTGAGCACGGGCAATGAGAGTGGGAGCCGGATCGAGATCCTGGGCAATATCCAGCCGGGCGAGCTCGTAATCGCCAATGCGAATGATGAGATTAAGGAAGGGGCGGAGGTGCACTAGCACCTGGGGTCAGGGCTGGGGCCAGCGTGGGCGATTAGCCCGGGCTGGCCCTTTTTTATACGGGTTCGTTGCCTTGCAGGTATTCGGTAATATCTTCCTTGGTAAGGAACAGCTCTTTGCGGGATTGGTCCCAGTGTTGCTTGGCCGCTATTTGCTCCTGCGTGCCTCTTTCGAAGTTCCAGAACCGGGCTTCGTCGGAGGAGCAATGCAGGATAGCTTCATAGTTGCCGTAGTTTGTGACATAGAGAGGGGCTCCGCAGAGGGGACAGCTGTAAGAAAGCTTCTGTAGTACCTTATAGAACAAATCGAGATGGTCAACATCCATAGGTGTCAAATTAGTGAATAAACGAAAACAAAGGGAGGCGGAAGGTCATGCTCCAGGCGGGCCGCGCATGCTTGTTAAAGGGAAGTTGGACCGGGTCGTCGTTTCATTGAAGATACAGAAGTCGGCTTGAAGGCAGACCGGCCAGAGGATTGGCTCGGAGGGAAAAGAGACGAGGACGAAACCGCTCTCTGTCTGATAGCGTTTGTCCGGAGAGAAACAGGCGTCTTTGAGAATGGAAGGTTTGGGGGTGAGAAAGCTTTTGTGTGCGGTGTTTTTTACGGAGAGGTCGAGGAAGGGTTGGTTAGCAAAGCGGTAGAACTTATCCGATAGCTGGACCATAAAAAGGGCCACACCAATCAGAATGAGAATACCTTTAAAAGCAGTTGTCCGTTTTTTGCGTCGTGCTGCATTCATGCTAGAAACCCGCCCGGGCTATTATACCAGGGCGGGCGTAAAGGTAGACATCATTTTTCTTGCTTGCTCCTGGTTAAGGAGATTTTAATGTGCCCGCCAGGGGCGTATGCGCCGTTTTCGGGCAAGCGCAGGCTCAACAGGCGTTGGCCCGAGCAGGTGTTGGCCCGACAGGCAACGGCTAGGGCAGGCGGTTATTCCTCCTCCTCGCCTTCTTCGTATTCAAAGAGCTCTTCTTCCTGGGTTTGCTGGTAAAGGCTCTCGAATTGCTGGGCGGTTTCCTCGTCTACTTCCTCGACGAGCTTGTAGATGGGTTCGTCCTGGTATTTGAAGAAGTCTTCTGCCTGGGGCAGATAGCTGCGTAGTAATACGGTCTCTTTTGTGTGAAGGATAGCGGAAACAAGTTCGATGTCTGAGTCTGCGTCCACCTGAATCAGGTAGTAGGTATTGAGCTTTAATTCTCCGAAGCTGGCCATAGTAATTAAATTTAGTCTCTAAATTTCCGTTTATTAATATTACCCGAGGGTAAAGTTTTCGCTAAGAAAGGATATGCTACGGCAAGGGGACGGCGGTGGCGGAGGGTGTGAATAAAAAAAGACCCATCCGTTTATAACGGATGGGTCCATAAAAGTGTTGAACTATTACAGCACTATTTCTTGACAGCTTTCTTTTCGGATTTTTTGACCGCGCTCTTTCCTGCTACCGCTTTCTTCGATGTTTTTTCGCGGTGTTTCTTGCTCACCTTCAATAAATCACGGCTAATCAGCTTGCTGACCTTCTTCACGTGGGTTGCCAGCTTCTTCTCCCCCAGTTCCTGCTTGTACTCGGCGAGGGCGCCGGCCAGCTTATCCCCGATTTCTTTGCGCACTTGTTTCTTGGTAAGGTTTGGGGACACCACTGTCTCATCTTGATGACTCATACGAATAATGATTTTTGGTAATAATTTGATAACCTAAATTTAATCTTTAAAGAACAAAGCTAATGTTAAGTTTTTCCTGACAGCTCCTGACATAAGGCTGTCACCAGGGGGTGTTTACTTTGGATCAACAAACAAAAAAACCATTTTTATGTCAACGATTACACCCTTATTAAAAGAGCTGGAGCAGGAAGCCCAGACTACCCGCAAGATGCTGGAACGTGTACCCACGGCCTATTTCAGCTGGCAGCCGCATAAGAAAAGCATGACCGTCAAGCAGCTGGCTACACATATCGCCGAGCTGCCGAGCTGGGTGACCATGGCGGTGACGACCGATGGCCTCGACTTTGCGGCCAATCCCTATCAACAGGAGGAAGTTGGCAATACGGCCGATCTGCTCTCGTATTTCGAGCGGTCGCTGGAAGATGGCCGGACGCACCTGGAAAAGACCAATGAGGATATCCTGGCGGAGACCTGGACACTGCGTAATGGCGGCGTTGTATTGCACGAGGCTACGAAGGGAGAGATCATCCGGATGGCTTACTGCCAGATCGTACACCATCGCGCGCAGCTGGGCGTTTTCCTGCGGCTGTTGGATATTCCGATCCCGGGAAGTTATGGTCCCAGTGCAGATGAGCATGAGAATTAAAGTGTTATACGAACCCGGGTTTTAGCGAGCCGGCTCTGCGGGGACGGGTGCCACCTTCTCCGCAAACTGGAACAGGTCGTCGGCGAGGCTCCGGGGTTGTTCCATCGCGGCAAAATGCCCGCCGGACGGCAGCTGGGTCCATTGCTGTACATTGAAGATCCGCTCTGCAAACTCCTTTGGGGCGGGGACAAGGTCCTTCTCGCAGATACAAAACGCGGTGGGGACCTTTATCTTTTGTCCGCTGTCCTGGCGGGGATGGTGCATCCGTTCGTAGTAGATGCGGAAGGCCGAGCCTGCGGTTTGGGTTACCCAGTAGATGGTGAGATTCGTGAGCAGCTCGTCCCGGGTATATACGCTTTCAAGGTCGCCTTTACAGTCGGTCCAGGCATAGAACTTCTCGATAATCCAGGCGGCGAGGCCGGCGGGAGAGTCGTTGATCGCGTAGGCCAGGGTCTGCGGCTTGGTGCTTTGCAGCAGGGCATACGCGCCTTCGGTACTGCGCCATTGCTGGCCGGCGTGGAGGAACTCTTTTTCTTTTGGGCTCAGGTAATCCGGAGGAATGGAAAAGAGGTGCTGGAAGGGGACGTCCGTCATATGGATGCCGAGAAGACGATCGGGGAATTGGATGGCCAGCTCTTCGGAGATGCTGCTGCCCCAGTCGCCGCCGTGCGCGATAAATTTTTCATAACCCAGCTCGTTCATCAGGGTGGCGAAGAGCCGGGCTACGCACTGGGCATCCATGCCGGGTGCAGAGGGGCGCTCGGAGAAACCAAAACCGGGGATGGAAGGAACGACGACGTCGAAACAGCGTCCGTCGGGTCCTTCGTCAGTCAATAAGGGAATCAGCTTTTTAAACCGGACAAAGCTGTCCGGGTATCCGTGGATCAGCAAAATAGGAATTGCGTTAGCGCCTTTTCCTTTTTCGTGTATAAAGTGCCGGTTGAAGCCATCTACAGGCGCCTGGAACTGAGCAAAGGCATTGAGCTCGGCCTCCTGCTCTTTCCAGTCGAATCCATGTCCCCAGTGTGTACAAAGGTCCTGGAGATAGGCTAGGTTGGTACCGTAGTCCCAGTGGCTATCCTGGATTTCATCCGGCCAGCGGGTGCGTCCGAGGCGTTCGCGCAGGTCTTCGATGACAAAGGGTGAGATGGAGATGGTAAATGGCTGAACTGTCATAAGTCCTTTTTTTACCCCGATGCAAAAAGAGGACCAGGGGTCAGGGGGTGACAGATAGTATTGAGTATGATTGAAGTACGGAAGGGCGTGTCTTGGGATTGATGAATTCGCCGGTGAGCTGGCTGATGTGGAAATTGGGAAAGTCGGCGACGGTATCTTTTACGTGATAGCCCCGGAGCAGCAGAGAATCGGCGTAGGATGTGGGGGCAAAAATATAAAAGGAGCCCTGGGGCA
>JAFDYG010000197.1 GCA_018267545.1 Bacteroidota bacterium
CATGCCGACGATGTAATTGGGACGCGTATTGCCGATGATCTTTCGGTCGTTGTTCGGGTCGATTTTATTATCACCGTTTTGGTCGACCGGTCTTACGTTCCCCGCGCTGAATACGTTACCGTTGGCGTTGAATTTTTTAAAAGTGGTGGAGTCGGAATTGTGCCAGATCCCGGCGGACTGGTAACCATAAATCACACCGATCGGCTTTCCGATGAACCAAAGGTTATTGATGTCGTCCTGTTTGCCGTTGGACAGGGAAACGATGTGCTCTTTTTGGAACGAGAAGTTGGTGGTCGTAGTCCAGGTTAGATCCCTGGTTTTGACGTTCACCGTACTGAGGCTGAGATCGAAGCCCTTATTGGCGGTGGCGCCTATATTGGCGTAGATGTTGTTATAGCCGGTCACGGTAGGAATGGAGCGCAGCAGCAGCAGGTTGGGCGTTCTGGAAGTATAGACGTCAAAAACGGCTGTTATCCTCCTGTTTAAGAAACCCACGTCGACACCGATATTATATTGGGTGGTCCTTTCCCAGGCAAGAGTCTGGTTGGCTAAAGTTCCTGAGGGAAGCGATCCCGAGGTGGTGGAGCTGAGGAACGGATAGAAGAGGGGAGTAACGGCGCCCTGGGTGGAATAGGGGGCAATGGCGGAGTTGCCCGTAACGCCTACGCCCAGTCTCAATTTCAGGTCATTCAGCCAGGACACGTTTTCCAGGAATCTTTCCCGATTCATGCGCCAGGCGAGGGCGGCGCTGGGGAATGTGGCGTTCTTATGACCGGTTCCAAGGACGGACGAGCCGTCCTGGCGAACTGATACGGTCAGCAGATATTTATCCGCATAGCTATAGTTCAATCGGGCCATATACGACAGCAGCTGATACTGTGTCAAATTGGAGCTATAGGCCGTCAGGTTGGACGGGGATATGTTTGTCTGGGTCAGGGCGTTCCAGAGCTGGCTTGAGAAGGGGATACCCAGCGCCGCGATAAGACTCGAGTCGGAGCTGTATTTTGTATAGCTCTGGAGCAAGGTGACGCCGAAGCTGTGTTCCTTTATAGTTTTATCGTAGTACAGCAGATTATCCAGGGTATAGGAGAAGGTCTGACCTTTGGCGAGGGAGGCGCGGTTTATCCCGGCTCCGATAACAGATTGTCCGTCGACAAACACCCCATTCTTGTACAGAGAAAAATCCGGTCCAAAGTTCATCCTGTATTTCAAGCCCTTCAAAACGGGTGCAACCGCACCGAGGTCCACCTGTCCGTAAAAGCTTCCAAAAGCCCTCAGGTTTGTACGTTCGTCCCTGGTGTAGGCTATTTCGTTTACGATGGTTTTATATGCAGCATCGCCGCCCGGATAGAGTACTCTATTGCCTAAAGAGTCATAAGGAACGGCATAGGGGAAGAGCGCCCGGGCGGATTCGTAGATGCTTCCGGTTGCAGAGACGGCGCTGGAGCCGGTAGTGGACTGGCCGTATTGCGTCGTGTTATAGCTTACATTGATATTGCTTCCCATCGTAAACCATTTCGTGGCGGCGATATCTATGTTCGACCTCCCGGAGTAGCGGGTAAACGACTGGCCGAGAGAGGTCCCTTTGTTATTGAGATAGCCGAAAGAGGCGTAGGCTTTTACTTTATCGGTCCCTCCGCTCACGCTCAAAAATTGGGTGTTGGTGACGCCGGTTTGCGTTACCATGCCTCTCCAGTCGGTTGTGGCAACTTTAGAGCCATCCCACTTGCCGCTGGCCCAGCCTTTTTCGATATTCGACCAGGCTGCCGGGTCGGCTGAAGCCAGGAAGATAAATTTATCGTTGGCGATAGTTGGAGCGTCTCCTCTTGGGAAAGAAGCAGGATTGGAATAATAGTAAGCCCAGCGTCGAAAATCGATGTATTGGGGAGAGTTCATCATTACGGCGCCATCGTGAAGCTTTTCAAAGGTGACGGTACTGGTGAGGCTTAAAACCAATTTACCGTTTTTGCCCTTTTTTGTAGTGACGATCACGACTCCATTGGCGCCTCTTGAACCGTAGATGGCGGTAGCGGATGCGTCTTTCAAGACGTCGATCGATTCTATATCGTTCGGGTCGATGTTGTCTATGTTGCCTGTCGATAAGGGGATATTGTCTACGACGAAAAGGGGGGTATTGGACGCGGTCAGTGAACGTACGCCGCGGATGGTAATATCGCCGAGCACACCCGGTCGTGTATTGGACGTAATGTCTACGCCGGCAATTTTTCCCTGCATTGCCTCCAGTGCGGTCGTTACGGGTCTGGACTTGATATCCTGCTGGCTGATCCCCGCAACGGCGCCTGTTACGTCCGCTTTTTTAACTGTCGCATAGCCGATCACCACGATATCGGATAGGGCGTCGTTCGAAGTTTTTAGTGAGATGGACAGGCTCGTTTTGCTATCCACGGCAATTTCCTGTTCCTGGTATCCGACAAAACTTATTACCAGCCTTGCCCTGCCGGATGAAACATTCAGCTGAAACGATCCACCCTGTTTGGTAACGGTGGAGTTTTTCGTTCCTTTCTCGAGAACGGTTGCACCATCTAAAGGGGCGCCGGTATCGTCGGTAATCTTACCGGTTACTTGAAAATTTTGGGCTTTGCTGGAAAAAAAGGAAATGAGGAGGAGTAGAAGAATAAAATTCTTCCTGTGCAGTAGTTTTTTGTACATAATGGCAACGTTAGTTTAAGTTTAAAATGACAAAGTCTTCTGGCAGGGGTGGGATTAAAAACTGCGCAATCGGTTGCAGTATAATGCTTTAAATATACGAGAAAACAACTTTAATGAAGAAGATATTGCGTTTTTACCAATCTCCCATCCTGTTCTATCCTGTAAGAGTATTTTGTAGAGGGAATTGAAGGTTTTCATTTTTCGACTTTTTTTACTTTATTGCGGAATAAACCCCTGTACAATGGAAAACCCTCAAGAGCAGACTCTGCTCCAGATGAACCTTGACTATGATGGCGGTCATATTCTTCACCAGACTGTCCGTTGGTCCCGTTTCCTTTCAATCGTTGGTATCGTTGCTGTGTCGCTTATGGTGCTGGTTCTTGGGCTGGCGGGTACGGCAATGATAGCGGCGGTGTCTACATTGGCGCCCAGCTTTGCAAGTCTTGCGGGCATGGGGACGGCCCTCCTCGTTTTAATAGTAGTATTGGTTTTTGCCGCTGTCGGCGTTATGGTCTTTATGCTGTACCGCTTTTCGGTATTGGTCCGTAAGGGTATCGACGGGCAGGACCAGGTTGCGTTCACCGAAGGAATCAAGTGTCTTAAAATCTATTTTATTATCGGAGGCATATTCGCCATCCTTGGTTTGCTGGCCAATCTTACTTCACTGGCCAGTCTATTTCTAATCAACCGAATCAATCCCTAATCCATATGGAAGAACAACAAATAACTCCGGTCCAGGACCTCGATAATTTCTTCAATATCACCTTCGATAACGCTACGCGGTCACTTCTCAGACAAGCGGCGGTATGGGCGAAAATTTCCACTTTATGCGCATTTGTCGGCTATGGCATCAGCTTGATCGTTGCTGTTGTGGGCCGACCGACGTATCCTTTGGGAACGGAAGGTGCGGGAATTACTACTATGGTCACCAGCGCCAGAATCTTCAGCACTCTTATAACTGTGGCGATTGGGGTCTTTATCAACTATTTCCTGTATCGCTTTGCTGTGTCTGCGATCAAGGGCATCGACTCCCTGGACACTGTCAGCACCAATGAGGGATTCAACAACCTGCGCAAATATTTCAAGATTCTTGGCATCTGCCTTATTATAGGCCTTTGCTTTGTGGCTTTGGCGCTGGTATTGGTTCTCGTAAATCTCGGGGCCAGAAGCAGGTATTAAGACTATACTTTAGAGGCCGGGCCAGGCCGAGGGCATGGAGAGATAGAAACAAGCTATCCAGCAAATGAGTCCAATAAGTCCAATTATGTAGAGTACATACTTCATAGTCAATCCTCCTTATTTGGGGAATTGCAATTCGCGTGCCCCGCCGGGGAATTGGGCTCGGGTAATAAGTATTGAAAATCAGCCCGATGTGATATTTTTCTATTCCCGCCACCGAGGGCGTATTTCTTTCGTTTGTATTCAAGTAACTTTATGAGCTAACCAATCTTCTGCTATGGGCCGGCCGGGACTGATTTTATGGGTGGTGGTTTGTGTCATGATTCCGGCGCTGGGGTTGGCACAAGAGCAGGCCTGCCCTATCAATGGCAATTTCTCCACGGGAACACTGACTCATTGGATGGCTTATACGGGGAATAATAGGGGAGGGAATGGGCCGGGCGCCATCCTGACGGTATATGATTCCGTTTTGTCGGCCCCCAGCGGGACGTATGGCGCTACCGCTTTTTCCGAATACAATTTCCCCAGAACGGGGATTCAGATTATGACCAGTCAGGGTAAGGACCCTTTTGGCGACTTCGATATCCTTCCCACGATCAATGGCTATGCCTATCGTTACGCGATTTTATTAGGCTCGACGGCTGTTTCCCAGGGACAGGCCCGTGACCCGGTAACCGGGCAGCCCATCGCCGGGTCTCCCGGTGGATATGTTCGCGGGATAAGCTACAAAATAAATGTCCCTGCCGGGCCGCCCACTCTCCCATATACGATGACCTATGCTTATGCCATGGTATTGGAGAACGGCACGCATGCCTCGGAGGCGCAGCCGATGTCCCGGGCGATCGTCAGCACGCCCGCCGGGGTGATCGATTGCGCGTCACCGGCCTATTTCCTTCCGACCAATGGGGGCCTCGATTCTGCGACGGCGCGGGCGAATGGCTTTTCGCCGAGCCCGATACCCACTCCAAATGCTTCGCGCAATCCACAGGATTCAGGAAAATATTTACAGGATGTCTGGACCAAAGGCTGGACGGAGGTGACTTTCGATCTGACGGCTTATCGCGGGCAGCAGGTTACGCTGACCTTCGAAGCGGACAATTGTGTGCCGGGCGGCCATTTTTCCTACGCCTATTTTGCTTTGAGGGATGTTTGCGCGGGTCTTCAGATCAGCGGGGATTCGCTTGTTTGCACCAATGCGATCGGGAAATATTCCATTCCCTCGCTAAATGGGGCATCTTATGAGTGGGAGGTGCCTCCTGGTTGGAAAATCGAGTCGGGTAATGACGGGAATAACCTTTCCGTAAAGGCCGGGCCGCAGCCGGGATGGATCGTCGCCAGGGAAACGAATAGCTGTACCAGCCTGACGGATAGTCTGTTCGTCAAACTCTATAGAGGGGCTCTTCCTGAGGCGATCATTCATCCACGCGATACTACCATCTGCCATGATGGAGAGGCGCAATTGCACGCGCTTGTGACTACCGGTACCGAGTATACCTGGAAAAGCAGCGGACCTTTTACCGGGAATAGCAAAGGAAGCTTTTCTTCCGCGCCGTTTGTCACGGACATTGTCGCTGCGCCGGCTCAAACGACGGATTATATTTTGAATCTGCTGAATGACGGATGCCCTATACCTGTTTATGACACCTTCAAGGTAACCGTTGTTCAACCCATCCTGGTGTATCCTGGCAACGATACGCTGGTGGTCGTCAATCAGCCGCTTCACTTTTCGGCAACCAGCAACGACATCTATAAGGATGAATATCGATGGTCTCCTTCCCTTGGGCTCGACAATCCCGATATAGCGAATCCTGTTGGACGGTATGGACTGGGGATCGATAGCATCACCTATCTGGTGACGGCAACGGATTCTTTCGGCTGTTACGGCACTGCGTCCGTGAAGGTGAGGATCGCCAACACGCTGCCGGATATCTTCGTCCCCAATGCGTTTACGCCGGGAAAGGGCAGCAACAGCGTGTTCCGGCCTATTTGTATCGGTATTGCCTCGCTCGAATACTTTCAGGTGTTCAACCGGTGGGGGCAGCTGCTATTCAGCACCTCGCGGATGGGGCAGGGCTGGGATGGCAGGATACAGGGAATCCTGCAGGCAAGCAGCGCCTATTATTGGACGGCGAGGGGGATTGACTATACCGGTAGGGTGATTTTGAAGAAGGGGTCGGTGGTGCTGCTTAGGTGATTCATCGTTTTATCTCATACCAGAGCTCAACCATCCCATTTTTATAGGCTGTCACGTCTTTTAGGTGTAGTGCCTGTTCCAATTGCAAATGGTCGAAAAAGGGGATTCCGTCTCCCAGAATAATGGGAATGACGGTTATCCTTATTTCATCTGCCAGCCTGGCCTGGATGAAGTCTTTGGTAAGCGCAGCACCGCCTACTACCCAAACGGTTTTGTAGTTGGGTCGTAGTTTTTCGTCGACGAGCTGGTTGAGGTCGCCTGACCATGTTTCGACATTCGGCCTTTCGATTGGAAGGTCACGATGGGTCAGGACTATCGTCGGTATGTCGCCGTAGGCCCATCCATATGATTTCGAGAGCTCCAGGGCATGCTCGTAGGTGCGGGAGCCCATGACGTAGCAGTCGATTGTTTTTAGAAATGCCGAGGTTTCCTGCTCGGTCAGTTTAACCCCCTTTTCGTAATTAGAAGAAGTCTCGAACCATGACACGCTATTGTCTTTTTTGGCAATAATGCCGTCGAGACTGGAGACCATGTGTATTGTTATAGATGTTGTCAATGTTGATTCTCGATTTTATAGGTTAACAGTCGCAGCCGGCTTTCTAAAAAATACCGGAATCCTGGGAATCGTTCGTCGCCGGGAACCCAATTGGCAAAAAACCAGGTCTGCCATGTATCGCTTTCGTCCCTTGGGGCGATGAGCCAGACCATTTGTTCGCCAGGCTCGCCGCTGATCATGATGCCTCTGGATAAAAAGGCTTCATATGGTTCGGGATCGTCCTCCTTTTCGGGATAGCTGCATATTATTTCATAAAGATTGGGACGGATAAGATTTTTTATAAAATCGATCTGGCTGACGGGAAGCAGTTCCGAATTGGTATATCCTATGCTGCGTATCCCGTTGCTAATATACAGGAAGCTTTTGTAATCTTCCGGGAGGGAAACGCCCAATCTTTTTTCCGTTTCTGAGATGGCCTGAGGGCTAGCTCCGGAAAAACCGACCCAGCCTGAGTCGATTACGTCTTCTTCGAAGAGCTCGGGAGTGGATTGGATGGCTGTTTTGCTGATTTCTTCGATCAACGTTTTCCAGTCGAGATGACCCTGGGCCAGGGAGCGTCCCTGCGACAGGCGGTTATTCAGGATGGTTACGGCCTGGGTAAGAAAATCGCTGACGATCGATTCCGATAGATTCAGCTGGTCCGCAAGAACCCCATCCAGCAGCAATGGCGCGACGTGTCTTCCGGCCGCCAATATCGGCGTTCTGAACCGAAGAGAATCGGATTGAGAACCTTTGCCCCAGGTTTTGATGAGATGGACGGCTCTGTTTGTTTCTCCGTGACGGGCTGCCAGCTCGGCTCCCAGTGCGAAGCCTTCATCGGATAAGTAATTTTGCGCCGCCAATTGCTCGATCATGCTTAGCGCGGTTAGTTCGGTCGATGGAGAAGGGAAAGACTTCGGCTGTCCCTGTCTTCTCTCCATTTGGGCCGTTATAAATGCAGCCCGTAGCAAGTCCTGGCCGGATAGCTCTTGCCATGGCTTTTGTAATATGGGATATGCCCACCTGTCCGAGGCTACATAGTCTCTCATATACCGTTCGATGTAATCGATGTCCGCCGGTTCAAACGGTATGTATTCGGGACGAACGCCGGCTGCATGCCATAAGACCGTAAAAGCCATATCGGGCAGCCAGACGTTTCGGTCATGCGGGAGCTTGTATTTCCATAGCTCCGACAATAACCGATTGCCTTGTTCGAGAAAGCCGGCGGCAGCTATGTATAAAGCAGTTTGTGTAGTCTTGTAATAGACCTCTTCGGCAGAGCCTGACTGGATAATGTTCAGGGTTTGTTTGTCGAGCATTGCTTATTTCAGATGTAGAAATTGAAGGTATAAAAAAGTAATGCGATTATCAAGAGAAAAGTTCGGTTGGTGTAGTCTTCGTCGGAAGTGATGTAAAGGGTTGTTTTGTAAGCGGTAAAATTGGCAACCCGGTTGTTTGGACCAGCGTTTTCAGATCCGGATACCATATTTAAAACTACAAACAATGGTCATGAAAAGACATGCATTTTTTCTCGTACTTATCCTGGGTGGCGCGGTTGCCTGTAAGAAAAATAACAACAATGATTATAACTATCCGCCTGCCGGACCAGGGCCTATCGTGATAGATGGAAATTTTAAGCAGACGAATCTTGTTGGCGATGTGGCTGCGGTCAATCCTGCCTTTGTCGATGCCAGTATGGTGAATCCCTGGGGACTTGCCCTCAATTCTTCGGCGCATATCATATGGATTGCTTCGAATCATGGAGGTGTTACAGATGTGTATGACTCGACGGGTAAAACGCTCCTGGGACCCATACCGATTCCATCGATGGGAAATGCGAAGGGGGGGACGCCGACCGGCGCTCTTTTCAACACGACCACCGATTTTGCGGTACCTGGATCTGCGGCAGCTACCAAGTTCATATTTGTCAACGAGGACGGTACGGTATCGGCCTGGGCGTTGGGCGCGCAGAGTGCGACGACGGTGGCTGACCAGTCCGCTTCCGGGGCAGTGTATAAGGGCTGCGCAATTGCTGTGGATGGCGGCGCAAACTTCCTGTACGTGGCCAATTTCAAGGGTGGAAAGGTCGATGTATTCGATAAAAATTTTCAGCTGACCACGGGCAGGGATTTTAAAGACGCGTCGATACCGGCCGGGTTTGCGCCCTTCAATGTCGTGAATATCGGGGGCTTGCTCTATGTTGCCTATGCAAAGCAGGAGGGGCCGGAGAACGAGGATGATCAGGCGGGTGCAGGCAATGGCTATGTAGATATTTTTACGCCGGACGGCAAGCTGATGAAGAATTTTACCTCGAAGGGACCATTGAACTCGCCTTGGGGGATTACGAAGGCCCCGGCTGGTTCGGGACTGGCGGAAGGTTCGATCCTGATCGGGAATTTTGGGGACGGGTGGATCAATGTATTCGATCCTTCGGGGACGTATAAGGGCGCCTTGCAGAGCAATGGACAGCCGGTGGTGGTGCCTGGGCTTTGGGCGATCGACTTTCTTTTCAATGAGGATTCGAAGTTCGACCCGGCCAAGCTGTATTTTACCGCCGGGCCTAACGAGGCGCATGGGATCTTTGGGTATTTGAAGAAACAGTAATTTTCACAGTTCATCCGTACTTAGCTCAACCGATACACTTCCCGCTTCATCCGGCGGGAGGTGTATTTTATTTTGGCGGAAAAAAGAGATGAAAATACTTTTCGCCAATTTCCCAGCCGATGGTCATTTCAACCCGCTTACGGGACTGGCCGTCTACCTGCAGGAACAGGGTCATGACGTACGCTGGTATACTTCTCAGACTTATGCCGGAAAGCTACGGCAGATGCGCATACCCTCGTTCCTTTTCAAAAGGGCCATGGACTTTTCCGGTGATGTCCTGGAGGAGGTGTTCCCCGAAAGGAGCAAGAAGCATTCGCAGATTGCCAAGCTGAAATTCGACATTATCAATGCGTTTATCCTGCGGGGACCGGAATATTATGCGGATATACAGGAGCTGTACAAGACCTTTCCTTTCGAGCTGCTGATCGCGGACTGTGCCTTTACGGGGATCCCCTTTGTAAAAGAGCTGATGAAGATACCCGTGGTGTCGATCGGGGTATTTCCCTTGTCGGAGACGTCGAGGGACTTGCCGCCTCCGGGTCTTGGATTGATGCCGTCTTCTTCTTTGCTGGGCAGGACGCGACAGGCCGTACTTCGTAAGATAGCCAGGCACTTCATCTTTGGCGAGCCTAACCGCGTGCTATATGAGCTGCTGGATCAATACAAGATCCCGCACAACCGGGAGAGTCTGTTCGATATGGTGATCCGCAAGTCGGACGTGCTGCTGCAGATCGGCACGCCGGGGTTCGAGTATTATCGCAGCGACCTGGGAGAAAATGTTCGTTTTGTGGGCCCCCTTTTGCCGTATACCGGGGGAAGGAAGCAGTCCCGCTGGTTCGACGAGCGGCTTCGGGAATATAAGAATGTGGTTCTCGTTACCCAGGGTACAGTAGAACGGGACGTCACCAAGATATTAGTTCCTACCCTTGAGGCATTCAGGGGCAGCAAGGAAACATTGGTGGTGGCTACTACCGGTGGCAGCGGCACTCAGCAGCTGCGAGAAAGCTATCCGGACAGAAATATGATTATCGAAGACTTTATTCCTTTCTCCGAGGTCATGCCTTACGTAACGACCTATGTCACCAATGGAGGGTATGGAGGGACGATGCTGGGGATCATGAACAGGCTGCCGTTGGTCGTGGCGGGTGTGCATGAGGGGAAAAACGAGATTTGCGCCCGAGTGGGTTATTTCAAGCTGGGTATCAACCTTGGGACGGAGCGGCCGACGCCACGGCAGATACGGGATGCGGTAAAGAAGGTCAGGATGGATGAAACCTATCGTTGTAACGTGAGAGCGCTGGCAGAAGAGTTTTCCAGGTTCGACCCATACGAACGTAGTGCGAGGTGTATAGCCGGAGCTTTAAGGGCTCAGGGTTTCCGCATCAACGCAATCGTTCCCGGAGAATTATCGGAGTGATGGTGATGAAATGTTGACTGAATTGTCGATTTTTATGCAATCAGTCGCGTAAATATGAGAGTATTTGTCGTTTGTTTGCTTGCTTTTTTGTCTCATGCCGCTGAAGCGCAGGTTTCACGTGTATGGGTGTCCGACAATGGAGATGGTACGTATAAGAACCCGGTGATCAACGCCGACTATTCCGACCCGGATGCGATCAGGGTAGGAAAGGACTACTACATGGTGGCATCTAGCTTCGATGCCATTCCCGGGCTGCCTATTTTACATTCCCGAGACCTGGTGAACTGGACGGTCATCGGACACGCGTTGCTGCGGCAGCCTCCTTTTGAGCACTTTTCCGCTTCGGCTGGTTTATGCTTCCTGTGAGAAGGCTGATAAGGGGGCACGGAAAAGGCAACGACGATCGTGTTCTTGTCGCAGGCGGAAGTTTATCTGCGGGTGAGCGTCGCGGCCGGAGCGAAGTAAAGATTCGCTTATAGTCTCGATGGGAAGACGTATGTCGACGCGGGAGATTTGCTGACGGCAGAACCGGGCAAGTGGATCGGCGCCAAGGTGGGTCTGTTTTGCACGCGGTCTTCACCAACCAATGACTCCGGTCATGCGGAGGTGGATTGGTTTCGGATAGAGCCGTAATGGTCATCGCCGGGCGCGCCGGTTGGCAAACATCCGTGTCAATAATAGTCCGAAAAGGAAACCTCCTATATGGGCGGCATAGGCCACGTCGCCGGTTTGCTGGCCGCCCAGCATGCCCAATCCGTCTATCAGCTGGAAGGCAAACCATACGCCGAGGGCTACGAACGCAGGAACAGGGACGATGAAAAGCAAGATCCACAAATAGACCCGTTTACCGGGGAATAGTCTCATATAGGCGGCCAGTACGGCCGAAATGGCGCCGGATGCTCCGAGGCTGGGGATAAGAAGGCTTTGCCCGAGAAAGTACGTGCTGAAGACATGGTTTAGTCCTGCCAGCATGCCGCAAAGCAGATAAAAGATGAGGTATTTTGCGTGACCCATGGCGTCTTCCACGTTGTCTCCAAAAATAAAAAGGAACAGCATATTCCCGCCGAGGTGGGACAGGCCTCCATGCATGAACATGGCGGTGAAGAGCGTGAAGAAGACCGGGATAGGAGTGACGCCCAGACCGGGTAGGATCATTCGTTGACCCGTAAGAGGATCGATCAGCGTTTTGGCGTGGGTAACGATATCGTGTCCGGTCAGGATTTCACCTGGGACGGTGGCGTAGGCGTAAGTAAATTTTATGTCGCGGCCCCAGTGCTGCCAGTATATAAATGCGAAGATGTTGAATGCTATGAGGAGATAATTGACAAAAGGAAAGGTTTTTCTGTCTCTGTTATCGTCGCCAATGGGTAAAACCATTTTTCGCTCAATTTACGGAAGTTCCGGACATGCCGGAAAAGGCGTAAATTTCATATATGAAAAAGTCCCTTATACTTTGGAGCGGCCTGATCCTGCTTTTCGCGATGGAGATCCTTCGTGTTTATTTCATCATGCCGTTTCCCGGTAGCCAGCGGCACGATACTATCGGTCTGGCCTATTTCCTGGACAGGAATGTCATATGGCTAAGGATTATTGCGCTTGTCCTGGTTTTTTGGGGACTGGTGCTTTATTTCGGTGAAGGAAGGACCTGGCAGAAAGTGGCGCTGATCGTGGTATTGCTGATTTATGGAGGGCTCTTTTATATGGTCAATTTCAAGTTCCTGGCCGAGAAGATGTTTTACCAGCCGCGGGTAAAACAGTTTGCTGTAGACAGTACAGATAAAGACAGGCTGGTCATCGGGGTTTCCTTACAGGGAGCGGCCAGGGCTTATCCGATCGAGATCATCGGTTATCATCACCAGGTGCGGGATACGGTGGGCGGTCAGCCGATCATGGTTACCTACTGCACGGTCTGCCGGACGGGGCGGGTGTATAGCCCGATGGTGCAGGGTAAGACAGCCGACTTCAGGCTTGTCGGGATGGACCATTTCAATGCTATGTTCGAAGATGCGGGCACCCGCAGCTGGTGGCAGCAGGCAACCGGTGTGGCCGTCGCGGGCCCTTTGAAGGGACAGCGGCTGGCGGAGGTTCCTTCGGCTCAGATGACGCTGGGGGACTGGCTGGCGATGCACCCGAACAGTCTTACTATGCAGGCAGACCCGAATTTCAAGCGTAAGTACGATAGTCTGAAAGGGTATGACGAGGGGACTATCAATAGCGGACTGGAGAAGAGGGATACTTTGTCCTGGCAGTTCAAATCCTGGGTGGTTGGCGTTGAGATAGGAGGGAGGAGCAAGGCATATGATTGGAACAGTCTGATAAAGAATAGGGTCATTCCCGATACTATCGGCCAGACGCATTTGTTGCTGACGATAGAGCCGAATAATAGAACTTTTTACGCTTTATCATATAGCGACAGCCTGAGCTTCGAGTATGATCTCAATACGCAGACGCTGAGGGATGTCAATACGGCGAGCACGTGGCTGCCGAGCGGTAAGTGTATCGAGGGACCGTTAAAAGGGACACAGCTACCGCCAATCCAGGCCTATCAAGAGTTCTGGCATTCGTGGAGGACGTTTCATCCGGGAACGGTTGCGGTGAAATAATTAAAATTTAGTCTTTTGAATTTTATCATGGTACGGCAGATACAGCGGCGTTGTCTTCCAACGGACCGGCTACGACGAGCTTGCCTTGTTTGGCCAGGCGGGTAATGTTTTGGAGGTGGCCGCGGAACAGGCTGTCTCTTTTGGCTTTGTCGGATAATTGAGTAGGGCCGGTTTTGAGCATCACGAGCGTGTACATTTTCATGCCGTATTCGTCGGCGCCCAGGGAGTCGGCGAGGGTTTTGTCGTAGGGAGATTGGGCGCGAAGCTGGAGGAGCGTGGCCAATAGAAGGGTGATGGTGAGGAGTGTTTTATTCATATGGTTATTTACTTTGAAGATAACCAATTTCAAATAAACGAGCCCGCCTTGCCTGCGGGCTCGTTTGTAAGTAAGGGCCGACTAATAACAGGGGCTTAGCGGCGTCAATGGCGTTGGCTGCGACGTATTCAATGTGCTGATCTTTTTAACCGTGCCGCTGTCGGATGACGAACTTTTGAGTATCGCGTTTGCGCGGCTTATCCAGTAATTCTCCAGGTCGTCTTTTGTAGCGCTGGGGCGGGTTTTGAAAAAATTCCTCATATCGGATTCCGCCGTGTTGATGGCATTAGCCGACATCTCTTTCGCCGCGTCGGTCATGTAGCCCCAGGCCAGCGTGCCTGGTCCCCAATAGGGTATTTTGAAATAAAGCGCCGGGATGTATAAATCCCTGATAATCGAATAAGCATCGATAGTGTTTTTGTATTTGAGATGACAATATACGTAGGATAGGCCCGCTTCCTGCCAGGGCTTGTAAGTACTGTATTCTGCGATAAAATTGAAATTCGTATACTTACAGGCGCCCCTGTAATTGTCTTCGATACCTAATAAAAAGCCTCCTCCATAATTGACACCGCCCGAAGAGCCGCCTCCGCCTCCTGAACCGCTGCCAGAACCACTTCCCGAGCCGCTGCCGGAGCCACTGCCGGTTCCGGCTGTTGGGTGCGAACAATCGGAACCCATATAGGTATAGGTGGCTTTGATAACACAGCTGGTCATGATGTCGATCGTGTAGTCTGCATAGACGACCACCAAGCATCCCGGTTCCAGCGTGGAAGGGAAGCCGACCTTGGTAACGGGGAAGTCAACGGGACATGCGTCGGTAGTGGTAGTAGCCGATGTGGCGGTGTATCTTGCCGCCGACCCTGTACGAAGCTGGTCGTTCAGCATCGATACGATTCTGCTTTTCGTCCGGGCTTTTTGACCGTTTTCGTAGGAGTATTGATCCCTTGGCTTGTATGTAAGGTCGTATCGTAGCACGGATCCGGTAAAGCCTGTGATGGAGGTCTGGTCGTAGTTTTTCAGAAGGAGGTCTTCGTTGCTGTTTACATTATATCCTTTGCCTATAAATTCCACTATTTCGCCGTCTGAAATAGTGTTTCCGGACTTTCTAAAAAGGAAGAACCGGCTGACCGAGAGTTCTTTAGTGGCTATATAATTTTCTACCGTGGGGGCTACGAGCAGTTCGGACCCGGCCGTTGTCTTTATTGTCCAGGATTCATTCCAAAGCGGTTTCAGGTATGTGCCGCCCTGGTCTACGATGGGTTTGACCTGCTGTGCGTGCAGGGCCTGGGCTGATTGTAGCAGTGCTGCAGGGGCTCCCTGCTTTCCCTGTACAAAATTCATTACTTCATGGCGGCAGGCAAAGATCAAAAGACAGATGCCGCAGAGGGCGGTCAATGCGAGAAGGGTGTTTTTTTTCATTGAGGATGTGTTTTAGGTTATTTAGAAGAATGATTTCCCGGGTTGTTTTTAGTGTTCGTTTGCCATACGTAGAACGGAGGCAGCTTTATTTTGGCCAGATTATAGTAATTGGCTGCTATAGAGAGGTTTAAGATAAGTATCAGGGCGAGAAAGAACAGACCCAGGTAAAGTCTGTATTTTGGTTTTTTTTCCATGGCGCTAGTTGTACTTTAGTTTTAATTCATTGAAATCCTTCCTTTCTTCAATCGTAGATTTGAGTTTTTCCTTTAGGCTATATGCCGAATTCCATACGCCGAGGTGGCTGTGCGCGTAGATCATCAGTGAGGCGATATATACCAGTGCGACGGCCGATAGTAATTGCCTGTGTTTTGTGAAGGCTTGTGTGAAGGCGTATCCGGCGATAAAACACAGTCCGATGGACGGCACATAGGCATATCTGTCTGCGATAAGAGAATACCTGGCGAGAGAAAGCCC
>JAFDYG010000198.1 GCA_018267545.1 Bacteroidota bacterium
CGCAAACATAGAATGCGCGGGTGGGGGCCAGTATGACGAAGGTCAGGTCGCGGGATGATTTGTGTCCCGGGGGCCGGTTAGAATAGGAGGTTTTGGAGTTTGGGAAGGTCGATGATGCGGATTTTGCCGTCTTTTATGTCGATGAGCTTTTCGTTTTTGAAGTCGCTGAGGGTGCGGATAAGGGATTCGGTGGCGGTGCCGACGTATTGGGCGATGTCTTCGCGGGAGATGGAGAGGCCGGAGGTGTCGGGATTGCTGTTGGCGGCGGAGTTTGTGCCGGAGGCCGCGGCGGGGTGGGCGGCGGTGAATTTGGACTGGATGTCGATGAGGCCTTTGGCTACGCGTTTGCGCAGGGAGCCGTAGGCGAGGCTTAGGAGGCGTTCTTCCTTATCCTGGACGTTGCGGGCGATGAGGTGGATGAATTTGGAGGCGACCTGGATGTCGTTGTAGAGGGCATCGAGGAATTCATCCTTGGGGAAGACGGCAAGCTCGGCGTCTTCGAGGACGACGGCGGAGTCTTCGTATGATTTGCTTTCGAGCAGGGGAAGGTAGCCGATATAGTCGCCGGGGGCGTAGAGGTTGGTGATGTATTCTTTGCCGTCCTCGTTGATGCGGTAGGCTTTGATCTTTCCGCTCTTGAGGAGATAGAGTGATTTGGGACGTTTGCTTTCCTGGTAGAGGAACATTTTTTTACCCAGCTCCTGTGTTTCTGCGGTGGAGGGGTCGAGGCGGAGCATGCCGGAGGCGTTGAGGTCGGCGATGAGGTGGCTGGCGCCTTTTTCGTCTTCGGGATATCGGCCCTGGAGGATATCGTATTTCTTCAGGCGCATTTCGATGGCGTTGAGGAGCTCGATGTCTTCGAAGGGTTTGGTGATATAGTCGTCTGCGCCCATTTCCATGCCTTTGCGGAAGTCGGCGCGTTCGGTTTTGGCGGTCAGGAATATGAACGGGGTATCTTTTGTGGCTTCGTTCTTTCGAAGGAGGTGGAGGACGCCGTAGCCGTCGAGCTCGGGCATCATGATGTCGCAGATGACGAGCTCGGGATTTTCTTTTAGGGCGACTTCGACGCCGCGTTTGCCGTTTGGGGCGTTGAAGACCTGGTAGCCGGCAAGCGTAAGGATTTCGGAGATGTTGTCCCGGATTTCGTCGTGGTCGTCTATAACGAGTAGTCTGCGCATCGTGAATATATTTAGATAACGGGGGCAAGCTACGGAATTAATGCTCGCCGGGCAACTGATTAGGATCAGGTTGGGGGATGATGGTGGTCAGGGGAGGAGGAGGGGACGGGTGGTAATTTGGTGCTCTAAAGAATTAGAAATGAAGGTGATCACGAAAAACGGAGTCAGGTGTAGTCATTGCGGGGAAGAGTGCCGGGGGGATTTGGTGAGGGTTGTGGCGGAGGGCGGGGCTGTGGTGACGGGGGAGCTGGTTTTTTGCTGCGAGGGGTGCCGGATGGTATATCAGCTTTTGAATCAGAATGGTCTTTGTAATTATTATCAATTAAACGAGCGGCCGGGGATTAGCCGGCGGGTTTCGGTGCGGAAGGAAAAGTTTTTGTTTTTGGATGATCCCAAGGTGGCGGATGGGTTGGTTTCCTTCCGGGATGGGGCGGAGACGCACGTCTCTTTTTATTTACCGGCTATTCATTGCAGCAGCTGTCTGTATTTATTGGAGCATTTGCATAAGCTGGAAGAGGGGGTTAGGTCTGCAAGGGTGGACTTTGCGGCAAAGCGGGTTTCGGTTGTTTTCGATGCTGCGCAGATTAGTCTTCGGGGAGTCGCGGAGCTGCTGACGTCATTGGGATACGAGCCTTATATCAGTTTGGGCGATTGGGGCGGCAAGCGGGCGTCTGTGTCGCGGGGGCTGGTTTTTCAGCTGGGGGTGGCGGGGTTTTGCTTTGCCAACATTATGCTGATCAGCTTTCCGGAGTACCTGGGATTGGATGGTTCGGAGGCGGGGATACAGCGGGTATTCCGTTATTTGAATTTACTGGTGTCACTGCCGGTGGTGTTTTATAGCGCGATGCCTTTTTACAGTAGTGCTGTGAAGGGTTTGCGGCACCGGTTTTTGAATATCGATGCGCCGATCGTGCTGGCGATCCTGGTTACGTTTGGGCGGAGCCTGTGGGAGGTGCTGTCGGGGCAGGGGGCGGGATACTTCGATAGTTTGACGGGGATTGTATTTTTTATGCTGCTGGGCCGGGTGCTGCAGGATAGGACGTACCGGCAGCTTTCCTTCGATAGAGATTATACCGCTTATTTTCCTGTGGCGGTGACGGTAGTGGAAGGGGCGGACGAGCGGGTTAAGACGCTGGCGGATGTGAAGCCGGGGGATACTATC
>JAFDYG010000199.1 GCA_018267545.1 Bacteroidota bacterium
CGGAGAGTTCGTGCATGCGTCCATTGTTGTCGAAGTTCTTTCCCCAGCTATCCGATTGCAGTAAGGGAAGTATCTTTGGAGGTATACCGCCGGCAAGAAACAGTCCACCCGTCGCCATCATCTTCAAGACGAGACTGGATGCTTCAGTGGCGAAATAGCGGACGAACAATTCCATCGTCTCGGCGCAAAGTAAATCTTCGTGTTTCAATGCAGCCTGGCTTATAACAGCAGCGGGATCCTCGTCCTTCATACGCTCCGACAGCCATTCGGGTATCGGCTCGTTGCGTCCCTCGGTGAGGAAGTGAAAGATATTCTTGATGCCCATGCCGGAAACGACGCGCTCCCAGCTGACATGACCGAATTGTTTCTGCAGGAAATAAAACAGATCCACGTCCTGTGATGTACGCGGCGCGAAGTCGCTATGCCCGCCTTCGGTTGCAAAGGGATGATAGCGCTGCCCATCCCAATAGAGACCGGCTTCACCCAGACCCGTACCCGGCGCTATAATGGCAATATTCCCTTTCGCTGATGCGTCGCCGGTAGCAAGCGTAGCCAGCTCGTCCTTGCCCAAACCCGCCAGGCCATAGGCCGTGGCTTCGAGGTCATTGATAAAGTGAACCGGGACCTTTAGCTCTGCGCTCATAGCGCCGCTGTCCAGGACCCACGGAAGATTCGTCAGCTTGACCTTCCCGTCGACAACAGGACCGGCTATGGCCGCAGAGATGCGATCGGGAATCTTACCGCCGGTGAAGTCCTGGATGATTTCTGTGAGAGACGAGTGATCCTTGGAGACGTATCGTTTTTGCTGCAGCTGCGTCAGTCCGCTGCTGTCGGATTTATAGATGGCGACATTGACCTTGGTGCCCCCGATGTCGGCGGCGAGGATCATTTCGTTCGTTTGTTCTTCGGGCGTCTGTTTGAATGCGATCGGGACCAACGGTTGTGCTGCTGCCATGCTGATGAGTTATAGATACCCCAAAGTTACATGTTGCGGCGGTATTGACCGCCAACTTCATATAAAGCATTGGTTATCTCCCCTAACGTACAGCATTTGGTCGTCTCCATCAGCTCCTCGAAAAGGTTCCCGTTGTTCACGGCCACGGCCTTTAACCGCTCCAGCATCTGGGCGCTTTTGCCCATATTCCGCTTTTTAAAGGCCTGCAGGTTGCCGATCTGCTGGTCCTTTTCCTCGGCGGTGCTTCGGATTACCTCACCCGGAAGGATCGTTGGCGAACCCTTCTTGTCCAGGAAGGTATTGACACCCACGATGGGTAATTCACCGCTGTGCTTCAGACTCTCGTAGTAGAGGCTTTCCTCCTGGATCTTGTTTCGCTGATACATCCGCTCCATCGCGCCCAGAACGCCGCCCCTTTCGGTGAGGCGGTCGAACTCCGACATCACGGCTTCTTCTACGAGGTCGGTCAGCTCTTCGACGGCAAAGCTGCCCTGGATAAAATTTTCGGTTCGGGCGCTGCCCAATTCGCGATTGATGATCAGCTGGATGGCCATCGCACGGCGGACGCTTCCTTCCGTCGGCGTGGTGATCGCCTCGTCATAGGCGTTTGTATGCAGGGAATTGCAATTGTCATAGATCGCATAGAGGGCCTGCAGGGTCGTGCGGATATCGTTGAAGTCGATTTCCTGTGCGTGCAGGCTCCGGCCGCTGGTCTGGATATGATACTTCAGCCTCTGCGAACGGCTGTTGCCTTTATAGACGTGCTTGATCGTCTTGGCCCAGATACGCCGGGCTACGCGGCCGATCACGCTGTATTCGGGATCCATGCCATTGCTGAAGAAGAAGGAGAGGTTAGGCGCGAAGTCGTCGATCGACATGCCGCGGCTCAGGTAGTATTCTACGTAGGTAAATCCATTCGCGAGCGTAAACGCCAGCTGCGTGATCGGATTAGCCCCGGCTTCGGCGATATGATAGCCGCTGATGGATACGCTGTAAAAGTTACGGACCTGCTTGTCGATGAAATAGGCCTGTACGTCGCCCATCAAACGAAGCGCAAATTCGGTGCTGAAGATACAGGTGTTCTGCGCCTGGTCTTCTTTCAGGATATCGGCCTGGACCGTTCCCCGCACCTGTGAAAGCGCGTCCGCCTTTATCTTTTCGTATACATCGGCGGGCAGCACTTCGTCGCCGCTTCTTCCCAGCAGAGCCAATCCCAGACCGTCATTACCGTCCGGCAGCTCACCGGGAAAAGAGGGGTTATTATAAACGGGCTGACCTTCCTTCGGTGTGATGCGACCCAGGTGCTTTTCGCATTGCTGGTCGATCGCCGCATTCATAAAGAAGGCCAGCAGGATCGGCGCAGGGCCGTTGATGGTCATGCTCACCGAGGTACGCGGGTCGCAGAGGTCGAAGCCGCTATAAAGTTTTTTTGCGTCGTCGACCGTGGCGATGCTGACACCCGAGTTCCCGATCTTCCCATAGATATCGGGTCGATAGTCGGGGTCTTCTCCATAGAGGGTCACCGAGTCGAACGCAGTACTCAGCCGTTTGGCCGGCTGCCCGGCGGATACATAGTGAAAGCGCTTGTTTGTCCGTTCCGGACCGCCTTCACCGGCGAACATACGGGTCGGGTCTTCTTCGGACCGCTTTAGCGGGAAGACGCCGGCCGTAAACGGATATTTGCCCGGGAAGTTTTCCTGCAGCCGCCAGCGAAGGATATCGCCCCAGTCCTTGTGCCTCGGTACGCTGACGCGTGGGATTTTACTCCCGGAGAGCGATTCGGTGAAGAGCGGCTGACGGATGATCTTTCCACGAACGTCGTAGTTGAACGTCTCTTCTTGATACGCCGATTTGATGGCAGGCCATTCGTCGATCAATTTCTTACAAAGCGGGAACAGCTGGTGCTCCAGCTTCTTCTTTTGTTCTTCCAGTATGGGTCTTGCGGGCGAATCGGCAGACAGGTCCTTCAGGACCCCGTCGAGCTGGTAGAGTTTGGACGCTATGGCCGATTGCTCTACCGTATGCTTATTGTAATCCCGGATGGCAGCGGTAATCTCCGAGAGATACCGGACCCGGGAAGGTGGCATAATCTGCGACTGTGTCGTCGTGTCCTTCAGATGCGTATGCAGCGTCAGCTCGCCGAATTTTACACCCGTCTTCTTTTCGATCGTGACCATCAGCTTTTCAAAAAGCTCGTTCACGCCCGTGTCGTTGAACTGTGCGGCGATCGTGCCTACTACGGGAAGCTCTCCGTCCTTGGCCGTCCATAGGCCATGGTTCCGCTTGTACTGTTTCCGAATGTCGTGCAGCGCATCCAGGGCGCCCGCCTTGTCGAACTTGTTCAGCACGACCAGGTCGGCGTAGTCGAGCATGTTGATCTTCTCCAGCTGCGAGGCTGCTCCGTATTCGGGCGTCATCACGTATACGCTGATATCGGCGTGGTCGAGGATCGACGCGTCGCTCTGACCCACACCGGCCGACTCCAGGATGACGAGGTCATAGCCCGCCTTCTTACAGATGTCGATGGCTTCCTGAACGTGCGCGCTCAGGGCCTTGTCGCTGTCACGCGTGGCCAGGCTGCGCATATAGGCGCGGGGGCTCGAAATGGCGTTCATCCGGATGCGGTCGCCCAGGAGAGCGCCGCCGGTCTTCTTCTTGGAGGGATCGACCGAGATGACCGCCAGGGTTTTATCGCTAAAAGTATTGAGGTAACGGCGAACCAGCTCGTCCGTGACGGATGACTTTCCCGCGCCGCCGGTACCGGTGATGCCGACCACGGGGATGGTCCCCGCTGCCGGGCCGGCGGGCGCCGCCGCCGTTCCATTTTCTGCGTTCGAAATCGCCCGGGCGATCTTTCGGATATCCTTCCACTCGCCCAGCTTCATCTCGCTCTTGAAATTCTCCGGGTTGCCATTCAATGGAAAGTCGCACTGCTTAATCACGTCTTCGATCATTCCCTCCAGCCCCATCTTACGTCCGTCATCGGGGGAATAGATGCGGGTGATACCATACTGATGCAGCTCCTCGATCTCCTGGGGGAGGATGGTCCCGCCCCCGCCCCCGAAGAGCCGGATATGACCGCAGCCATTCTCATCCAGCAAATCCTTCATATACTTGAAGAACTCGATGTGCCCACCCTGGTAGGAGGTAATGGCGATACCCTGTACATCCTCCTCGATGGCGCACTCGACGATCTCGGCTACCGACCGGTTATGCCCCAGGTGGATGATCTCGGCCCCCTTCGACTGGAGGATCCGGCGCATAATATTAATGGCCGCATCGTGGCCGTCGAAAAGGGAGGCGGCCGTCACTAACCGGACTTTATGGATAGGTGTATAGCTCATAGATATGGGGCATATTTGGCAAACCAGGCAAAGTTAAAGCAAAAAACTAATGACTGTTAGTTTTTGGTGAAATCGAAAAAATGCGTAATTTGTACGCGATTGAAGCAACTTGCCGCCATACTGCTCGTGGGAATTCTCTTCTTCAACTGGTACGGATACCAGCTGTTGAGCAATTACTGGCAAGGACGCTCAAACCAACGTCTGGAGGCTACTCTGGACCAAAAAAACTACGACGAGTCCCAGCTCATTTCCCTCAAAGCCCCCATTACTTCCCTGTCTTATTATAACAGCTCGACCACCTTCGAACGGGTGGACGGACAGATCACGATCGGCGGGATAGAATACAAATATGTAGAACGCCGCATCTTCAAAGACTCGATGGAGTACCGATGTATCCCCAACCAGGTAGCCACGAACCTGAAGAAGGCAACAAACGAATACTTCCAGCTGGTCAACGACCTCTCTCACAACGGACAAGAAAAAAAGACGCCGCACAGCGGGGTCTATAAAAGCATTTCACAAGATTATTGCGCCAGCGAACAGACAGCCTTCCTGCCGGACGCTGGCGTCGTTCTGACGCAGCAAACAGCTATTCCCGTAGCTGCACAGCTCCCTTCCTCTTACTCCCCCACTGCGGAAATGCCGCCGGATCAGGCTCTCGCCTTATCCTAATCGACAACCTCTACCGGGTTTCGACGATTCCATTTGATTCCGCAGGCCGGGCCTGAATTTGTACAATCAATTTCATAATGAAGAATTACAGCGGTGAAGCGCTCTTTGAGCACTCACACAAAATGCACTACATCCTGCGCATAGCTGCGGCAATGTGCTTTATTGGCCATGGTGCATTCGGAATCATCACCAAACCCATCTGGTGCAACTATTTCGCCGTCTTCGGCATAGGCAAAGACCTTGCCTATACCCTGATGCCGATCGTCGGCTCGGTAGACATTATTCTAGGCCTTATCCTATTATTTTATCCTATCCGGGCCATCCCGGCCTGGCTGGTCGCCTGGGGCATCGTTACGGCCTCTTTAAGGCCCCTCTCGGGCGAGCCGTTCGCCGAATTGATAGAAAGAGCCGGGAACTTTGGAGCCCCTCTGGCGCTCCTTATTCTGGGGTCAAAAGCCGGGCAGAATTTTCTGAGCGGTCTATGGTCAAAGCTCGACCCGAATCCACGTCCAACTAAAAAGACTTTCGACAACGTCGTCCTATGTCTTCGCATCGTCGTCTTCCTGCTCCTGGTCGGTCATGGCTGGCTGAACCTGATCGGGAAGAAGGCGCTGCTGGCGCAATACACCAGCCTCGGCTTCCCCAATCCAGAAAAGATAGCCTCCCTGGTAGCCGGTTTCGAGCTTGGCGCCGCTGTAATCGTGCTGATCAAGCCCGTCCGCTACCTATTGCTGATCTTCTTTATCTGGAAAATGGGCACCGAGCTCTTTTACCCCAAATGGGAAATTTTCGAATGGGTCGAGCGCGCCGGCAGCTACGGCGCCATCCTCGCCCTGTATGTCGCCCTTGGAAAATCAACTGTACAGTCACGAACCAATCAACATAAGCTTGCAGTATAACCAACAACCAAAACAACAAAAATGAGAAAGATCATTCTTGCCATCTTCATCCTGACCTCTACACTCGCTTACCAAAACCTTTTGGCACAGGGCTGCGTAGCCATTCGCAGCACCGGCGGCTTCTGCGCCGGCGGCGGTCACGTCGATTCGCTCAGCAAATGGCAGATCTCTGTGAACAATCGCTATTTCCGCTCCTTCCGTCACTTCGTCGGCACAGAAGAGCAGAAACAGCGTATCGCACAAGGCACGAACGTTATCAATCATCAATATACCATGGACATGGGCATCTATCGCATCCTGAACCCCCGCTGGTCCCTGATGCTGGACGTTCCCATCGAAGCCAATTCCCGCAGCTCGCTCTATGAGCACGCCAATCTCGGCCGCTTCACCACTCACTCCTTCGGCATCGGTGACATCCGTCTGGCGGCCTATGCGTGGATAGTCGACCCGGTGAAGATGCCCAAGGCCAATATCCAGGTAGGCCTCGGTCTCAAGCTTCCCACCGGCAGCTATAACTACTCCGACTATTTCCACACTACCGACAGCACTACCCGCCTGGGACCCGTGGACCAGTCGATCCAGCTGGGCGACGGCGGAACCGGCATCACCCTCGAATTGAATGCTTATTATAATATTTCTCACACGGTAGGCTTCTATGGTAATTTCTATTACCTCAGCAATCCCCGCGAAGTAAACGCTACTTCCACCGCTCGCGGCGGAACGGCTTCCGCCAGCGCCGTCAAGAACGGCAGCGACGTAATGAGCGTTCCCGACCAGTGGATGGCCCGCGCAGGTATCAGCGTAACGACGGGACAGTTCAACTTCTCCGCCGGTGTTCGTGACGAATGCCTGCCGGTGCACGACCTCGTCGGCGGCAGCAACGGCTTTAGAAGACCCGGCTACATCATCTCGGCAGAGCCCGGTGTAACCTACGTCTTCCCCAAGCTGTCGCTCTATGCCTATGTACCCGTAGCCCTGGTGCGCAACCGCACCCAGAGCCAGCCGGACAAGATTTCGACCAAGCTGACCGGCAAGGACACGCACGGTGATGCAGCCTTTGCCGATTACGTTGTCAATATCGGTATGAACATTCGTTTCTAAGACCAGCGTATTTGCATTTGCTAAAACCAATAAC
>JAFDYG010000019.1 GCA_018267545.1 Bacteroidota bacterium
CGATGGTGGAAAAGGTGTTTCCTTTTCGGTTAGGTTGTGAAAATGACATAGAACCGTTTTAAAAAAACTAATAAAATAGAACCAATGCGAAATTTGAGCGAAATGCTCGGGCAATTTTAACTGGGAGAGCGGCATCTACTGACAATGGGAGCAGTAGGCCAAAACTAGAAAATCATATGCGAAGACTTATTAAGTATGATGCTAAAATTAGGGATTTTTTACTAAAAAAAAACAATAACTTGGCTGGCGCTAATCATGAGTTCCCCGGAGACCGAACAATACAGGCAATTTCAGACCGTTTTCAGGACCTATTACAATCAGCTTTGTAATTACGCGCTCACATTTACAAAAGACGAGGACGTTTGTGAAGACATCGTCCAGGATCTCTTTATAAAAGTATGGGAGCAGCGCCGCGGCTTACTCAAGGAAGCATCCATCCGTTACTACCTGTTTACGGCTGTCCGCAATAACTGCATCTCCTGGCTCCGCAAGGAAAAACAGCAGGGGACTGTACGGTGGGACAGCCAGGAAAACGTTGCCGTCGCGCCCGACTACCCCGAAGAAACCGCCGGGGGAGAAAAGGACGACCGGCGCCTGCTCGAGCAGGCGATCGCCCAGCTGCCGCCCAAATGCAAGGAGGTCTTCCTCCTGAGCCGCTTTGGCAAGCTGAGCTACCGGGAGATCGCGACCTCTCTGGGCATCTCGGAAAAGACCGTCGAGAACCAATTGGGGAAAGCGCTGAAGACGCTAAGAGCCTTCTTAAAGGAGAGCCGCGTTGGCCTGACCCTAATAATTAGCTGGATTTTTTCCTGAAGACGTAGGGGTTATCAACATTTTTGCGTCTTTAGGGTGTAACCTAATCCTCATACGAACCCAAAACCAATGCAAGACACCGACTATATCATGCTTGTTCTAAAGCACCTCGACTCTCAGGCCAGCCCGGCCGAGCAGGCTGCTTTGCAAAAATGGCTGGAAGCCGACGAGGCGCACAGGCTGGAATACCAGGCCCTCGAAAAGCTCTGGCAGGATAGCGGTAAGCTGCTGAATAGCCGCTCTTTCGACGTGGAAGCAGCGTTGCAGAAGGTTGAAAAACGCATTGTAGAGACACCTGCCACAGCACGGATCTTCCCCTGGAAATGGACAGCCGCGGCCGCAGCCGTGCTCCTCATCGCCGGGTCTGCAAGCTGGTGGTACCTCTCCCGCCCCTCCATCAATCTCATACAGGCAGAGACCGCCACGCTCCGGGTCTCCCTGCCCGACGGCTCCCTTGTACACCTGAGAAAAGGGTCGACCCTTCAATATTCCGAAGCGTATACCAAAGGCAAGGACCGCACGGTTCAGCTCTCCGGCGAAGCCTTCTTCGAGCCGGTGAACAACCCCGCCGCTCCCTTTCGCATACA
>JAFDYG010000001.1 GCA_018267545.1 Bacteroidota bacterium
AGCGAGGCTCGCATCATCCGGTTCAACCCATACGATTATCCCGAGAATTCGTTCCTGGGTTATGAAACCCTGGTGAGCTACGCCTTTGCCCAGGTATTGAAAACCGTTTTGGAGCAGGAAGGCCCGCCGGCGGTGATAGAGTCGCAGGAATACAATGGGATCGCCTACTTCACGCTCTTGTATAAGCGCTTGTTATACCCCGCATTCAGGGACTTGTATGTCGTCGTCACCATCCACGCGCCGTCCTTTGCCTGTCTACCTTATAATCATGTCGCCACTTATAAGCTTCCCTACTTTTGGATAGGTGAAATGGAACGGTTCTGTTTGAAAGCAGCCGACAGGGTGATCTCTCCCAGTCATTATATGGTAGGGGAGATCCGGAAGAGGGCGGAAGAGCTGGACTTTTCCTACGACCGGGTATTCAACCCCTTCGATTCGTCGCGGCTACCGGAGCCTGATCCTGCTTCTGCGGCGGCGTCGAACGAATTTATATTTTACGGCAAGGCGTCTCCGCTAAAGGGGATCTTCGAATTGCTGTCGATGTTCAGGAAAGTATGGTCGGACCGACCGGAGATAAAGCTTCGCATACTAGGAGGTACCGACTATTACTATCATCCGGAGGGCCAGCTGATGGAAGACGTGCTGAAAGCCCGGTATGGAAAATATATAGCAAGCGGCCAGCTAATCCTGGATGGTCCGGTGGCGCCCGAGGCGCTGGCCGGCCGTATCGCCAGGGCCAGGGCCATTCTTATCCCTTCCCGGATTGATAATCTGCCCTATGCGGTCATCGAGTGTATGGCGCTGGGGAAGGTCATCATCTGCTCTACCTCTGGCGGACATACGGAGTTGATAGAAGATGGCCGAAACGGGTATCTGTTTTCGCTGGAAGCGGAGGAGGAGTTTTTGAAAAAGGTGGGTCAGGTATTGGCGTTGGATGAGGCCGGTATCGGCCGCATCGGTGAGGCGGCGCGCAGGACGGTAAAGGAGCTGTGCGACCCGGGTATGGTGCTGACGCAGAAAGAGAAGCTGATCTTCGGGCAAAAGGTCGCTTCACGTTCTTCCTTCCCCTTCCTAAGACAAGTCGAAAAACCTAAGGACTTACCCGTACAGCATGAGGAAAAGGGGTTGTTATCGGTGGTCATACCGTATTATAATATGGGTGCGTATGTGGACGATACCGTGAGCTCTCTTCTTCAATGCTCTTACCGGCCGATGGAGATCATCATCGTCAACGACGGCAGCACGGAAGAAGCCAGCATCGAAAAGCTGAAGTCTTTAGGTAAAAATCCTGCTATCCGCATCATTCACAAGGAGAACGGAGGGCTGTCGCTGGCAAGGAACAGTGGCGCTATGGAGGCGAAGGGAGAATTTCTTGCCTTCCTGGACCCGGACGACCAGGTGGAAGCCGGGTATTATACGAGGTCCATCGAGGTGCTGCAGCACTACGACAACGTCTTCTTCGCCGGTTCCTGGGTACGATATTTCGGGGCGGGGAAAGGAATATGGCCCTGCTTTACTCCCGAGCCGCCGTTTGTTCTCTATCACAATATGATTAATACGAGCGCGTTACTGTACAAAAAACGATTTTTCCTACAATACGGGCTCAACGACAAGCAGTTGTTGTTCGGAATGGAGGACTACGATAGTCTGCTGGGGATGCTGGAGAGGGGGTGTAATGGAATCGCTTTTCCGGAAACTTTCTTCCACTACCGGGTGCGGAAAGATTCGATGGCGCGGCAGTTTACGAGGAGCAAGGTCTTATATCTGTACCAGCTGCTCGCCGAAAAACATAAGGTTTTTTATTGTAGCTTTGCCGCCGAACTGAGCAACCTGCTCAACAGCAACGGGCAGGGTTTTTTGATCGATAACCCCACGCTAGACCTGCAGTTTTCGGATGGTAACAAGGTTATCAGAAAGGTGTTGAGCTCTCGGGGATTACAGTATATCAAGAGAAACAAAGTATTGAAACGAGCAGCTATAAAGTTAAGGAAGCTGTTCAAGGGTATATAAAACTATGTTAAAGCTAATCAGGGACTGGGTCGTCAGGTCCAATAAATCTGAACGGTTATGGTTATTGGCGAAGATCGAATTCAAGCTCCGTTATTACGAGAATAAGCTCGGTCTGTTCTGGGCCTTGTTAAAGCCGATAATGGACATTTGTATCTACTACGTCGCCTTCAAAGTCATTCTAAAGAGTGACATCCCCCACTTTGCGTCGTATTTGTTTATCGCTCTTATATTGTGGAATTTCTTCATAGAGTCTACGGCTGGTACGATTCAGATTCTGAATACGAAAAAGTATCTGTATCAGTACAGCAACATGAACAAGCTCGAAATATACGTTTCGACGCTGTTCGCCAATAGCATCGGTTTTTATTTCAACATCCTGATGTTCCTGGTCTTCTACAACCTTGTGGAAACGCAATTCGAAGGGATGTCGTGGTACAACCTGTGGATCATACCTCTGTTCCTGAATCTATTTATTCTTTCGCTGGGTATCTCGCTGATCCTTTCCACGATCTATATCGTTGCGAAGGATATCAGCCAGGTCTGGGCCGTATTCACCTCGTTCCTGTTCTTCCTTTCGCCGATCTTTTATAAGCTGGAGACCTTCAGCAACGCCCTTCCCGGGTTTATGTATGCGAATCCTATTTCCGGGATACTCGTCAACGCCAGGTATGTGATGTTGTTCAATTCACCCCCTGACTTCAAGCTATTGTGGTTCGACCTGCTTTATGCCTTATTGTTCCTGATGGTCGGGCTGATTTTCCTTAACAAACTGGGAGCCAAGGCGGCAGAAAAACTTTAAGCAACATGGATAAAAGCATAGCCATACAGGCAAAAAATATAAGCAAGACCTTTACCATCCAGGAGGATAGTCATAATACCGTCAAGCACCGGCTGTTCAATATTTTCAATCCACCGCGCACCAAGAAGGTGGAGGCGTTGAAGATGATGAGCTTCGAGATCAAGAAGGGGGAGTGTGTGGGATTGATCGGGCGTAATGGCTGCGGCAAGTCGACGCTGACGCGTTTACTCGCCGGTGTTTATCCTACGGATAGCGGTTATATCGAAATCAATGGGAGCACGTTGCTTTTGAACCTTGGGGTAGGTATGAGCCACGAGCTGACCGCCCGCGAGAACGTATACGTTTCTGCTTCCGTACTGGGCATGAAGATCAAGGATATCGACCTCATTTTTGATAAGATCATCTCCTTTGCCGAGCTGGAGGAGTTTGTGGACACGAAGATCAAATTCTTTTCTTCGGGTATGGTGGCCAGGCTGGGGTTCTCCATTGCGGTCAATGCGGGCGCAGACATCATGTTCCTGGATGAGATTTTTGCCGTAGGGGATATGATTTTCCAGGAAAAGGCGGTAAAGGTTTTCGAGTCCAGCTGGATTGAAGGCAAGACGGTTATCATGGTCAGCCACACCATGGACGTGATCAGCAAATATTGTCAGCGGAGCGCTTATATGAAAAACGGCCGGCTCGAGTTCTTCGGGGATACGCAAAAGGCTATCGAGATGTATATGATCGACAACCATATGGAAGTTCCGGCTCCGCCGGCGCCTGTGGTTGAGCCGGAGGTTGATGCGGCTGCGGGGTCAGGTGCGGCTGCTGCCGATGCAGACGCTGCGGCTGCCGAGCCCGAAGTTTAGCGAATCGACCCGGCGGGAGGCCGGACGGCGGCGAGGAAGGAGAGGAAGAAGCCGAGCAGCAGGCAGCCCATGCTGCGGTCCATATAGGTTTCGGGGACCATGGAAATCGCCAGGAAGCCGATGATCAGCCCACCCAGCAAGTCTTTCCACAGGATCGCGTTCCTCATCGGAATGACGACATAACCCAGCAGGAAAATAACAAAGCCCAGGATACCGAACGTGCAGAAGACGTCGAGGTAGTTGTTGTGCATATTGCGCTTAGTCGCGAAGGCTACGTCGAATTGCTTCGTCTTGTAGATGGCCATCAGCCGGTCCTGCTTATCCCCTATCTGCGCGCCTTGCAGCCAGTACGTTCCAGCCAGCTCGCTTGCACATTTCCATACCGCCAGCCGGATATTGGCGCCGTTCCACTGGTCGGCCGTGACGGGGGCATTATAGTGGCTTTCCATGCTGTGGTTGTTGAACCGGTAGCTGGAATATTGCAGCTCGCTGAAGCGGTTGAGAGTTTTGGGAAAGACCTTGATCAGCAGGACGGAGCAGATGACGAGTCCCAGGATCAGGGCCCCTCCTTCCAGGTATTTCTTCTTTTGCAGGATATAGCGGAAGCCGAAGAACAGGAACACCGAATACAGGGAAAGGATGGCGATGCGGCTGGCCAGCATGAAGTGAAAGACGAGCAGGAAGGCGATGCTCAGGTAGGCCAGACCGATGTATTCGATGGCGAAGGAGCCTTTCCGCAGCAGGTAGATATAGGCGAAAAGGGCGAGGTTGATGATCAGGGCGAAATAGATGGACTGGGTGGCAATCAGGGAGGTCAGGCTGTCGTTGTACAGGAAACCGGCGTCGTGCTTAACCCGGTAGACCTGAATGCTGTAGATCAGACAGACCACCGAGGTGGCGGTGACGATGATGATAAACGCCATCAGGATCCGGTCTTTTAGCTCCTGGCGGATATAGAGCAGGCCGATGCTGATGGGGAAGATCAGCAGGGGCACCCGGAGGGCCAGCATGACCAGGGCTTCCTGGCGGTTTTGGGAGAAAAAAGCGCTGATTATGTGAAGGATATAAAAAGCGATCATCAGGATGATCTCCTTCCTTTCCTTCAGCAATCGAACCTTTTCACGAAATGGATTGTAAAGCAAGCTGGTCAATACGACCGCTCCGATGATAACGTTATTCACTACCGGCATGTTCGGGAGGAACATGCTGATAAAGAAGGCAGCTATCCCAAAATACAAAAGCCTTTCCCTTAATGAGAATATCTTGGCGGCGGAGTCCAGTAGTAGTATTGATCGCATCTTGGTATTTTTCCCGAAATTGTAACTCGAAAATAAGTGGAATATTTGATTTATGAGAACCCTGCTCAAATACCTTGCTCCGTATAAATGGATGGTCCTACTGGCGCTGCTGCTGGCGGCCATCAATCAGATTTTTTCGATGCTCGACCCGTACCTGTTCGGTAAGCTGGTGGACAAGTATGGTGTGCAT
>JAFDYG010000200.1 GCA_018267545.1 Bacteroidota bacterium
TGGACCGGACCAGGAACGACGAATGATGCGCGTAATCCCCGTTATTCTTTTACCGATCCAAATAACAATGCCCGGGTATCGGACCGCTATGTAGAGGATGGCACTTTTGTAAAGCTCAAGAATATAGAGCTGGGGTATACGATTCCTTCTTCCGTAACTAAGCGGAGGATCGATCGTATCAGG
Source organism: Bacteroidota bacterium (assembly GCA_018267545.1). Taxonomy (GTDB): domain Bacteria; phylum Bacteroidota; class Bacteroidia; order Chitinophagales; family Chitinophagaceae; genus Puia. The sequence goes on from JAFDYG010000200.1 coordinate 184, forward strand.
GTGTATGTACAGGTCAAGAACGCGTATACTTTCACCAAGTATATGGGATATGACCCGGAAATCTCCGGTGGGATTTTGGGGAGTGGCGTCGATCTCGGTGCGTATCCGCAGTCTCGTATCTACACGGCCGGCATCGATGTCAAATTTTAAATTTCAAATCTTTACTATTATGAATAAATATATAAATGCGGCGGTGGGTTTTGTTCTTTTGTTTGCCGCTTCCTGTAAGAAATATATCGCTTATGACCCGCATGATTCGTACCGGGTCACGGCGCTGGATTATCTGCAATCCGAGTCGGACTACCGGACCATGGAGGTCAGCGTCTATACGCCGTTGCAGTGGCTCAACCAGGTGGTGCCGATCGGGGACATCGCTTCCGATAATGCGGTAGCGGGTGGGGAAAGCGCTTCTGACGTGCTGGACCTGCAGCAGATCGACGACTTTACGCTGACGCCGGTCAATGGTACGCTGACGCAGCTCTGGCAATATGCGTATGAAGGGGTCAATCGCGCGAACTACCTGGTGCAGTATAAGGCTAAAAATCCGGCGGGGCAGGAGGTTGTTTTTGCCGGAAAGGATGCGCTCTATGGAGAGGTTTATTTTTTGCGGGCCTACTACTACTTCACGCTGGCGAAGATGTTCGGAGATGTGCCGTTGTTTGTCGACAAGCGGCTGGACCTTTCGAGCTCGGGCGCTTTGAAGCGGACGGCTCGTGCGGCGGTGTATCTTCAAATCGAGGCGGATCTCAACAGCGCTATATCGGTGTTGCCCGCGATTCAGGTTCAGAAGGGCAGGGTTACGAAATATGCCGCGCAGGCTTTATTGGGTAAGGTCTTTTTATATCAGAACAAATTCGATTCGGCGGCGACGATTTTGAAGAGTGTGATCGACGCGAAGGCGTTTACGCTGGTGACGGACTATGCTTCGATCTTTTTGTCTACGGGCGAGAATGGTCCCGAATCTGTTTTTGAGATTCAATACTCGAACGCCTCTCCTTACTACGAATGGTCCAACCAGGTACAGGGGCAGGGTAATTATGCGGTACAGCAGTGCGGCATCCGCGGACTGGCGGGTAGTGACGCCATGCCGTATGCACCAGGCTGGAGCACGAATCTTCCGACCCAGAACCTGGCCGCGGCTTACACGGCTGGTGACCAGCGCAAGGCGGTTACCGTATTGGACATCGAGGCGTATAAGGCGGCCAATCCCTCCTATAACATCACCTACCAGGTGGCGCCCTACAAGAATACGGGCCTTTATAATCAGAAGTATCTGCCGCGGAAAGGGCAGACGTCTGGTCAGCCGGAGCTCAACTATCTGAATAATTACCGGATTATAAGATATAGCGACGTGCTGCTGATGGCTGCGGAGGCCTATAACAAGAAGGCTGGTCCGGATGATGTGACTGCGCAGGGGTATTTAAACCAGGTACGTCGCCGGGCGTTCGGGGATCAATTGCATGATATTACGGCAACAGGAACATCGCTATATACGGCCATTCAAAACGAGCGGAGGCTGGAGCTGGCCATGGAGGGGGAAAGATTTTTCGATCTGGTAAGGACTGGTCAGGCCGCCTCCGTTCTCGGTTCAAATTTCAAGGCTGGTAAACACGAGCTGTTTCCGATTCCTGATCAGGAAGTGAAGGTTTCGGGTTTGACGCAAAACAGCGGCTATTAATATTCAATTTAAAACAATCTACATGCTTAAATATATTGGCTCTTTTGCTCTGCTGGCCTTGATGGTTGTGAGCTGTAAGAAAGAGCACTTCGATGATGTGTCGTTTGTCTCGACGTCGGCTGCTGCCGGCAAGACAAGCGCCATGTTTACAATTACCCAGGACAATACCGGGCTGGTTACGATTACTCCCAGCGGGGAGGGGACGGTATCTTATGACGTTACGCTGGGGGATACGACAAAGACGCCGGTAACGGTGTCGGCGGGTAAGAGTATCCGGCACGTCTATGCAGAGGGCAGCTACCAGGTAAAGATTACGGGGCATGACCTGAAGGGAGGCACGTCGACGACTACGCAGGCCCTGACGGTTTCCTATATCAAACCGCAGGATTTGGTCGTGAAGGTGAATGTGACGAATCTAACGGTGAGTGTATCGGCGAGCGCGAAGTATGCCACGTTTTATAAAGTCTTTTACGGCGACTCGACTACGTATAACCCGGAGCCTTTTACTTTGGCGATGGCTAATCAAAACGTCACGCATACGTATGCTTCGGCGGGGACGTATACTGTTCGGGTTGTGGCGTTGAGCGGCGGCGCGCAGACCACGACTTTCGAGAGTACGATCAAGGTTGCGAAGCCGATCAGTCTGCCGGTAACGTTCGAAGACCCGAACACGGACTATACCATGTCGGACTTTGGCGGGAATGTTTCGGTGCTTGTTTCGGATCCTGCGGGCGGCGGCGGACACGTGATGAAGACGACAAAGCCTGCCGGGGCGGAAGTCTGGGCAGGAACGACGGTTGGCGGTGCGGCGGGCTTCCCGGTGCCGGTGCCTTTGAAGCCTAATGCTGCGTTGATGAGCGTCATGGTCTATTCTCCTGCGGTGGGGCTGGACATCAAGCTAAAGGTCGAGGACCATAATGACGGTACGCATTCGGTAGAGACCGACGTACTGACGACGAAGGCAGGCCAATGGGAGACGCTGGTGTTCGATTTGACCCACACTTCCGCGGGTACGCCGGCTTTTAACGCTTCCTATGTCTATGATAAGGCCTCACTCTTCTTTGACTTTGGCGTCGCTGGTTCGGGGAAGGTCTTTTACTTCGACAATTTACAGGCGACGACGCTTGCGCAGATAGACCTGCCGGTGACCTTTGAGAGTTCGACCGTAGACTATACCGTCTCTGATTTTGGCGGGAATGCTTCTACCTATGTGGTCGACCCGGTAGACAATACGAATCATTGTATGAAGAGTGTGAAGTCGGCCGGGGCCGAGGTTTGGGCAGGGACGACGATGGGCGGCGCTAACGGATTTGCCACGGTGATTCCTCAGACGGCGGCGCCGAAGATGACCGTGCGCGTCTATTCGCCTGCCGTGGGATTGGATATCAAGCTGAAACTGGAGGAGCACGGCGATGGGACGCACTCGGTGGAGACGGATGTATTGACGACGAAGGCTGGGCAGTGGGAGACGCTGACATTCGACTTCAGTACGGCGGCGCCGTCGACGCCGGCCTGGAATGCGGGTTATAAGTATGACAAGTGTTCGATCTTCTTCGACTTTGGTGTTTCGGGGTCGGGAAAGACATTCTATTGGGATGACGTTAAACTTTTCTAAACTATTTGCATATGAAAAATATTCTTTTGTTTATTGTATTGGCTGGGGTGATGGTGCTGGCGTGTAGAAAGACCGATTATTCTTTTGGCCGGATCAAGACGCCTTCCAATGTATCGATTACGACTACGATTCAGGGAGCGGATGGTGCTCATCCGGCTGGGGATGGGTCGGGAAAGGTAACGGTCACGGTGACGGCGACGGATGCACTGACCTATAAGGTGTTTTTTGGCAACGGGGATTCGGTGATGACGACGTCGGGAACGGTCAATTATACGTATACGACTTTGGACACGAATACCTACACGATTGCGGTGAACGCGATTGGTACGGGGGGAGCGATGTCTACGGCGACCCGACAGGTACGGGTTCTTTATACCTTTGCGATTCCGGCGGACGTCATGACGGCGCTGACGAATAACTCGTCGCGGGTTTGGACGATTGCGAGCGGGACGGCGGGGCATTTCGGGGTGGGTCCGCTGGCCACTTTTACCGCGGATTATTACAAGGCGCAGCCGAATGAGAAGCCTTCGTGTGCGTATGATGATGAGATTACGTTTACCAAGACGGGACCGAGCAGTATTTCTATTTCGGTCGATAATAAAGGAACTTCGTTTTTGATTGGCGCAGCGACGGCCTTTTACGGGCAGTCTGGCCCGGACAATTGCTATCCGATCAGCACGGGAGGGGTAAAGAATCTTTCGTTCAGCCAGGCCAATTCGGGGTCGACGTCGGCGAATTCTACCGGAATTCAGTTTCTGGTGCCGGGGAATGGGATCGTGAATTTTGGGACGGGGGCCAATGTGTATGAGATTCTTTCGCTGGCGAACGGGACGATGATGTTGAGGAATGTGGGGATTGACAATAATGCGTGGTATCAACTTTTAAAAGTGAAATAATGAGGGTATTATTTGGCGTTTTTTTTGCGGTTTGTCTGGGTTTTATTGCGTGCGGCAAGAAGGGTTCGGATGGGGGAGGAGGTACGCCTACGGCTCCCACCGGGCTTTCGGTCACGGCGACTGTTGCTGCGGACAGTAGTGGCAGCGTGGCTTTTGTAGCTACGGCGACCGGGGCGGCCAGCTATGACTATGACTTTGGGAACGGTGTCTTTCAGACGGTGCCTGGCGGGTCGGTTACATATAAGTATACTATGAGCGGGACCTATTCGGTCAATGTGGTCGCAAAGGGTTCCGGCGGACTTGCCGCTTCGAAGACGATCTCGGTGGTGGTGGCGATCAA
>JAFDYG010000201.1 GCA_018267545.1 Bacteroidota bacterium
CAATCGAAGGACTCAACAGCGTACACGGACTGGAGAATATCATCGTTCCGGGCAATAGCCTGGTCGTAGAGCTGGTTCTGGTGATCATCCTGCTGCTCTTCGTCTTCCAGCGTTTCGGAACCAAGGTGGTAGGCGGCTCCTTCGGACCCATCATGTTTGTCTGGTATACCATGCTGGCCATTCTGGGCATCAACCAGATCGTACATCACCCGATGGTGCTGAAGGCGCTGAACCCCTATTACGCCTGGGAATTGCTGAGCGCTCATCCCAAGGGCTTCTGGCTGCTTGGCGCGGTCTTCCTCTGCACTACCGGTGCCGAAGCGCTCTATTCCGACCTGGGACACTGCGGCCGGAAAAACATCCAGGTGAGCTGGCTGTTTGTAAAGACCACTCTAGTCCTGAACTACCTGGGGCAGGGCGCCTGGGTGCTTTTACAGCACAAAGAAAGTCTCGGCGCGGTAAACCCCTTCTTCGCCATTGTACCGCACTGGTTTCTCGTCCCCAGCGTCTTTATCGCTACGGCTGCATCCATCATCGCCAGCCAGGCCCTGATCAGCGGCAGCTTTACGCTGATCAACGAAGCCATCAGCCTGAACTTCTGGCCCAAGGTGACCGTGAAGTTTCCGACCGACGTGCGCGGACAAATCTATATCCCCAGTATCAACTGGATCCTCTGTACGGGCTGTTTCCTGGTCGTTCTTTACTTCCGGACCTCCGAGAGCATGACAGCCGCCTATGGCTTCTCCATTACCGTAGCCATGCTCATGACGACGATTTTAATGTACTACTTCTTGCGCGGAGTAAAACACTGGTCGATGGCGCTGGTGATCCCGATCCTGATCGTCTTCCTGGCGGTTGAAAGCAGCTTCTTCGTCGCCAACGCAGTCAAGATCGTCAAACGGCTTTTCTTCCTCGTATTCGAAGTGGGGCTCATCTTTACCATGTATATCTGGTATCACGCGCGGAAAATCAACAACCGGTTCCTCAACTTCATCGACCTCGGCGAGCACATCCCCCTCCTGGAGAACCTCAGCAAGGACGAGTCCATTCCTAAATTCTCGACTCATCTCATCTATCTCACCAAGGCCAACCGCCCCAACCAGATCGAGGAGAAAATCCTCTACTCGATCTTTAGCCATAATCCCAAACGCGCAGACGTATATTGGTTTGTCCATATCGAACGCACCGACGAACCCTACACGATGGAATATGGTGTGGAAGAGATCGTGAACGACAAGGTTATCCGCGTCGAATTCCGCCTTGGCTTCCGCGTACAGCAGCGAGTAGGGATGATGTTTAGACGGGTCGTAACGGAGATGATTTGCAACAAGGAGCTGGACGTGGTGAGCCGCTTCCCTTCGCTTAAGAAGCACAATATCGCCGAAGACTTCCGGTTTGTGATACTGGAAAAATTTCTGTCGTATGACAACGAGTTTTCGGTCCGCGATGGATTTATCCTCAATACTTATTTCAGCCTGAAGAAGCTGGCGGTAGCCGAGGAAAAAGCCTTCGGATTGGACTCGAGCGAAACGCTGGTGGAAAAGCTGCCGTTAGTGGTAGCACCGGTGACAAAGTTAAACCTACAGCGGGCTTACTACCGGATTCACGAACGGCAGTCTCCCCGGTTCAGCGGTGGCGATAGCTAGAGCGTTTTTATCTCGGCCGTATTGTCCGCGCGGATGACCGGCTTTTCCGTCGTATTCAATTGTACACCGCGCAGCGTGATCGCCCTGGCCTGCGTGGCGACCAATCCTTTTTTGGAAGTGATTTTTACGTCGTCGAAAGAAATATTATTCACCGCCTGCTCGGGTAAACCCGTGATAGAAATAGCCGTCTGTGCACCGGCACAGTCGATGCGGCTGATATGAAAATCCCGGAACTCGGGTATTTTGTCCGTCGGAGCGGCTTTGTTTGGGTCCTTTACGGAGCCGGCGGGCACGTCTTCATAGTAGGTATCGAAAAGCACGGCTTCCCGTACGATATCCTTCATGACGATGTCCTGGATAAAGATGTCTTTTACCAGACCGCCCCTTCCCTTATTGCTTTTGAAACGAAGACCGACGTCGGTGCCGGAGAACTGGCAGTTGCTGACGAAGACGTGCTGCATGCCGCCGTCGGTATTGCTGCCGACGACAAATCCTCCGTGGGCCCGGTATACGGTGCACTCCGCCACGAGCACGTTTTCGAGCGCCGGTCCGCCGGGCCGGGCCCCGCTGGACTTCATACAGATGCCGTCATCGCCCGCATTGACCGTACAGCGATAGACCACCACATTCTTGCAGGCGCTGATATCGATCCCGTCTCCATTCTGCGCCCACCAGTCGTTGTAGATATTGGCCCGGTCCAGCGTCAGGTCGGTGCAGTTGTTGGGACAAAAAACAAATTTGGGTGAATTGCGAAGCGTCACACCCTGGATCAAAACGCGCTTGCAATTGATCAGGGATACCATATAGGGACGAAGCCGGTCATTGTCCATGGATTCCTGGCTGGGCCACCAGATTTGCCCGTCGCTGCTAAGTATGCCTCCCGACTTCAACAGCGCCTGCCACTGCTGCTCCGTCTGCTTGCTCTTTTTGACGGGCCGCCAGGTTTCGCCGGCCCCGTCGAAGATGCCCTGTCCCGTAATGGCGATGTCTTCCAGGTCCCGCCCATTGATCGGCGGAGCAACCGATTTGCCTTTCGTAAACAAGACCTGCGCCCCTGCTTCCAGGTGCAGCCCGACACGGCTGCGCAGCGTAATCGGCTCCGTCATCCATCGGCCCGCAGGGACGACGACACGGCCGCCGCCGGCAGTAGAACAGGCTTCAATCGCTTTCTGGAAAGCGGCGGTATTTAGCGTTTTCCCGTCACCGGTAGCGCCATAATCGCTGAGTAAAAAGTCTCGCTGAGGGATGATGGGACGAACCACCGTTGGAAGAGGAAAGGGACAGTGCTCCTGGTACCAGGCGATAGGATGTTCACTGGGCTGGGCATTGGCGGTAGACGCACCCAGCAATAGGAGAAGGCTCGTACAGAGCGGCAGAATCGTTAATTTGGCAATCATAGCTTCCAAATTAGCCTATCTGTACCGGCACCCGAAAATTAGTTACGGAAACGTTCCCGGAGCTCCGCGCACATCCGGTCTTGGCGTTCCGCGCGAAGCGATGAAATATTTGTTATAATGATTTTATTTCGGTAGCTTTTCATTAGTTTTTTAAGCGCCCGTTTCTGATCTGTTTACCTACCTGAGACCCCTGAAAGACTCCTTAAAAGCCAGTGCCGTCCCTGTACGCATTGGCTGTCGCTTTTATACCCTCTTCGTAAGAAGTAGGAGTGAACTGATATGCTTTTTCAAACTTCGACGAATCGAAGAGATAGTCGAACTCGTATTGATAGAGCATCTCGTAAAGCTCTTTTGTCGTACCGTCCAAAATACCGCCTAGCCGTACCATCCACTTGGAAAGGATGGAATATTGGTTGGGCTTGCCCAGCGCCGCGGCGGCTTTTTCGACAAAGGCCGCACCGGTCAGCGGAGTGGCAGCCGTAGGCAGGTGCCAAACCTGGTTCCACGCTTCCTCGTCGGTGGCCAGCAGGCGGAGCGCCCTGGCAGCATCCGGTGTGTAAGTAAAGGAATGCGGCACGTGGGCATCGACCAGCCATTGAGCCTTTTGATCTTTGAGCAGCCGCTGGAAAACCAGGATATCCGGAACGCTGGTCTTGCCGGCCCCGGGACCATAGAAGTCGGCGGCTCTGGCGATCATCGCCGTGATATTGCCCTTACGTACCTCGCTCATCAGCTGGGTGGCCAGCCGGGCCCGGAGATCGCCTTTGCGGCTGGACGGATCATAAGGAGTCTCTTCCGTCATTGGCCCCTCTGTCCTCCCATACATATATACGTTATCGAAAAATACAAGCTTTACCCCTGTCTTGCGGCACGCATCGATACAATTGTCGATGATGCGGGGCCATTGTTGCCGCCAGACGGCGTACCGGTAGGGGAGCCCCACACAGCAATAGGCAACGGCCGACCCCTCGATCGCCTTGAGCGCCTGCGCCGGGTCGGTCAGGTCAGCGGCCAGGGTCGTAGCCCCGAACAGGGCGACCGGCTTACGGGAGACCAGGCGGATCGGGATTTGCTGTTCAGACAGTTCGCGGGCCAGGGAATTGGCGATTACGCCCCCGGCGCCGAGGATGGTATGGATTGTCATAGTGCTGGAAATTACCCAAATATAATTAAGGTTTGATTAAACGTTTGTTTAATTCAAACGTTTGTTTAACTTTGTGCCCTCCTTGTAATCTGTACAGACCTGGCTATCTGTTGTCAAAATCCCGGTTTTTGATGGCAATTTGAAGAATTTGACCGCTTTAGCTACGCTCTCCTATGAGAATGTTACGATTTTAGTTGTTAGTAAGGACATAAAATAAGAAGTAGTATTAATCTTTAGCATCCATATTATGAAGAAAACATTCCGAATTGTATTCATCAGCAGTGGATTGAGTCTCCTGACCTTTTTAGCCGGCGCTCAGTCCAATGCCGGCGCTCCTCCCTCCCAAAAGGCTCCCGACACTTTGTCCAATGCTACTCTCCAGGCCTGTGTGCAGTTTGCGCTAAAGCATTATCCCC
>JAFDYG010000202.1 GCA_018267545.1 Bacteroidota bacterium
GTAAATCTGAACTATTGGGGCTGTAACCAATATATTACACAGCGTGCGCTGGGGGCTGATCTGAAGACGGCCCGGAGCGGGATTCTTTATGCGGCCTTTTTGAAGCTGCTGATGCCGGTGATCGTTGTGTTGCCGGGTATCGGGGCCTATGTTTTGTATCAGAAAGGGATGTTTCATACGGAGATGCTGAGCTCGGCGGGTGTGGTCGACGTCAACAAGGCCTATCCCAACCTGATGACCTTGCTGCCGGAGGGTTTCAAGGGGCTGGCGTTTGCGGCGCTGACGGCGGCTATCGTTGCTTCGCTGGCGGGTAAAGCGAATAGTATCGCTACGATTTTTACCCTCGATATCTATAAGAAAGCCATCGCTCCGAATGCGGACGAGAAGAAGCTGGTTACGACGGGGAAGATTACGGTCGTGGTGTCGATGCTGATTGCGGTCCTGATGTCGCTGGTCATCGGTGAGAAGCTGATGGGTGAGGGCAAACAGGGCTTTAACTATATCCAGGAATATACGGGCTTTGTATCACCGGGGATCTTTGCGATGTTCCTGCTTGGCTTTTTCTGGAAGCGGACTACGTCGAGTGCGGCGCTTTTTGCGACGATCGGTGGTTTTGTCCTGTCTTGTATCCTGAAATTCCTGCCGATGTGGATGGACCTGAGCTGGCTGACGCCTTATGGTTTCTTCCAGCCGAATCCGGACAATGGCGGTAAATATGAGATTCCGTTTCTGGACCGGATGGGCTTTGTCTTCCTGTTCTGTATTGCGGGGATGGCGGTAATCAACTTCGTCGAGAATCGGCGCGGCGTGACGAACAAGGGGCTGGAAGTAGACCCGAGCATGTTCAAGGTGTCGAAGTCCTTTGCGCTGGGTGCGCTGGTTATCTGCGGATTGCTGATTGCGTTGTATACGATCTACTGGTAATAAAATCTGTTGAAGGATAATTTGCAAGGGCGGCCTTAGGGCTGCCTTTTTTTATTTGCAGCAGTCCTTTTTTCGGATAAAGATCGCTTTGAAGATGCGAAGGAGTATGTTGCCGACGGTTTTCATTGGGACTGCTGGTAGGCGTATTTGAGCTTGTGAATGTCGTTGAGGCTTGTGTTGGAGCGGAAATCGCTGTTGAGGCGGTAGCAGAACTTCGGGTTGGAGGCGAAGGCTTTTTGGAGGTTGGCGATGGTGAGAGGATGAATAAAGCCTTCTGGGTTGGCGCTAAAGAAATAAGTAGCGGCGGGACGGGCTATTTTTTCACCCTGGACGAGGTGGGTAAGACTGTAGAGATAGAAGCCGGCGGTATCGATGATTTTGTAAGCTGCATTTTGATGGAAGCGGTAGTCATTGCCCTGGCAGTCGCGATAGCCGTAGATGGTATCTTTTGCGAAGCGGCGTTTTTCTCCGTTGAGGTTGAGCTGGATGGTGGAGCCGTTCAGGAAGCTGTTGAGCTTTAGCTGGCTGGGGCAGTCGTAGGTGACGCTGGGGGTGTGGCGGGTGTATTCTTCAGAGCTTAGATAAATGCTCCCTGTTGAGGGAAGAAATAAGAACAAAAAAGATATTATACTCATCGGGTATGTGAGGTTATATAATCGATGACGGAGCCGACGGTCGTCAGTTTCTCTGCTTCTTCATCGGAAATACGAATACTAAATGCTTTTTCCATCTCCATAAAGGCTTCGAGCACGTCGAGTGAGTCGAGGCCGAGATCGGTCGAAAAGGATGCCGTTTCTACCAGGGCAGATTCGTCCACTCCGAGCTTTTCGTGGATAATGTTCCTGACCCGGGCCGTTATGTCGGATTTCTTGCTAGTAAGGGCGCTCATAGTCAATTTTTTAAGAGAGTTCGGGGGTTATGACTGGCAAGAAGCAATCGTATGCGTCTACAAAGATAGTTCGAAGAAATGATTATTTTACGCCCCTTTATGAATACACCTAAGAAGACGATCATTATGCCTGCGACCGCTGCCAGCCCGGCAGGGGCGGCGCCGGTTTCGAAGGGGAAGTCGCAGCCGATAAAGATGGGTATTTTGTTAAATTTTGGGCAGGATAAGAGAGGGGGGATGGCGGTCGAGCTTTTACAGGTCGTAGAGAAGAAAGAGGGGCGCAGTTATCAGCGTATTCCCTTGACGGGCAGTCTATATCGCACCTATTTACCGTCTCTGCCGGCGCCCGTTTCGGCGGTGATCCGGCGGATGTCGGACGAATCGTTGATCGAATGCCTGGTGCGGGGTGGTTTTGGGTGGCTGAGGGATGCGGACAAGCCGTTCGAGCATTTGGACGAGCGTCATTACGCCCTATTGCGGCCCTGGATGGCCGCGGCGTTGCAGGAGCTGAAGCCGTTGACGCCGGTGATACCCTTGCTTTTCTACCTGGCGCCGGGAGAGGCGTTTATGAGCTCGAATATCAAGCCTGCTTCGATCAGTTCGGCGACCCCGGCTTTGTCGTGGGTTCTCGAGCGGCATTTGGGGCTGCTGCGTCTTCGTCCGTTGGTTTCGATCAACAATGGCGTCTTTCCGTTGGAGGACTTTCAGCGGGTACCTTATTTTCTAAAAAGCGGGAATGAGTATTTTTTGTTGCGGAAGGAGGATGCTCTTTTGCTTGATCGATTAGCGGCGGGGGAGCTTGAAGCAAAAGAAGAGGGGTTGCCGAAATATATGGCGGAGGTCGTGCGGCCGCTTGCTGAGCGATATCCGGTCGATATGGACGCGGTCATTCGACTGGAGACGATCGACGTGTCACCGTCCGGGAGGGTGTATGTCAGTGAGCTCAACGAAAACTTTTTGTTGATAAAGCCCAAGTGGTTGTATTCGGAGCACGAGTTGGAAGAAGCGGA
>JAFDYG010000203.1 GCA_018267545.1 Bacteroidota bacterium
CCACGGACGTGCTGGAAAAGGGCACCTGGGTCCTGGCTGTAGTAGTAGGTCTTCTCTGCCTGTTCTCTGCCATGTTCGTCCCCCGCGCTTCCACCGGCAACCGCAACACGATCGAAAAGGTCAGCGCTCCGGCTAGTCAGCAGCCCACAACTCCCGCTGCTCCCGTCAAATAATTCGTCAGTCAAACAATAATATTCGGCCATCTTCTTTTCCACGGAGATGGCTTTTTTTATATTTTACAGGCCAATCGCCAATCGATTTACCTATGAAGAGAATCTTGTTAGTAGTAGCCTTTGTACTCGTCATAGCCGCGGCCTTTATCGCCTGGCGCGTTCTGGGCTCGGGTACCGCTTTTAGCGAAGACACTTATAGCCTTTATATCCGCACCGGAATGAACTATGAGGAGCTGCTTGCCCTTCTGAAAAAGGACGGAGTGCTGAATAGCCCTACCACCTTCGACTGGGTGGCCTCCCGAATGGAGCTGCCTTCGAACGTCCGGGCAGGGAAATACGACATCAAGCAGGGAACCAGCGTCCTTAGCATCGTTCGGATGCTCCATAACGGAAAGCAAACGCCCGTCAAAATCGTGATCACGAAGTTCCGCACCCTGGAAGGACTAGCCGGCGCCATCGGGAAAAAGCTGGAATGCGATTCGGAAACGATCGCGGCCTTCCTCCATAACAACGACTCCTTGAAACAATTCGGCGTCGACTCCAACACCTTTATGGCGATCGTCATGCCCAATACTTACACGTACTTCTGGAATACGACGCCCTCCGGAGTGCTGAAGAAGATGTACGGCAGCTATAAAAGCTGGTGGACGCCCTCCCGGGTCCAGCAGGCAGAAACCAAAGGGCTAAACCCGGTCAAGGCGACCATCCTGGCCTCGATCGTGGAAGAAGAGACCAATGATCAATCGGACAAGGGGAAGATCGCCAGCGTATACCTCAACCGGATGGCCAAAGGCATCAAGCTAGGCGCAGACCCGACGATCAAGTATGCAATGCGTGAGTTCGAGCTGAAGAGGGTTTACGATAAATATCTGAAGATCGAATCACCCTATAATACTTATCTGTACCAGGGTCTCCCTCCCGGCCCCATCTGTACGCCTTCATCCGCGACCCTGGATGCCGTGCTGCAAGCACCCACGACGGACTATCTGTATTTCGTAGCCAAACCCGATTTCTCGGGCGCCTCCAATTTCGCGGCTACGTATAAGGAGCACCTCGAATATGCAAAGGCATACCGGGAAGCCCTGGATAAACAGATGGCGATCCGCGCCGCCGCCGACAGCGCCAAAAAGAAATAAAACCGATATCTGCCCTGACGAAGTAAAGCCGTTATGCTCAAGATCGAAAGAAAAATCTACGACAGCGCTCCCTTTCGTTTCCTGGAGGCCAAAAGCAAGAAGATCATCCTGCCAGGCTTTCAGGGCACTCCCCTATTCGAAGTCATCCGGTTTTTCAATAACCAGGTAAAGAAGGTTGGCCTGGTCGACCGCGCCCGGTCCATCGCCTTTAGCTTCCTGACGGCAATCCCCGCCGCCACCATCTTCATCTGTACGCTCATCCCCTATCTGCCAGTCTCCAAGCAGATCGAACGCCAGCTGCTGCTGGTAACGCGTGACCTGACGCCCAACCAAAATACGTACGTTCTGGTCAGCCAGTTCCTCGAAGACTTCCTCGATAAACCCCGTGCAGGCCTCCTGTCCTTCGGTTTCATCCTGGCCCTCTTCTACTCCTCCAACGCGATGATGGGGATCATGCGCAGCTTCGACAAATCCCTTATCTATAATACCCGTCGCAACGCCTTCCAGACCCGCTGGATGGCCATCAAGCTGACCACCCTGGTGCTGGTCATGGTGATCGGCTCCATGATCATGCTGATGACGCAGGCACAGCTGCTCAGAAGTCTCTTTCAATGGCTCGGCATCCGCAGGGGTGATGGAACGGCCCGGTTCTGGTTCCGGACTCTGCGATGGATTGTTATCGCCCCCCTCTTCTATTTTGCCATTGCCTGTATCTACAAATACGGACCTTCGATTCACAAACGATGGAATCTCTTTTCTCCCGGCACATTTCTGTCCACTCTTCTTACCATCCTGTTTACCCTGGTCTTCTCTTTCTGGGTGAATCACTTCGGGAACTACAATAAAGTCTATGGCTCGATAGGCACCGTGATGATCCTGATGCTGCTGATTTATTTCAACTCACTCGTGCTATTGATTGGCTATGAGCTGAATGTAAGCATCCACCACCTGAAGGTCATGGCCGGTGAGAAACCGGGCTCCACCCAAACAAAAGCAAAATAGTACAGACGGCACGGTTTTTTAGCTGAATTTTAGTAAATTTTGGAGGCAAAAAACCTGTTTTATGCGAACACTATTATTTACACTCCTGCTGATACCGGCGCTCTCCTCCACGCCCGGGAATGACGCCTCGCTGCCTGGCAGCACATATTCCGCCGACGGCCCGCTGCCTATCGGCGCTCCCATGCCCAAGGGCGATGTCCGTATAAAGGACGTTTCGGGCAAAGAAATAACCCTACAGCAAGTCAGGCAAGCCAATGGCCTGCTGGTAATGTTTAGCTGTAATACCTGTCCCTATGTCATCGCCAATCAGGGTCGCACCAAGGAAGTCGGCGCCTATGCCGGCAACCGGCAGATCGGCGTGGTCCTGCTCAACGCCAACGAAGGCGACCGTTCGGGCGGTAACTCTTTTGCAGAAATGCAAGCCTATGCCAAAGGACAGTCTTACCCTTTCTACTATGCGATGGACAATAACAGCACATTAGCCGATGCCTTTGGCGCCAGCCGGACCCCCGAATGCTACCTCTTCGACAAGAACGGCAAGCTGGTCTATCACGGCGCCATCGACGACAGCCCCGGTGACCCTGCATCCGTAAAGAAGCCTCACCTGCAGAATGCCATCGACGAGATGGTGTCGGGCAAGGAAGTATCTACCAAGGAAACGAGGTCTGTGGGCTGCTCGATCAAGAGGGCTTAGATTCCAGCTCCCTCGCCCACAGGCTACGGCGTCAGCATCTTCTTTATCTCCAGCCCAACCTGCGGTTCGGTAAGTTGCCGGTCGAAAAACCGGCGATAGTGTGTCGCATTGTTTATAAACAACGAAGAAGGTATACCTCCCGTCCAGCGGGAGTCCACCCGGGGACAGAAATAGTCCGCGTCGGTTTCGTTCAGCCAAAGGATCTTGGAAGTAAAGCTGCTTTTCCTGGCGAAGTCGGCAATCTTGGCCGGATAGTAGGAAGGCAGGTCCAGGCTGACCAGCACCAGTTCCACCCTCTGGTCTTTGAAGTCCGCTACCGTGGTTTGAAAATAGGGGATCTCCTTGATACAGGGCACGCAGAAGGTCGCCCAGAAATTTACGATCAGCGGATGATCGCTCTTCGCTATATAGGCCTCTAAATCGGTAATCTTCACCTTTTGGATGGGTGTTTGCCCCATTCCCTGAATCATAAAGCTCAATCCAACCACCAATAGTAGTGTTCGCATAATCTTTTCTTTTATAGTTGTCCCCTGCTCCACTCCTTCAAGAGGGCATTGTAACGCGGTTCGGCAAGCCCTTTGCTCTCGTACTGGCCGGCGGCGCTTTTCTGCCGGAAGGCCTCATAAAGCGTAACGGCGCAGGCAACGGATATATTGAGCGACCGGATAATACCGACCTGAGGAATGATGAAGTTCCCATCGGAGAATTCCCGGATTTCGTCGCTGACCCCCGAATGCTCGTTTCCGAAGACCAGGGCGATACGTCCCGTGAGGTTCATATCGTATAGGGAAACGGCGTCGCTGCTCAGGTGGGTCGTAAAGACCTGGTCCACTTTCTGACGAAGGTCGGTCATACAAGCCGCAGCATCCTCGTACTGGTGAACACTCAGCCATTGAGCAGCGCTGCTGCTGCTCTTGGCCCCCCATTTCTTGTGCCGGGGGATCCGGGTATTGAGGACGTAAACGTCTTGTACCCCTACCGCATCGCAGGTTCGCATGACGGCCGAAATATTATGGGGATCGAATACGTTTTCCAATACGATAATGAGATTATCCTGTCGTTTGTCGAGTACGGAGGTGATTCTTTGTTCTCTTTCCGGAGTCATAAGTTAATTGATAATAAAGTGTAAATTTACACAGTTGCACCAAACCTATAAAACGCCATGAAAAAAGCCCTAAAAATTACTGGGATTACCCTGCTTGCATTGCTATGCATTGCCTTTGCCCTCCCCTTCCTCTTCAAAGGAAAGATCACTTCCATCATTAAAGAGCAGATCAACAACAAGCTGACCGCAAAGGTCGACTTTTCCGACGTCGACCTCTCGCTGTTCCGTCATTTCCCCCGCCTATCCGTAGCGATGGATAGCCTCCGGGTGACGGGAAGCGGGGAATTTTCGGCCGATACCCTGGTTGCAGCACACCGGATCGACGTAGCAGTGGACCTGCTCAGCGCCATCAGCGGCAAACAGCTGCGCATCCATTCCATCAGCATCGACCAGCCGAGAATCCACGCGCTTATCCATTCCAATGGACACGTCAACTGGATGATCACCCGACCGGATACGGCCAGCGCCTCCGCTCCTACCGGGGCAAAAGGCTCCTCTTTTGCCATGGCCCTGCAGAAATATGCCATCACCAACGGCTACCTGGAATACCGCGACGACAGCAGCAGGATCAGCACCGAAATCACCGGCATCAACCACTCCGGCGGCGGGGACTTTACTTCCAATCAGTTTGTCCTCAACACCAATACGACCGTAGAATCCCTCAGCTTTAGCTACGGGCTGATCCCCTACCTGGTAAAGGTGCAGACCAAAATGTCCGTCGACTTCCAGGTAGACAACACCATCGGAAAATACAGCTTCAAGACCGACAACCTTTCCATCAACGAACTGCAGCTGCATACAGAAGGCTGGTTTCAATTGACCAACGACAGCACCTACGACATGGACATAAAGTTCAACGGACCTTCCCTGGACTTCAAGCATATCCTATCGCTGGTGCCTTCTCTATACCGGAATAATTTCGCCGGTGTAAGGACCAGCGGAACCGCCAGCCTGGACGGTTTTGTAAAGGGACGCTACGACAGCAAGCACCTCCCCGCCTATCACGTAGCGCTGGGTGTCAAAAATGGCAGCTTCCAGTATCCCGACCTACCCCTGCCAGTCAGGAGCATCAACGTCTCCCTGCTAGCCGATAACCCCGACGGGGTTCCTGACCACACCGTTGTCGACATCACGCAAGGGCATTTTGAAATGGGCGAAGCCCCCTTCGACTTCCGGCTGCTGATGAAAACGCCGGTCAGCGATCCGTACATGGATCTGTCGGCCAGGGGGCAGCTCGACTTCAGCAAAGTGGGCCGTTTTGTAAAGCTGGAAAGCGGTACACGTCTCGCGGGACTTCTCAACGCCGATATGCACATGAAAGGAAACCTTTCTGCCGCGGAAAAACAGCAGCTGGATCGCTTCGACGCGAGCGGCTCCCTTGAGCTGACCAGCTTCTCCTATGCATCCGCGGCTTATCCCGCCGGGATCAACCTTGACCACCTCCAGATGAGCTTCAACCCTAAGAACGTCACCCTCGGCGACCTAAAGGGCATCTATGGCAAGACCCACTTCAACGCGCACGGGACCCTCAATAACCTGCCCGTTTATATCCTGAAGCACAAACCCCTGGATGGCTCGCTGACCATACAGGCAGACCAGCTCAACCTGAACGAGCTGATGAGCCAGGCAGCAGGCGGCAAACCCGCTACGGGAGGAGCTTCCACCCCTGCCGGATCCGCTGCCCCGGCCGATACCGCCGGTGCAAAGCCTTCCACTATGACGGCCTTTGCCGTTCCATCGAATATCGACTTTACGCTGGCAGCGAGCGTCGACCAGGTCATTTACGACAAGCTGCTCCTCCAGCACGTTACGGGCAACCTTGTTATCGCCGATGAAACGGTACGGCTGGAGAACGTCAAGGCCGAAGGATTGGACGGTACGATGGCGATCAGCGGGACCTACTCGACAAAAAACGATGTAAAAAAGCCAGACATCAGCTTCGCCTATGACCTTCAGCAGCTCGACGTTCAGAAAACCTACTCCGCCTTTGTCAGCATGCAGCAGATGATGCCTGCGGCCAAATACATCGCCGGGAAATTCAGCTCGAAGCTGACCATGAAAGGCGCACTCGGCTCCGATATGAAACCCGACCTCAATTCGCTGACCGGCGGCGGCAGCCTGTTATTGGCAGGCGGCGCCCTGAAAGGCTTTGCCCCTGCAGATCAGCTGGCCCAGGTACTCCAGCTGGAAAACCTGAAAGACATTACCCTGAAAGATATCAAGACCAGCTTCACTTTTAAAAACGGGCGGGTGATCGTAGACCCCTTCCCAGTTAAGCTCAAGGATATCGACATGGAAGTCGGCGGCACTCACGGGTTCGATCAAACGCTGGACTATTCCATCGATATGAAGCTGCCCCGCGGCATGCTCGGCGGCGACGCGAATAATCTGATGAATACCGTGGCCGCCACGGCGGCTGCACACGGTGCCACGATCAACATGAAGGAGAAGATCGACCTGCCCATAAAGGTGGGCGGCACCGTCACCAAGCCGGTCATCAAGGCCGACGTCAAGGGAGCCCTGACCAGCACTGCCGCCAGTCTGAAACAGCAGGCGGCCGGCATGGTGCAGGCCAAGGTCGACAGCGCCAAGCAACAGCTTAAGGATACCGCCAAGGCCGTAGGACAGCAGCTCGTAAAGAATGCTACCGACGAGCTTCAGAAAAAGCTGCTCGGTAAAGGAGATACTACAGCGGCGGCAGGCGCAGGAACACAGGACGCCAAGGACCGGTTGAAATCGGCCGGAAAAGGCCTCCTGGACGGGCTAATGAATAAAAAGAAATCCAACTGATTCTTATATATGTAAATAGATAAAAATCAATAGACAAGGGCGCTCTTTTTCCAGGAAGGGCGCCCTTGTCTTGTATGGCTACCCGAATTAATTAACTTTGTGAAAACAGCGGACCCAAATGCCCGATCTATTGAATAATCCAAGACCGGTTGAGTTTGAAGAAACAGAAGTAATCACGGCCTATGACGACCCGTTTAGCCTGATCGTGTGGAACGATGAGGTCAATACATTCGAGTGGGTGATCGAGACATTGATGGAGGTCTGCGGACACTCCCAGGAGCAGGCGGAACAATGCGCCATGATCATCCATACGAAGGGTAAATATGCCGTAAAGCGTGGTTCCTATGACGATTTAAAGCCACAGTGCGACGCCATCACCGACCGCGGCATCGGCGCCACCATCGAAATCCTCTCGGAGTCCTGAGGAGGCGGTCATGTCTATTTTCATCTTAAATAACGAGCTTTTATTCCCCCCCGTCCAACTGGCAGAACCGGACGGGCTCCTGGCCGTCGGCGGCGACCTGTCGACCGAACGGCTGCTGCTGGCCTATCGCCAGGGCATCTTCCCCTGGTATGAAGGACAGCACATCTTATGGTGGTGCCCCGACCCGCGCTTCGTTCTCTTCCCCGAAGAATTGAAGGAAAGCAAGAGCATGCGCCAGCTTTTCAAAAAGAAGGCTTTCGATTTTCGCATCGACTATGCTTTTGCCGAAGTCATCGCCAATTGCAAGACTATCAGCAGACGCGGTCAGGAAAGCACCTGGATTACGGACGAAGTCAAGTCGGCTTATATCCGTCTTCACGAAGCCGGTTATGCACACAGCGCCGAAGCCTGGCTCGATGGAGAATTGGTGGGCGGGTTATATGGTATCCGAATGGGTAAAGTGTTCTTCGGTGAAAGCATGTTCAGCAAAGCGAGCAATGCAAGCAAGTATGCATTCATACAATTTGTAAACAGGCTCAAAGAAGACGGAGTCACGCTTATCGACTGCCAGGTTTATACCGAACACCTCGAAAGCCTTGGTGCTCGCATGATTCCCCGATCAGATTTCACGTCTATGCTTGAACGACTTATTTCGAAATAGCCTCAAATGCCATTTCGATACTCCTAAAAAATTTTACACTTACTCCACAATAATTAATTTTAGCTGTACTATTTGATTTACTGGAATTATCGTCTATACTTGCACTTTATAAAGACGACTACACGATTGCACCTATTGATGATCCAATATTCATTTTTTTCGATAACCCATAAAAAACCTAACGTAACATGAAAAAAGTCCTTATCGTAGGGATCTCTCTGCTCAGTATCGCTTCTGTAGTTAAAGCTCAAGACAAGCAAGGTGCAAGCTCTTCCAGTTCCGAAAGCATTTTCAAACCCTTCAAGGTAGACGTATCTCTCGGTTATGCCATCCCTTCCGGTGAAGGTTCCAAAGGCGGCGTGCTCTTCGCAATAGAACCCAAGTACGCTGTAATGGACAAGCTGGCCGTCGGTCTTCGCATAGAAGGCGCTATCACTGCCCGCGGCGTCGTATCGCCCGATGGCGAAAGCGCGCATGGTGACGTAAAGACCAGCAGCTCGTATCTCGCAACCGGTGACTACTACTTTACCAACAATACCTTCCGTCCTTTCGTAGGCGCTGGTGTCGGTATCTTCAGCCTGGCTGCTGCCAGCGGTGATTTCGACGGTTCCGGCGAAGCCATCACGATAGCAAAAAGCTCTTCCAAATTCGGTGGAATGCTGCGTGCCGGTTTCGAAGCCGGTCACTTCCGTCTCGGCGTCGAGTATAACCTCGTCGGTGCTACGAAGATTCCGATTACCGATGACGCCGGTACCAGCTATGGAGACCTCAAGCTGAAAAACGGTTACCTCGGTATCAAGGTAGGCGCCTTCTTCGGCGGCGGCAGAAGGAAGTAAATCTTTTCTACCCCTCAACTCTAGACTGACCGGCCCTGACATAATTGTCAGGGCCGGCTTTTTTTATGGTGCAGTGCTCCGGCAAGTCTTTATTCTTGGTGGAAATGGGTAATTATTCGCATTCAGCTTGTATTTATAAGAACTTTCTTATATACTTGAAGCCAAGTGTAAACACTTAGCAAATCTGATAACCCTAAAAACCAGTACCATGAAAAAGCTGCTATTTGCAGGACTTGCTCTCCTCTCTTTCTCTATCGCCAACGCACAACGCTTCAATCCTTTTAAAGTAGACATTTCTTCCGGTATCGCTATCCCCGAGGGCAGCGGAGCCAAGGGCGGAGTCGCCTTCGCCATCGAGCCCAAGTATGCGATCATCAGCAAGCTCGCCGTGGGCTTTCGCCTGGAAGCAGCCCTGACGGGCCGCGGCTGGGTGTCCAGCGACGGTATGTCCGCCAGCGCCAATGTCGCCGCCAGCGCTTCTTATCTGGTGACCAGCGACTATTATTACACGAATTCCTTGTTCCGCCCTTTTACCGGTGCAGGTACGGGTCTCTTTAGCATGGCCAGTGCCTCCGTCGAAGGCGACACGCAGAAAGGGAGCATCAGCACCAGCTCATCTACAAAATTCGGGGGCATGGTTCGCTCCGGTTTCGAGATCAAGCACTTTCGATTTGTCGTCGAACATGACTTTATCGGCAAGAGCACCCAGACCGTGACCGACGAGAACGGCAACAACGTAGGTACGGTCAGCGCAAAGAATGGTTATACGACCATCAAGATCGGCTTCTTCATCGGCGGAGGCAGAAGACGCCAAACCGTCAACGCCAAGTTTTAGATTTAAGCATAGTAATAGAAAGGTTCAAGCCTGGCCATTCGTTGGCCGGGCTTTTTAATTGGGCCGTCCCCAATTTCCATCCTCATTTCTTAATATAGATTATAGCGCTTCGCCGGCCAGCGCTCCGCATGTGCATAGATGAGCCCTCTCATATAATCATTCTCGGGATATCGCGTGAGATAATTCTTCAGTTCCGTCGCTTCATAGATTGCTGTATCTGCCGGAAGATAGCCCATGCCATAGAGCCTGCCCTGCTCGATCAGGATACAGCTCTTCTCGTCGGGATGACGCCCATCGTCCATGAGGGTGAAGCTGGGCAAGCTCTTCACCAACGCTTCGATCGCCGCCCCTACGCGCTCATTATAAACCCCTGCAGCCTCTTTTTGCTCGCAGGCCCCATCGCAATCGCCGGTGTGCAAGCCATCGCAGGGAATATTATCGCGTTGGATAAAACAAAGCTTGGGACAAAGACGAAACTCGCGGATCAGCTTCCGCAGCAAATTTTGTCCTTCAAGAAGCAACGAAAACGTATAGACCGGCTGCAGCTGCTTCTTTCGCTTTTCCAGGATCAAACGGGAATATCCATTCCGGTCCTCATATACATAGAGCCCATAGGTTGGTTCGAATCGTTTCAGGCTGCGGTTATAAGCCGGCCAGAGCCTTTTTATCTCGACGCATTCCATCAGAAATGCCATCAGCTCCGTCCCGGTTACTTCATGCGAGATCGAATAGATGTTTCGCAGGAACTCCTGTTTCTGCCGCCCCGGCTTGTTGTTCGAGACATGACTCACGACGCGGTGACGAAGGTTTTTGGCCTTGCCGACATAGATGACCTTTCCTTTCTGGTCGTGGAAATAATAGACGCCCGGGACCATTGGCAGCTGTTCCAGCTGTTCCGCCGGCAGATGGATCGGCAAATAATGCTCCCGGCTATTGCCCTTGAGCATGCCCCGTATAATTTCCAGGCCACCCGCCTTCAGGATCCTTTCGAAAAGCTGGACGGTGGCGTCGGCATCTCCCCCGGCCCTGTGACGGTTAGGGATAGTGATACCGAGGTGTTGACAGATATTTCCGAGGCTATAGCTTGGAGCGCCGGGGAAGGTCTTGCGGCTCAGGCGAACCGTGCAAAGCTTCTTGCAATCCAGGTCCAGGCCGCATTCTTTGAGCTGGTGCTTGAGAAAGGAGTAGTCGAAATTGACATTGTGCGCTACGAAGATCGAGTCTTTCAGCCAGTCGTGAATGAAGGGAGCCACTTCTTCGAAATAGGGCGCATCGGCGACCATTTCATCGGTAATTCCAGTGAGGGCCTGGACATACCTGGGAATGGAAATC
>JAFDYG010000204.1 GCA_018267545.1 Bacteroidota bacterium
GCGGTGGGGGGGGGTTTTTTTGGGGGGGGGGGGGGGAAAGGGGGTAGGGGTGTCTTGGGGGGGGGGGGTGCGGGTTGGGGAAAGGAAGGTTTTGGTGAAGGTGGAAGGGTTGAAGGTTTGGTATCCTAAACGCAAGACATTTTTGGGGAAGGTATTGGAATATACGAGGGCGGTGGATGGAGTGAGCTTTGAAGTTTATGAGGGGGAGACACTGGGATTGGTGGGAGAATCGGGTTGTGGGAAGACCACGCTGGGGAGGGCCTTGCTGCGATTGGCCGAGCCGACGGAAGGAAGGGTTTTGTTGGGGGGTGTGGAGCTGGCGAGCCTGGGAGCAAAGGAGCTTCGGGAATTGCGGCCGCATATTCAGCTGGTTTTTCAGGACCCTTATTCTTCTTTAAATCCGCGATTGACGGTGGGGTCGGCGATAGAGGAAGTGATGAGGGTGCATGGGAAGGAGAAGAGTGCGGAGGAAAGAAGGCGGGAGGTGGTAAGGCTGTTGGAGAAGGTGAGCTTGAAGGCCGAGCACTACGACCGGTATCCGCACGAGTTTTCGGGGGGACAGCGGCAGCGGATTGTGATTGCGCGGGCGCTGGCGTTGAGACCTTCGTTTGTGGTTTGTGACGAGTCGGTGTCGGCGTTGGATGTGAGCGTTCAGGCGCAGGTGTTGAATCTGCTGAATGATTTGAAGAAGGAGTTCGGGTTTACTGTGGTTTTTATTTCGCATGATTTGGCGGTGATACGGTATATCAGCGATCGGATTATGGTGATGAATAAGGGGAGGATCGAGGAGATAGGGCTGGCGGAGGAAGTGTATGGGTCGCCGGCGAGCGAGTATACGAAGCGGTTGATTGCGGCGATACCGAGGGGGATTTAGGGCGCGGGCGCGCGCGGGTGCAGGGAAGGTTTAGTCTTCATCGATGCGTCCGGTAAAGTAGTCGTCGAGATAGAAGGAGGTGCTGCTGCGACGCATGGCGAAGAGCAGGCGGCGCCATTGCTGGTCGAACTGGTCGACGGCGGGGGTTTCGGACCGGAGGCGTTTGCCCGTGGCGGATGAGAAGGCAGGGATGAAGCTGACTTCTTTGGCGTTGAGGGGCTGGAAGCCGCTGAGGCCGATCATCCATTCGTCGTCGCGGTTGACCTTGTATTTAAAATAGTAGACGAAGCCTTTGTTTTCCTTGAATTGGGCGGGTTTTTTGGCGACGAATTTTATGTCGGCCAGCTCTTTGCCGAAGCTGGATACGATGAGGCTGCGGGCCAGCTGTTCCTGGGTGCGGAAGGCGGCGGGGAAGCGCGATTCTTTGTGGATGGCGGTCAGCCTTCGCAGCAGGCGGCTGCGGGTGAGGTCTTCGGTGGCCAGGTTGTTGATAACGGAGTCGGGGACGGGATGGTCGTGCCGTAATAAGAGGATGGCGGTATTGAGACGGAGATAGGGGTCCTTGCTTTTTAGGAGCCGGTCGAAGTAATGGGGGATGGTTGGGTTCTTGTCGTAGAAGGGTTCGAGAAGGACGGAGTAGTCGTCGAGGTCGCTGCCGCTGTTGTCGTCGCCGTCGTTATCGTTGTCATCGTCTTTGTTGTCGTCGTCTTTCTTTTGGAGGCGGCGTTCGTCCTTGCCTTCCTGTTTCTTCCACTGAATTTTTGCGTCGAAGTATACCTGGCTAAAATACGATTCGTAGTCGGGCGCATGGAGATATCCGCTGTCGACCAGCTCGGCCAGCAGGGATTGGATATTCGATTTATAGTCGTCCACGGTGGCGAGCTGGAGGAGCTGTGGGAAGAGGGTTCGGGCCAGCGCCAGTGAGTCGCCGATGTCCTGGAAGAGGTAGTTGTAGTCCGAGGTATTGTCGAAGACGGGCGGGTCCTGGATGATGAGCTGTTTGAGCAGCGCGTAGGCTGCTGTGGTTTTATGATGAGCGAGGGCTTTGAGGACGGCGTTTTGGAAGGTGCTGGTGTCCCCTACCCTTTCGTAGACGTTTTTCAGACCGGCGACAACGGGGGCGATGGCGGCGGAGTCGTTGATGTAGCCGAGCTCGTTGATGAACTTCGTTTTTGTTTCGAAGTAATCTTTACCGTTATAGGGAAGGCCGTTGATGGCGTTTAATAAAGCGGGAACGCCTGCCGTGCCGAAGTAGATGTTCGGGATGGCGATTTTTGCGCGGCGGGCTATCACCGAATCTTTGCTGTAAAAGTCTTTGAAGAAAAGGTCGAGCTTGGAGGTGAAGACGGAGACGCCGGGTCCGCGCAGCTCGGGTTTGAAGGAAACGTAGAAGCGCTCCACGAACTCGCTTGGTTGAGAGAGGGAGTCGCCGAGGGAGATGATGCGGAACAGGTAGTTATCTTTTAAGAACACGCGCATACGGATGCGGCGGAGGGTATTGGTGTCGGAGAGAAAATAGTTATA
>JAFDYG010000205.1 GCA_018267545.1 Bacteroidota bacterium
GACGCCTTCATCGGCTTACCCTGATAGCTGATATAGCAAAGACAATCATGCTGCAGCTCCGCTACCGTCAGCGGCATATCGTTGAATGGATTCATGCTGATACACCAGGTGCCCGTAGAGATCAGTACAAAAGGCTCCCTAAAGCTCGCCAGGTACGGGATCATCGCTGCACTGCTATCGTGCAGCCCAATTCCTGCAACCGGAATCGCGGGCAGGCCGGACGCCAGCGCAGGCCCCGGAAAAGCTCCCATCGCATCCAACGGAAACCGCTTCACCGGCTTCAGCGGATTTACGCTATCCGAAGGCAGTATAGGCGCCAGCTTATCGAAGATTCCCTCCCGATACACCCATTCATGATAATGCGACTGGGAGAAATTCCAAAGATTCGTATGGCAGCCGATGCTCGTTATATCCGAACAAGCCCTGCCGGTCAACAAATAGCTCAGATACTGCGGCAGGTGCAGCGAATATTTGATTTTGGAAAAAAGCTCCGGCTGTAATTCCCGGATCCGATAAAGCTGCATCCCCGAGTTGAGGCTGCCAAGCACCGGCGAGGCCGTCAGCATCGAAAACGTCACTTCTCCCCCATAAGTATCGTAAAACTTCTTCTTCAGCTCAGCCGGATATGGCTTTAGATAATTGTATAAAGGCGCAACCGGCATCCCATCTCCTCCGATATGAACCCAGCTGGCTCCATATGCCGAGAAATTGATCGCCTTGATCGCAAAGTCCGTCAGCTTCGAAAGCCCCGCGAGTGAATCGAAAACCCAGTCCGTCAGCTGCTGCACATTCTCGCAGGCTTCCCCGTCTTCATCCATCACCGGATCGAAGCTCGCCGATTGTTCCCAGACAATCTTATAATGCTCGTCGAAAAGAAACAGCTTCTTATTGGTCTTGCCCGCGTCGAATATGGCTATGACATTCATACTATAATCCCGTGGCAACCGTAACGGCGCCCCTTTCTTTAATCAAATTCTCTCTTACTTTTTCATAACGATACAGACCCAGGGGGTCCAATGCCCCACCGGCCCGCAATCTCGCCTCCGCGACAAGCGCCCTTACATCCGTCCGGAACGCCTGCTGTAAAACCTCCTGCGACGCAACCGTATCATTCGACTGCTGAGCCGCAACGAGCCGCTTGCGATCCACCAGCAAGGCCTGCGCATAGGTCAGCATAATCGCCTCGACCGACTGTAACAAATCCTCCAACGGGTCCTTCACATTATGCGAAGCATCGATCATCCACCCCAGATCTGTTGTATGGTTCATTCCCCTCGCATCCATCCCTTCCACGAGTTCATTAAAGATCAAAAACAGCTGATACGGCTTGATGCTTCCCACCGTCAGGTCATCATCCCCATATTTGGAATCGTTGAAGTGAAAACCACCCAGCTTGCCTTCCATCAGCAGTAAAGCGACGATCTGCTCGATATTCGCATTGGGCAGATGGTGCCCCAGATCGACAAGCGTATAAGCCTTTGGCCCCAGCTTTGACGCATACAGCAGCGATTGCCCCCAGTCCCCCACCGTCGTCGAATAGAAATTGGGCTCGAAAGCCTTGTACTCAACAAACATCTTCCAGTCCTCCGGCAAAGCCGCATAAATCTCCTTCAGCCCTTCCAGCGTATGCTGAAACGCCTGCCGGAAGTTCAGCTGCCCCGGAAAGCAGGAACCGTCCGAAAGCCATACGGTCAACGAATTGGACCCCAGCTCCTGACCATAACGGATGACCTCGATATTGTGGTCGATCGCCTGCTTCCGCACTTCCTTCTTTACGTGCTGAAGCGACCCGAATTTATAGCTGTGAGCTTGGCCCGGCTGATCCTGGAAAGTATTGGAGTTCATCGCATCGAACTTCAGTCCGAACTGCGCCGCCAGCGCCTTGATGGCGGCAGGCTTACCCGGAATGTCCCAGGGAATATGCAATGAAATGGCGCCGCTGCTTCGATTCAACGCATGCAGCAACCCAACATCTTCGATCTTCTCTTCCAAACTACGCGGCTCTCCGCCTCCCGAAAACCGGCCAAACCTCGTCCCCCCTGTACCCAATGCCCAGCTGGGGATGGCGACCTGGAAATCCACCAGCTTCGACAAAATCCCTTCGGCGCCCGCTAACCCCTCCATAACAAAATTCAACCTGCGCCCGTGCTCCTTCATGAGCGACTGATTATGTTCCTCTATCTTATATTTTTCTATCTGCATGAGCTAAAATTTATGGCAAGTAAAAAACTTCTTTTAATGATTTCGTCACCGGCGAACCATTCGGATTCGAATCCATAATATCCTTCATATAATTCCACCACTTCTGCATCACCGGATGCACCGGCAGCTCATCCAGCCGAACCGGCTCCTCGATCAGAAGTACCCCAAACAACACCAGCGAAACCTCATCCAAAAATATCGAATATTCCCGGACACCCGTCTCCCGCAGCAGCGCCGCCAGCTCCGGCCAGATCTCATCGTGCCTGCGCCGGTATTCTTCTTCGAAGCCCGCATGCAGCTTCATGGTGAAAGCAATACGTTGCATAATTTACAATTTTATCCC
>JAFDYG010000206.1 GCA_018267545.1 Bacteroidota bacterium
CTACGACCGCTGGCTCCCCGGACACGAACACGCATACCAGGTCAAGCTAAACTATAGCGACAATGGCATCATCCGCACCCGCCCCGACGTATATCTTCCATTAGCTCCAGCACTCAAAAACGAAATCCCGGGAATAGCCTGGGCCGCGCCCTGCTTCGAAGGCGGCACCACCGTCCTGACAGTCGGTGATAAAAACCTGCTCCTTCGAGCCCTTTCCGCCGGATCAGATTTCCTGAACATTGTCCGCTTCCCTCTCGTCGCAGGAAACGCCAGCCAGGCCCTGCAAGACCTCCAGTCCGTCGTGCTCACCCAATCGACCGCAAAAGCGCTCTTCGGCAATACAGACCCCATCGGAAAGACCGTCCTCATCTTTCGTCACGAACAGCTAAAAGTCACCGCCGTCATCAAGGATCTCCCGCATAACAGCACCATGCAATTCGACTTCATCACCGTACTCAATCCCCACCCCAGAGATGGATGGGCGAATAACGCGGACATCAACTGGCTGGAAGGCCCCTGGCACGTCTTTGTGGGTCTGCAGCCCAACGCCAGACCCGAACAGGTAGCAGCGCAAGCCAGGCTGCTGGTCAAAAAACATCTACCCGACAGATACCGTATAAGCCACGAAGAGGTAATCATGCAGCCATTCAAGGACCGGCACCTCTGGACCAATTATGAAAACGGTATCGCAACAGGCGGCCTGATCAGCTATGTAAGACTATTCGGCATCATCGGAATGATCGTGCTGATCATCGCCTGCATCAACTTCATGAACCTCTCCACCGCCCGTTCGGAAAAAAGGGCGCGGGAAGTAGGCGTCCGCAAAGTCATGGGCTCCTCCCGGACGGGTCTGATCCTGCAATTCCTCGCTGAGTCCATCCTGCTGACTAGCGCAGCCTTTGTTCTTTCGCTGTTGCTGGTCCAGCTGGTGCTGCCTGCCTTCAATTCACTGGCAGGTACGGCTATCTCGATTCCTTATAATAGCGGCGCCTTCTGGCTCATCATGTCCGGCTATGTGCTGCTGACCGGACTGCTGGCAGGAAGCAAACCCGCGTTTTATCTGTCCGCGTTTCGCCCGGTCAAAGTGCTAAAGGGAAAAGTTCAGACCGGCAAAGCAGCAAGCCGCTCGCGTCAGACGCTCGTGGTGCTGCAGTTCACCTGCTCTATCGGGCTGATCATCGCAACAATCGTCATTTACCGGCAAATCAACTATGCTCAAAGCAGACCGACGGGGTACAATCCCAGCAGGCTGATCCAAGGTGAAGCAGGCGATTATCCCTACAGCGCGCTGAAGCGGGAAGTACTGTCAACAGGACTGGTGACGAGCATGACAAAATCGATGCGTCCCGTTACCGGCGACGAGCCGAAAACAGCCATCAACCAATGGCCGGGCCAGCATCCCAACGAGCCGCTAAGCATGGCGATGGTATCGACCAGCGATTCGGATTATTTCCGCACGATGGAAATCCCTTTTATTGCGGGGACTAACTTCGTCGGCAACTTCGGCGCCGATTCTCTCAGTATAATCCTAAATGAAACAGCGATAAAACGGATGCGGCTGCAGCAGCCGATCGGTCAGTTCATTACCTATTTCGCAGCCGGCCATTCGCAGCGAATGCGTATTATCGGGGTTGTAAAAGACGTGATCAACGCCTCCCCCTTTGCACCCGTCGAGCCGACGCTTTTCGTTTTTCACCCGGAGTGGACCTTCTCCCTGACTTATCGCCTGGCCCCAAACGTAAATACGCATACGGCCCTTGCAAAGCTGAAAACGATCTTCGAAAAATATGATCCTCGCATCCCCTATTCCTATCAATTTACAGATGATGAGTATATGGCCCTCTTCCACTCCGAGCTGCTGATTGGCAGGCTCGCAGCAGTGTTTGCAGGGCTGGCGATCCTGATCTCCTGCCTGGGACTTTTCGGACTCGCAGCCTATGTAGCAGAACAGCGCACCAAAGAAATCTGCATCCGCAAAATACTGGGCGCTCCCGTATCCAGCCTCCTGCTCCTGCTGACAAAAGATTTTTTAATCGTAGTCGGCATCAGCTGCCTCATTGCCGTACCGGTTGCATGGTCACTGCTGCACACCTGGCTGCAACAATATTACTATCGCATCACCATTGGCCCCGGCGTATTCGCGCTTGCCGCAGGTATCGTTTTAATACTGACCATTATTACTGTCAGCGTCCAGGCGATCCGCGCAGCGCTGTCGAATCCTGTAGATAATTTGCGAGCGGAATAAGTCCCGCCCCAAAATTAAGGGCATCTACTTACCCCTTTCCTCTCCATTTCCGTAAACTTCCCCAAACCATTTCAAAATACTATGACGGGAAAAATTCCCACACTACCTTAGCATCAGGATAAGGTTAAATGGTTAATGGTTACATGATTGAGTGCATCCCCGGCTAAAACCGGGGATTTTTTTGTCCCATCCCGTCCAAATCCCGCCCCTTCTTCCTCTGCCCCTGGGCTCAATTTTAGCATACTCAACCCCAAAAACACCACCATGTCAAACGTCTACTTCCAGCCTGACAATCGCCACATCGTCATCGCCGAATCCTGCTCCGACATCCACGACGCCGAAAGACAGGTCGATCGTTTCCTCGATACCATCTCCGAGCAGGACGAAGCCGGCGCCCACTACCAACGCATCGCCATCAGCGGCACCGAACGCGACGGCAAATACTACTTCGACGTCGTCGTCGTTCACTAGTCACCACGCGCCGCGCCACAACTCGCCAGCCCCACAAAAAAAAGACTGTGCCCCTTTCGGAACACAGTCTCTATCGGATGCTTATTCCTTTTACTTTTTATAATGTCGTCGATTTTTACGTCATTATAACTGTTTAGCAGGAAATCACCATCCTTTTACTATTGTATAAAACTCCAAAATCATGCCAGCCTACAGCTTATCAATCCATTTCTTCACTTCATCCTTTGTATGCCCCGTCTTCTTTTGAATACGGCCATATAACTCATCTTCCTTCCCTTCTTCATACAAAAGGTCATCATCGGTCAGATTCGCATACTGTTGCTTAATTTTCCCCTTCATCTCATTCCAATTACCCTTGATTTTTAGACTTGTACTTGATGTATTCTCCATAACAATTCATTTTGTGATGATTAAATAATTGATCAGCTATATCTATTCAAAACCCTTGCCACGCCCCACCGCGCCTTTTCTCCACACCCAAATCCCATTATGTATTGACAATATCCCCTCCATTCGGATGCAGCACCTGCCCCGTAATATAGCTCGCATCCTCCGACGCTAAAAAAACATAACAGGTGGCTACCTCCGCGGGCTGCCCCGGTCTCTTCAACGCCGTATTCTTCCCAAACGTATCGATCCTTTCCTTAGGAAACGTCGATGTGATCAATGGCGTCCAGATAGGCCCAGGAGCCACCGCATTCACCCGTATCTTCTTACCCGCCAGCGACAAAGCCAGGCTGCGCGTAAACGAAACGATCGCCCCCTTCGTTGAAGAATAATCCAGCAGCGTCGGATTGCCATGATAAGCCGTTACCGATGCGGTATTGATGATAGCCGCGCCCTCCTTCAGATGCGGCAGCGCCGCTTTCACAATATAAAACTGGGAAAAAATATTTGTCTGAAACGTATTCCGCAACTGCTCATCCGATATCTTTTCGATCCCATCCTGAGGCCGTTGAATGGCAGCATTATTGACTACAACATCGAGCCGTCCCAATTCCTTCACTATTTTCTCAACAGCCGGGATACACTCTTTTTCCTCCTTGACATCCAGCTTTATCAACAGCGCCTTCCTGCCCTTCTCCTCCACCAGCTGTTTAGTCCGAAGAGCATCCTCATCTTCCTTATAATACAAAATAGCCACATCCGCCCCATGTCGGGCAAAATGTATCGCGACCGCCCTTCCGATTCCACTATCCGCACCCGACACCAACGCCACCTTCCCCATCAGCTTCTTATCCTGCAGATCATAGTCCCGCTCATATACCGGCGGCGGGTCCATCTCATCTTCCTGATTCGTCTTCTTCGGCTGTGGCTTGTTTTCATTACTCATAAATAAATATTTGAGTATCCAGCCAAAAAAACATGCCACCAACCAAAATCGCCCCCCGCCCCAACTCCGCAAGAACCGGGTTTTTCCCCTCCCCATCTCACCCCATCTTTGTCCTACAAAAACAAACACTATGCACCACGTCAGCTACCCATCCATCCTCTACTTCGGCACCCCCGTCATCCTCGTCAGCACCGAAAATGAAAATGGCACCTCCAACCTCGCCCCCATCTCCTCCATCTTCTGGCTCGGCTGGCGCTGCATGATCGGCATCTCCGCCTTCTCCAAAACGACAGAAAACCTCCTTCGAACCGGAGAATGCGTCCTCAACCTCCCCTCCGTAAACGAAGTCGAAGCCGTAAACAAACTCGCCCTCACCACCGGCTCCAACCCGGTCCCCGAAGGCAAAAAACAAAAAGGATACCGTCACGCCCCCAACAAATTCGAAACGGCCGGCCTCACCCCCCAACCCTCCGACATGGTCCGCCCCGCCCGGGCACAAGAATGCCCCGTACAATTAGAAGCACAGCTCACCTCCACCCATCCCCTCAGCGAAGACGAGCCCCTGCAAAAAGGCCGTATAATTACAATGGAATTAAAAATCGTCCGCGTCCACCTCGAGAACTCCATCCTCATGAGCGGCCAGGTCAACCGCATCGACCCCAACAAATGGCGTCCCCTCATCATGAGCTTCCAACAATTCTATGGCCTCGGAGAACAGCTCCACCCCTCCACCCTGGCCACCATCCCCGAACAGCTCTACGCCACCGCCGACCGCGAAAAAGCCCTCATCCCCGCCCAATAACCACGCGAACCGCTACCACCCTCACACGAGCAACCAACACCCACCCCGCAAAACTACGCGGCCCGTCCCCTCGGGCCGCCCCTATTCCCCCCAGCACGTCACCACCAAATCCCTCTCCCCTCCATAATTCCTATGCTCACACAAATAAATCCCCTGCCACATCCCAAGCGCCAATCTCCCATCCCTAACCGGAATCAAAACCGAGCTCCCCAACAAAGCAGCCTTCAAATGCGCAGGCATATCATCCGGCCCTTCATCATTATGGACATAATCCGGATCATTCTCCGGTACCGCCTTATTGAAGAAAGTCTCAAAATCCCGCCGCACCGTCGGATCAGCATTCTCATTGATCGCCAGCGAAGCCGAAGTATGCTGGATGAAAACCTGGCACATCCCCTTCCTAATCTGCCCAATGCCACCCGCCGCAACCCGCAGAACCTCCGGCGTGATCAAATGAAAACCCCGCCGCCGCTGCATAAGTGTAATACTGTACTGAAACATTTGCATCCCCAAAAATACAAAAAACCGGCCGCACCCCCTTTTACCCGTCTATTTGACACTTATCTCCCCACTCATCGCTTGCCGCCTCATAATACACCGGTCTAAATCCCCTTTTCACCTAGTTAACAACTACCAACCGATTTACCCATTACTTTCGTCCTGAAGTCACTATTCAAGCTTATGGGCAAATCCATCCTACTATTAGCACTACTAACAATCCATACCTGGGCGCAAGCCCAGGTACCACCCAAAATCCGCGGCACGATAAAAGGCGTCATAATCGATTCCACCACCACCGGCAAACAACCCCTCTCCGAAGCCACCGTATCCCTCACCCCCGAATCCGACACCACCAACAACGAATTCGTCATCACCGACAAACGCGGCGCCTTCCAATTCAAAAACCTCCCCCCGGACAAATACACTCTCTTAATAACCTTCGAAGGCTTCCACCACATCCGCAAAACCCTCCGCATCGACGAGACCAACAAGGACATCGACCTCAACAACCTCTACATGCAAAAAGCCTCCGACCTCCTCCAGGAAGTCGTCGTCCAAAGTCCTCCCATGCGCATCCGCAAAGACACCATCGAATACAACGCGGCCAGCTTTGCAACTAAACCCAACGCAGTGGCAGAAGACCAGCTCAAAAAACTCCCCGGCGTCCAGGTCGACGCCAGCGGCAACATCACCGCCCAAGGGGAAAAAGTATCCCGCATCCTCGTCAACGGCAAACGCTTCTTCGGCGACGACCCCAAACTCGCCACCCGTAACCTCCCCCCCGATATCATCGAGAAATACGAAATCTTCGACGACCTCGACGACCAAAGCAAATTCTCCGGCTTCGACAACGGCAACCGCGTCAAAACCATCAACATCGTCACAAGAAGAGACCGCCGCCAAGGCTACTTCGGCCGGGCCATCGCCGGCGGCGGCACCAACGAAACCTACAACGAAAGCGCCAACTTCCATCGCTTTAATAATAATCAGCAAATCTCCTTCGTAGGCGAAGGCAACAACATCAACAAACAAAACTTTACCGCCCAGGACGTTCTCGGCTCATCCGGCAGCCGCCGGGGCAGCGGCCGCGGTCCCTCACCCTCCACCAACGGAAGCGGCGCCGGCGTCACCACCGTCTGGGCCGCAGGCCTCAACTACCGCGATTCCCTCGGCAAGAAAGGCGAGATCTACGGCAGCTATTTTTATAACTTCACCCACGTTTCAAACAGTTCGCAAAGTCTGACGGAGAAATTCTTCAACCAGGCAGAAGACACCTCCAACACCACTAACCGAAACCAATACGGATACCAGCGCAGCACCAACCAACGCGCAAATCTCAACATCGAAGAAAAACTAGACAACCTTACCTCCCTCGTCTTCCGGCCCAACATCGCCTTCCAGACCAGCAAACCCAACTCGGCTGCAACATCCAGCACCACCGACCAGCTCAATTCCCCCGTCAGCACCTCCGACGGAACGACATCCAGCACCACCCACGGCTTCAACATCAACGGCTCCAACATCACGCTCAGGCACAAATTCAAAAAGCCCTACCGCACCCTTTCCCTCGACCTCAACGGAACCGTCAACGTAAACAACGGCGACGGATACAACAACTCGTTGAACAACTTCTATCGCCTCGACTCCACCCAGAACCTAAGACAATACTACAACGACTCCCTCAACTCCATCACCCTCAGCCCCACCCTATCCTATACCGAACCCATCAGCAAACATTCGATCATCGAGCTGAACTATAACCACGTTTATACCCATCACACCACGACCAATAACACCTACGACTATACAGAAGCGGCACAGAAATACAATAACTACGACAGCCTCTTCAGCAACTCCTACAAATTCGAATCGAACTCCGACCGCATCACCCTCAACTATCGTCTGCAAAACACAAAGTTCAATTTCAACGCAGGCTCCGGCATCCAGTTCACCAACTACAACAGCCTCAATACGACAAAACATATCGACGTCTCCCACAGCTACGTCAACCTCACCCCCGCCGTCAACTTCACCTACTCCTTCTCACACCTGCAGCAGCTGCGCTTCTTCTACTCCGGCAGAACCGGCCAGCCCAGCGCCTCTCAGCTACAGCCACTAACCACCACCAACGATAATATAAATTATACAACCGGTAACCCCGCACTAAAACCCCAATTCAGCCATAGCATCCGTCTGCTGTATCACTCCTACAATCCCGCCACCCAAAACGTTCTCTTCGCCACCATCAACGCCAGCACCACCGTCAACGACATCCAAAGCGAAATAACGCCCAACAACAAAGGCGGCCAGACAACGACTTATGTAAACCTCAACGGCACCTATAGCGTATCCGGCTACTTCGACTACGGCTGGTCCCTCAAAAAACCAAAGTCGAACCTCAACCTCATCACCAACATCGGCTACAACCAAAGCCAATCCCTCGTCGACTCCGTCATCGGCACCCAGTCCGTCCAGCACGACTACGCCCGCAACACCAACCTATCCGAAGCCATCTCCTGGACGACCAATATCAAAAAGAACTTCGACATGAACTTCAGCGCGACCTCCAACTATACCATCGCGCGCAACAGCCTCCACCCCCAACAAAATTTCAACTACTTCGCCCAAATCCTCGAAACCGAAATCACCGCCTATACCAACAGCGGCTGGCTCATCGCCACCAACTTCACCTATACCTATACCGATCTCCGCACCCCCGGCTACAACGCCAGCATCCCCCTCATCAGCCCCAGCATCGCCAAAGAGCTCTTCAAAAAGAAAAATGGCGAAATCCGCTTCTCCGTCTTCGACCTCCTCCACGAAAACACCTCCGTCAGCAAAACCGTCTCCCTCAACCGCGTCTCCACCAGCCGCAGCGCCACCCTCCAACGCTACGCCATGCTGACCTTTACCTACAACCTCAACAACTTCTCCGGCCGCAACCAACGCCGCATGCCCGGCGTCTTCCCCGGTCGCTTCCGCGGCAACGGCAACCGCGGCCACTAACTTCCCAACTTCTTATATTATCGATTTCAATAAAAAAGGGGTGTCGAAGCGACACCCCTTTCAAAATAAATATGAGATTACTTTAAGTAGTTTTCATCTTTGCCTTATCGATATATTTTTTAGCCCTTTCAAGTTTTTCCGGAAACAATACAGTATCCTTTAGCTTGGAAGCGACCAAAGCCAGCAATCCTTTCTCAGGCACATTTACCATAGCTTTTTTTGTTCCCACTTTCCTCATACCCCAAATTTAAACATTTTTTCTCATAACCAAAACTACACCATATTTCTTCCCTTTGGCATAAGGTTCGATAACATTATGATCACCAACACCTTGGCCACCCATAAAGATATATCCCTCACTCAAAGGTTCAAGATTTTTATCGACAAAGTTGCGATAAATATTAATTCTTCGATGCGCCTTTTTGCAATCTCCAACCCCACATTTCCTTGAACAGGAAGCTCGACATTTTGCAATGAATTCAGGCTTGCTATCACTCCCCTGTACCATCAGTATGACATTTCCATACGTGTTAAATAATTCCGGAACGGTATTAAGCACCGTATGTAAAACTTTATATTGGTCATTGTTATTTGAAACATCTTCATCGGAAATTTTATTGGTTTCCAGATCATAATCACCAAACCCAAGATTATAAAGCGGAATGCCATTAAAATTTCCGACATACTGATAACCAACAGCTTTAATAATATCCTTCTTGCCTTTACTAACAAAATAATATCTTAAAACTTCATTCGATAAATCTCTCTCTGTCTCATAAACATTCTGAAAATCATTCATCACACTTTCTTTTTGAGGAAATAGTAAAATAAAACATCTCTCACAAAGAGGAGGTCAAAAAATTAAACGCCAAATCCATCCGCCACCCCACGCAGAAATTCCCCACCCACACCCCAAAAAAAACCCCCCCCCCCCCCTCCCAAAAAAAAATTTTGCTACCTCCATTCACAAAAGCAACTTTTGTCTACC
>JAFDYG010000207.1 GCA_018267545.1 Bacteroidota bacterium
AATATAGCCTTGCCTATGGCGTCAACCGGCGCCTCCTCGACAGCCTGGGAAAAGAAATCGTCATCATGCACCCCGGCCCAATCAACCGCGGGGTCGAGCTCGACAGCGACGCAGCCGACAGCAAGCAATCCATCATCCTCCAACAGGTGGAGAATGGAGTAGCAGTACGCATGGCCGTACTCTACCTGCTGGCAGGCGGCGCCAGCCGGACCGCCAACTAATTTTTGTAATAAAACGCGTCTTGTCTATGAACCGTATCGGCCTATTTCCCGGGACCTTCGACCCGATTACCATCGGTCACCAGGATATCATCAACCGCTCCCTGCCCCTCTTCGACAAGCTATTTATCGGCATCGGACGCAACGTCAATAAAGAACCCATGTTCTCGGTTGAACAAAGGCTCGAATGGATCAAAGAAATCTATAAGGATAATCCCAAAGTAGACGCCGTAGTCTACGAAGGCCTTACCATCCGCTGCTGCCAGCAGGTCGGAGCCAACTTTATCCTCCGCGGCATCCGTTACGTCAACGACTTCGAATACGAAAAGGCGATCGCCGACATGAACCGCAGCCTCGACCCCAAAATCGAAACCGTCTTCCTCACCTGTCTACCCCAATATACATCGGTCGCCTCCACCCTCGTTCGCGACGTCCTGAAAAACGGCGGCGACGTCACCCAATTCCTTCCCGAAGTCGTGACCCGCTCCATGGCAAAAAAACGCTAACTTCAACCGGCCATCGCCACAAACCTTATCACACATGCCCATCTGGTTCAATCCCGACATCACCGCAGACCAGCTTCGCCCGCTGGCCCGCAACACCATGTTGGAACACATCGGCATCGAGCTCATCGAAATCGGCGACAATTACTTAAAAGCAAAAATGCCCGTAGACCACCGCACCCGCCAGCCCTACGGTCTTTTACACGGCGGAGCCTCCGCCGTTCTCGCCGAAACACTCGGCAGCGTAGCCTCTTCCCTGATCATCGACCTATCCAGATTCAGCTGCGTAGGTCTCGAAATAAACGCCAATCACGTCCGCGCCGTCCGCGAAGGCCACGTCTACGGCACTGCATACCCCCTGCACCTGGGCGGCGCTACTCATATATGGGATATCCGTATTTATGATGAAAAAGAAAAGCTCGTCTGCGTGAGCCGCCTTACAGTAGCCATCATTTCAAAGGAAAAGCAGCAGTAAGCACATCCCTGATCGAAGGATAAGTATTCGCCAGCTGCTCGCCCACATTCTCCGGCAAGACCCACCTCAGCTCCGTAATCTGCTCCTCCTGCTGTGGAATAGGAGTCTGCTCCCCCGATACGCTCATATTATACCAGTACGTCTCCTTCAAGATATGATGCCCATGATCTTCATAGGTATGATAGGTCTCTAATAACGGCCCGTCCAGCTGTACACCCCGCAAACCCGTCTCCTCCATCACCTCCCTTACCGCACACTGCTCCAACGTCTCTCCCGGATCCAGCTTTCCCTTAGGCAGATCCCATACACCTCGCCTGAGCATAAACAACAGCTCCCGGCTCCCATTCCGAACCAATCCTCCCCCAGCCTTGATCACCATAAATTTCTTCCAGAACGCATGCTTCAGCGCCTGCAGCTCTCCAACAAAAATCCCCGCATGCACCGTCTCCTTCCGCATCTCATGAATCATCGCGTTGACCGCATGATGCGAAAACTCGTCGATCAGCACGGTATCGTCATGATGCGCATAGGGCAGCAGCTCATCGGCTACTCTATCCGTCAAAAACAGCGGCCTGTCATCAAAATAAATGGTAATATATTGCATGATGGAGGAATTATCCACAAGATACGCATTCACCCATTCCCAGCCCCCCGCCCCACCCCCACATTCCCCAACTTTTGCCTAATTTCGCGCCATGACCGAAAAAATCATCGATACCAACGCTAAGGCCGTAGCCGAAAAACTTCTACAGGTACAAGCTATCAAGCTAAACGTAAAATCCCCCTTCACCTGGTCATCCGGCTGGAAAAGCCCCATATACTGCGACAACCGGAAAGTCCTCGGATTTCCCTATATCCGCGATTTCGTCAAGAGCGAAATGTGCAACGTGATCTTTGCCGAATTTCCCGACGCCGGCCTCATCGCAGGCGTAGCAACCGCCGGCGTCCCCTGGGGAGCCATGGCGGCCGATCAGCTCAAGCTCCCCTACGTCTACGTCCGCAGCAAACCCAAAGAACACGGCCTCGGCCAGCAGATCGAAGGCCACTACGAAAAAGACCAGCCCGTAGTCGTCATCGAAGACCTCCTCTCCACCGGGAAGAGCGCCCTGCAGGTCGTCGACGTCCTTCGTAACGAAGGCATGAAAGTCCTCGGCGTAGTCTCCATCTTCAACTACGGCTTCTCGGCAGTCAATCAGGCCTTCGAAAAGGCTCAAGTCCCCTACATATCCCTCTCCAACTACGGCACCCTGATCAGCCTGGCCCTCGAAAAAGGCCTGGTCAGCCCCGAAGAGGAAAGCGTCCTGCTGAAATGGAGCCAGGACCCCGCAGGTTGGACCGGCGTATAATCCTTCCAGGCCCACCCGCAGCCCCAAAACTCTCCCATCGGTCGAAGTAGACTTCCCTGAGCCAACCCGCATCCGGTTTTTTTCGTATATTTAGGATACTAAATTCGATTACATATGAAGAAATTACAATTCCTTCTGCTCCTTCTAACTGGTTTGGTCAGCGGCGCCTTTGCCCAGACCAAACCCCAAATGACCGCTACTATCAAAACTCCAACAGTTCAATGCGAATCCTGCAAAGAACGCATCGAGAAATACATGGCCCACGAAGACGGCATCGTCAAATTTAACGTCGATGTCAAGAAGAAAATCGCCACCGTCACCTACCTCACCGATCGCACCAACATCGAGAACATCAAAGCGCAGATCGCTAACGTAGGCTACGACGCAGACGACGTGACAGCCGAAGCCGATGCGTACAAAAGACTTCCGACCTGCTGTAAGAAACCCGAAGACGGCGGCGGCGGAGAGAAGAAAAAGAACTAAGGTGTTTACACACCAAAAGGGGCCGGCAAAATTTGCCGGTCTTTTTTTTGCAACAATTCGACAAATTCCCCTAATTTGCAACACCGTAGCAAAAAGCTTTGTCGAAGAATCACATCATAAGACAACTCCTGGCCAGCCTCCTGCTGGTGCTCTTCACGTTCAGCGCAACGCCCAGGAAGTTCCTGCACGACTGGTTCGCCAATCACAAAGACATTCCCGGCAAGTTTACCCAGGACAGCCACACCCGGGTTCAGCAGACAACCTATAACTGTCAAACCCAGGACCAGGTCGTCGAATCCCCCTTTATCTCTGGACCCACCCCCATCCTCCTGCAAGCGCCCCTAACCGCCTGCATCCGCTACGCAGAATCCGAAATCAGGATTCAAACCCGCTTTTTCGTCTTCCTCTCCCTCCGCGGACCACCCGCCCTTGCCTAACATCCACGTCAGGCAACTTTTTTTCTTGATCCATCACTCATTCCCTTGAAGCATGTACTCATGCTCCTGCTGTTGGCCCCAGCCATCCAGCAAGTGAGCGCACAAACCAAGCTACGCGACAGCCTCCCTGCGGTAAAAGTCACCGCCGAAAAAAAACAGGCCATCGCCACCAACGCACAATCCGAGCTCAAAACGACCCAGCTGTTCCAGGCCGCCGGACAAACCCTCGGCGAAACCCTCAAGTCCCTGCCCGGCCTCAACTCCATCCAAACCGGTCCGAGTATCTCCAAACCCGTGATCCACGGCCTCCACAGCAACC
>JAFDYG010000208.1 GCA_018267545.1 Bacteroidota bacterium
CGGTGTAGCCCCAGTTGAAGTTATTGTCGCCTTTGTCGACGAAGACGACTTCGAAGATGGATTCCTGGTTGAATTCGTGGCCGGTAGCGAGGATCTTGTCGCCGAGCTTGACGTCTCCGTCAAAGTTGTCGAGGAAGTTGTCGTTCAGCTTATATTTTCCGTAGACTTTGAGCAGGGCCGTTTTTGCGCCGGCGTAGTCTCCTTTTTGCATCAGGACTTTTCCGAGGAGTGTGTTGGCGGCGTCTTTGGTGGCGCGGCCGTCGGTGGAGCGTCCGTCAGGCAGCTTGGCCACGGCGTCGGTAAGGTCGTTGATGATGGCGGTATAGACGTCGGCAGAACCGGATTTAGCCTTGTAACCGGTGACGGAGGTTACGGGCTCGGTATACAGGGGTACGTCGCCCCACATGGTTACGAGCTCGAAGTAGGCCCAAGCGCGGAGAAATTTCGCCTCACCTACGACCACGTCTCTTGCCGCTACGTCGTCCTTGACGTCGGGGGCTTTGGAGATGATGAGGTTGGCTCTGTTGATCATCTGGTAGGTGCCGGTCCAGACGCTGGTCATGACGGCGTTGGAGGGGGCGGGTGAGGGCTGTTTGAGCAGCTCGGCGCGGGGCGCTTCGAGCTGTGCGCCGCCAGGGGCGGTCTCACCACCGCGCATGTCGTGGACGAAGAACCATTCACGGCCGACGAGGTTGCCGCTGCGAAGGCTCGAATATACTGCGTTTACACCGCTGCGAAGCTCGGATGCCGATTTGAAGTAGCTGTCGGTGGTGGGATTGTTCTGGTCGAAGACATTCAATCGCTTGTTGCAGGCGATTATTACGGCGGTGCCGAGGATAAACGCAGCTATTATTAAAGTGATGTTACGCCTCATAATATTTTGTTTTGAATTTTTTTTGGGTTGTTTTTAGAAGTTGGCCTGGATGCCTACCTGATAAGCTTTTGGCTGCGGATAGACTGCGGCGTCGATACCATTGGTCAGCGCTGACGTGTTCACCGTTCTGTTACCTACTTCGGGGTCATAGCCGGTGTATTTGGTGACGGTAAAGACGTTTTGCGCCGAGACATAGATCCGGAAGCTTCTTACCACTCCTTTGGTCATCGTTTGCAGAGATTTCTCGGGGATGTTGTAGCCGAGCATCACGTTCTTCAGGCGCAGGTAGGAACCGTCCTCGAGGAAACGGTTCGAGGGACGGGCGTTATTGTTCGGGTCGGAGGAGATGGCGCGGGGCACGTCGGTATTGGTGTGAGTCGGCGTCCAGGCGTCGAGCACTTTCGTGCTGGCGTTGAAGAAGCGAATCATGCCTTCGGAGATGGTGCGGGTAGCGTTGTAGATCTTGTTACCCTGTACGCCCTGGAAGAACAGGGAGAGGTCGAAGTTCATGTAATTCGCGCCAGCGTTGAAGGCGTAGGTGAATTTGGGAATAAAGCTGCCGAGGAAGACGCGGTCGTTGTTGTCGATGACGCCGTCGGCTTTTACGTCTTTGAATTTGATATCGCCGGGGCCGGTGCCTGACAATTGCGTAGCGTGTTTTGCAACGTCGTTGGCGTCCTGGAAGATGCCTTCGGTCTGCCAGCCGAAGAAGGACTGGATGGGGTGGCCGACGGCGGTGTTGGTTACGTTGTAGCCCTGGGTGAGGTCGGCGTCGGAGCCTGCTTCGATGTTGGGCACGCCCTCGGAGAGCTTGGTTACCTTATTGCTGATAAAGGATATATTGGCGCTGGCGTTCCATTTGAAATCGCCGGTCCTCTTGTTGTAACCCACCTGCAGCTCGAAGCCGTTGTTTTGCATCCCCGCTACGTTTTTGGGAACCGTTGTCGTGATGTAGCCGAGGGAGGGCGCTACGGGTACGCCCAGGATCAGGTTGTCCGTTTTGCGGCGGAAGTATTCGGCCGAAAGGGTGATCGCATTATTGAACAGACCCAGGTCGACGCCGAAGTTGAGCTGCTTGGTCTTTTCCCATTCGAGATCCGGGTTGGCGAGGGCCTGGATGGAAGAGGATGGACCGTTGTTGAATACGTTACCGAAGGGATAGTAGGCGCTGTTGGATTGGACGGTGGCCTGCCAGGGTGTCCATCCGAGAGCGAAACCGTTGAGGCCGGTAACGCCGTAACCGGCTCTAAGCTTCAGCTCGGAGATCCTGGACTGGTTTTGCATGAACTGTTCCTGGTCGATGCGCCATCCTACGCTTGCGGAGGGAAACACGGCCCACTTCTTACCGGGGGCCCACACGGAGAGACCGTCCCGGCGGACGGCGCCGCTGAGGAGATATTTGCCTTTGTAGTCGTAGCTAAGACGGCCGACGTAGGAGATGAGGTCTCCTTCGTTTTTGAGCGTCTGGACGGAGACGTTGGAGGCGTTATTAAGAGTCTGGAGATTATTCGACGCCTGGTTGCCGCTGGCGTTCTCGGTACGTGTCTTTTGCTGCAGGTATTCGTAAAC
Organism: Bacteroidota bacterium; assembly: GCA_018267545.1. GTDB lineage: Bacteria > Bacteroidota > Bacteroidia > Chitinophagales > Chitinophagaceae > Puia. The sequence continues at coordinate 2,444 of JAFDYG010000208.1, forward strand.
GGCGACGGCGTTGATGTGGTGGCTGCCGAAAGAGTGGTCGAAGGTCAGCTGCTGTGTATACACCTGTACCGTAGACAGGCTGCGGTTATTGGTGATGGTTGCCAGGATAGCGCTGGAACCGGCGACGGTGCCGCTGTCGTTGAAGATGGGCGAGAAGCGGTAGTCGAGGCCGTTGGCGTAGTCGATACCGAGGGTGGAGCGGAATTTCAGCCATTTGGTGAAGCTGACGTCGACGAATGCGGTACCGATGATTTTAACCGTGTTGCGGTTGCCGGGGTTTTTGACTTTTGCGTCTTCGACCGGGTTGGTGGGGTCGCCGCCGTCGAGGACGGTATTGACGCCGCGGTAGCCATCGGAGGTGGTCGGGTCGTAGACGGGCATGTGGGGCATCATACGGATGACGTTGACGAGGTTGGTCCGGGAGCCGGTCTCGTTGTTGTCGTATGCCTGTTCGCCGTTGGCGATATAGAGATTTTCACCGAAGGTGATGGCTTTGCTGATGTTGTGTTCCGAGTTGAGGCGGAAGTTGAAGCGCCGGTAGCCGACAGTGGGTGCGATGCCGGTCTGGTCGAAATATCCGACGGAGGCGTAGAAGCGGGAGATGTCGTTTCCGCCGCTGAGGCCGATGTTGTGCTGGGTCATCACGCCGCTTTTGAAGTAGGCGTCCTGCCAGTCGGTGTTGACCTGGCCGTAGGTCTGGGTAGCTCCTTTATAGATGGGAGTGCTGACCCAGGGGGCGAGGAGTCTGCCGACGTTGGAGCCGCGATAGGCGATCGCGTATTGCTGGAACTGTGCGGTGTTGAGCAGGTCGAGGCGTTTGGTCACATTTTGCGTGCCTACGTAGGAGTCGAGGCTGACGCGGATTTTGCCGCCCCTGTTGCCTTTTTTGGTGGTGATGATGATGACGCCGTTGGTTGCGCGGGAACCGTAGATGGCTGCGGCGGAGGCGTCTTTCAGGACGTCGACGGATTCGATGTCGCGGGTGTCGAAGGTGGACAGGTCACCGGTGGGGAGACCGTCGATTATGTACAGGGGGTTGGAGGCGTAGGAGATAGAGCTGATACCGCGGATACGGACGATGGGGTCGGTGCCGGGGCTGCCGTTGTTGGTGATCTGTACGCCGGGGACGCGGCCCTGGAGGGCTTGCGACACGCTGGCGACGGGAAGCTCGCGTACTGTTTTCGCGTTTACGCTGGAGATGGCGCCGGTTACGTTGGCGCGTTTCTGTGTACCGTAACCGATGACGATCACTTCATCGACGGTGCCGGTTTTGGGCTGTAGCTGGAGGCTGATGTCGCCCATGCTGGCGCTGACTTTCATAGTGGAGGACTGGAAGCCTACCATTGAGAATTCAAGGACGTCGCCGGAGTTTGCGGCGATCGAGAATTCGCCCGATGCGTTGGTGGTGGTACCCCGGGAGGTTCCTTTGATGACGACGGAGGCTCCGCTGAGCGGGGCGCCGGTGGCGTCTGTCAGTCTACCTTTGACGGTCGTTTGGGCGAAGAGAGAGAAAGAGAGGAGAAGGAATGCGGCCAGGGATATGCATCTCCTTGCAAACCCTGACATGGTCGTTTGGGAATTTCTCATAAAGCAAACAATTGTTGATTTGGCGAATTTTTATATGGAAAAAATCGTATGTGAAAGTAGGGAAAAAAATTACAACCGATTGCAAAGAAGTTTAACTTTTTTTTCTTTTTTTTGCATGCCCTTCGATATGGGCTACAATTTTATTTTATTGTTGTATGGTATTCAACTATTTATGGTATAAATAATAAACTATATGTCTGCTAAAGCTTGCAAAAAAATAAAACTGATTTATTTAACTCGCTGCATTCGGGCTGCGTTGGCGGGAAAATGTTGCTTGTTTCAGCTGGTGTGCTGGTTTTTTGTCTGCGCCGGTTGTTTTGGGCAGAAACTGCCTTTTCAGGATGCGGGTCTTAGTTCGGAGGAGAGGGCCAGGGATTTGATCGGCAGGCTGACTTTGCGGGAGAAGGCTTTGTTGATGCAGGACCAGTCTCCGGCAATACCTCGTTTGGGCATCAAGAAGTTCAATTGGTGGAGTGAGGCGTTGCATGGGCTGGCCAATAATGGCGGGGTGACGGTTTTTCCGGAGCCGATCGGGATGGCGGCGTCGTTCGACGACACGCTGGTATATGCGATTTTCAATGCCGTTTCGGATGAGACGAGGGCGAAGTACCAGGAGGCGATGCGGAAGGGGGGAGAGAACAAACGGTTTTTGAGTCTTTCGGTGTGGACGCCGAACGTCAATATATTCCGGGATCCCCGGTGGGGGAGGGGACAGGAGACGTATGGGGAGGACCCTTATCTGACTTCGCGGATGGGGGTGATGGTGGTGAGGGGGTTGCAGGGGCCGGAGGACGCGAAGTACAGGAAGCTGCTGGCTTGCGCGAAGCACTACGCGGTGCATTCCGGTCCGGAGTGGAGCCGTCACCAGCTGAACCTGAATGCGGTCCGGCCCCGTGATTTGTGGGAGACTTATCTGCCTGCTTTCAAGGCGCTGGTTCAGCAGGCGGATGTGCGGGAGGTGATGTGTGCTTATCAGCGGCTGGATGACGAGCCTTGTTGTGGGAGCTCGCGTCTTTTGCAGACGATACTCAGGGAAGATTGGGGGTTCAAGCATCTTGTCGTTTCGGATTGCGGGGCGGTCACTGATTTTTACACGAGCCACAAGGTGTCATCTACGGCTACGCATGCTTCGGCGAAGGCGGTGCTGGCGGGGACGGATGTGGAGTGTGTTTGGGAGGGGTATGCTTTTGCGCATCTGCCGGAGGCGGTGGCAAAGGGTTTATTGAAGGAGGACAGGATAAATCAGAGTTTGCTGCGGGTATTGTCGGGGCGGTTCGACCTGGGAGAGATGGACCCCGATTCTATTGTGGCCTGGACGAAGATCCCGGTTTCGGTGATCAATAACGAGGAGCATCGTCAGCTGGCATTGAATATGGCCCGGAAGTCGATGACTTTGCTGCAGAATAGCGGGCAGGCATTGCCGTTAAGCAAGGCCGTCAGGCGGATTGCGGTGGTGGGGCCGAATGCGGACAATGAGCCGATGTTGTGGGGGAATTACAACGGTACGCCGGTGAGGACGATTTCGATTTTGAAGGGGATCCGGGAAAAGCTGAAGCCGGGGGCCGTATTATATGATAAGGGGTGCGACCTGGTGGAGAACAAGGTGACGCAGAGCTATTTTTCGATGGCTGGTATCGATGGGAAGAAGGGATTCAAAGCTACGTACTGGAACAACAGAGACCGGAGCGGTGCGCCGGTGACAGGTGTGCAGGTGACCGATCCGATAAAGCTGACGACGGCGGGGCAGCACGAGTTTGCGTCGGGGGTGAAGCTGGAGGGTTTTTCTGCTTTGTACGAGACGGAGTTCGTCGCTCCGGAGACGGAGGAGATCGTTTTCAAGGGGGGCGCTACGGGGGCTTTCGAGCTGATGGTGAACGGGGTTTCGATTGCCAGGCACAGCAACTGGCGGACGCTGCCGTCGCGGATGCCTTATAAGGTGGAGCGGGGCAGGCGCTACAAGATAGAGATCCATTATGCGCAGCTGAACAACTGGCAGGCCAACCTGGAGCTGGATTTCGGGAAGGAGCTGCCGATCGACTTTACGGGGCTGGTGGAGAGGCTGAAGGGGGTTGACGTGGTGATATTTGCCGGAGGACTTTCGACCATGCTGGAAGGCGAGGAGATGCCGGTTTCCTATCCGGGTTTCAAGGGCGGGGATCGGACGGACATCGAGCTTCCGGAGGTGCAAAGAAATTGTCTGAAGGCGTTGAAGGCGGCGGGAAAGAAGGTGATTTTCGTGAACTGCTCGGGGTCGGCGATTGCGCTGCTGCCGGAGACGCAGAGCTGTGACGCGATCCTGCAGGCCTGGTATGGCGGGGAGAGCGGCGGGCAGGCGGTAGCGGATGTTTTATTCGGGGATTATAATCCTTCGGGGAAATTGCCGATCACTTTTTACAAGAGCATGCAGCAGCTGCCGGCGGATTTCGAGGATTATTCGTTGAAGGGAAGGACGTACAGGTTTATGGACGACCCACTATTCCCGTTTGGATATGGGTTGAGCTATACGACGTTTTCGATCGGCAGGGCAAGTCTCAGCCGGGAGGAGATCGGTAAAGGGGAAGGAGTTTCTTTGTCGGTTCCCGTGGTGAATACGGGTAAGCGAAGGGGGACGGAGGTGCTGCAGATATATATCCGAAGGGTGGGGGATACCACGGGTCCGTTGAAGACGTTGCGGGCGTTCAGGAGGGTGGAGCTGGAGGCGGGTAAGGCTTCGGGCGTTTCGGTGGAGCTTCCATACAGCGCATTCGAGTTTTACGATGAGGACCGGCTGGAGATGGCGGTGACCGGGGGCGAGTATGAAGTCTTGTACGGGAGCAGCAGTGCCGGTAAGGATTTGCAGAAGGTGACGGTACGCGTTAAGTAAGATCTTCAAAGCCGGAAGGCATCGGTAAAATTGAAAAAAACGGTTATGAGAAAAATAGGCAAGCATCTGTTTTTATTCGTGGCGCTGGCGGCGGGTCTGGGATGTGCGGGTCAGGAATACAGGAGGACGGATAATGGCGTCAGGGCGACTGTGAATGGGGTTTCCGTCGAAATCCGGTTTTATGATTCCTGCATTGTGCGGGTCATAAAATGTCCTGAAGGCGGGTCGCCGCGGGAGAAGAGTCTTTCGGTCGTCGAGGCTCCGGGATTGGTGTCATTGCGGGTAAGGAAGTCGGGTTCGTCCTTATCGGTGAGCAGCGAAAAGGTGACGGCTGTTCTGGCGCTGGATAAAGGGACGGTAACTTTGTACCGTAATGGCGGGAAGGAGCGGCTGTTGGGTGAGAAGGAGGGAGGGACGGTATTGAAGGCGGTCGACGATGCAGGAGCGGTCGCTTATTCGGCGGGGCAGTCCTTTCAGCTGGACAGCGGCGAGGCTATTTACGGTCTCGGGCAGCAGCAGCGCGGAAAAATGATACAGCGAAATCTCAAGCTGTTCATGGTACAGGGGAATACGGACGATTATGTGCCGTTTTTTCAGTCGGTGAAGGGATATGGGGTTTTCTGGGATAATTATTCGCCGACGACGTTCGAGGACGATTCGGGAGGAACATCGTTCCGGTCGCAGGTAGCGGAGGGTGTCGATTATTACTTTATCTATGGCGGGAATGCGGACGGGGTGATTGCGGGTATGCGCCGGCTGACGGGACAGGCGCCGATGATGCCGTTGTGGACATTCGGGTTCTGGCAGAGCAGGGAGCGGTACAAGAGTCAGCAGGAGCTTGTGGACGTAGTAAGGAAGTACAGGGAGCTGCGGGTTCCGCTGGACGGTATCATCCAGGACTGGCAGTATTGGGGAAATAATTACCTGTGGAATGCGATGGATTTTTTGAACCCGGAATTTCCCAATCCCAAAAAGATGGTTTCGGATGTGCACGGGCTCGATGCGCACATGATCATTTCGATCTGGTCCAGTTTCGGGCCGCATACGCTTCAATACAGGGAGCTGGACAGCATGGGGGCGTTATTTCGTTTCAAGACCTGGCCGGAATCGGGAAGCGACAAATGGCCGCCGAACCTGGATTATCCTTCGGGTGTCCGGGTATACGACGCCTACAATCCGGCGGCAAGGGACATATACTGGAAGTATGCGAAGAGAAATCTTTTTTCGATCGGGATTGACGGCTGGTGGATGGATTCGTCGGAGCCCGATCATTTTCATGCAAACGATTCGGATTACAATACAAAGACTTTCCTGGGTTCTTTCCGGCGGGTCAGGAATGCTTATCCGTTGATGACGGTAGGCGGGGTATACGAGCACCAGCGTGCAGAGACTTCGGGTAAGCGGGTTTTTATCCTGACGCGGTCGGCATTTGCGGGTCAGCAGCGGTATGGCGCCAATACCTGGTCGGGGGATGTGACGGCGTCCTGGGGGGCGCTGCGTAACCAGATCTCTGCGGGATTGAATTTCTCGCTCACGGGAATTCCCTACTGGAACAGTGATATCGGCGGTTTTTTTCTCACGAAGTATCGCAGGAAGCTGGATGATCCCGAATACAGGGAGCTGTATGTGCGGTGGCTGGAGTTCGGGGCTTTCTGTCCGATGATGCGTTCGCATGGTGCGGATGCGCCGCGGGAAATCTATCAGTTCGGAAGAAAGGGGGAGCGGGTTTATGATGCAATCGGGAAGTATATCGGGCTGCGTTACGCTTTATTGCCGTATATCTATTCCACTTCCTGGCAGGTTACGGCGCATGGGTCGAGCATGATGAGGGGGCTGGTAATGGACGCTCCGCGGGACAGGGGTGCGTTGGATATCGACGACGAGTTTATGTTCGGCAAATCTCTGCTGGTCAGCCCGGTGGTTTCGCCGATGTATGTGAAGAAGGGCGCCGATAGTATGTCCGTAGAGGATTTCGGCGTGGTGAAGAACAAGGAAACTTATTTGCCGGCGGGCGCGTCATGGATCGATTTCTGGACGGGGAGGACGTATCCCGGGGGCGAGCGGGTGTCGAAAGAGACGCCGTTGGATATTATTCCGCTGTATGTGAAGGCCGGTTCGATCCTGCCGATGGCGGGGCCGGTGCAATATTCGACCGAGAAGAAATGGGATGGGCTGGAGATTCGTGTTTATCCGGGGGCGGATGGCGAGTTCGAGCTTTACGAGGATGAGAACGATAATTACAATTACGAGAAGGGGCGCTTTTCGACGATTGCGTTCCGGTGGGATGATAAAAAGAAGGTGCTGAGGATCGGGCCGAGGAAGGGAAGCTTCACCGGGATGCTGGAAAGCAGGAAATTCAATGTGGTGATGGTGAGGGAGCAAAAAGCGGTGGGCTCCGAGGTTGGGGGAAGGCCCGATGCGGTGGTGTCTTATGAGGGGAAAGAGGTAAACCTGAGGTTATGAGGGGGCGCCGGGGAGCAAGGGAATTTCGATCTGCAGGGTAAAGAGGTGGCGGGCGCTATGGATGGCAAGGGTTCCGGTATGGAGCCGGATGATTTCCCGGCAAAGCCATAGGCCCAGTCCTGCGCCTTGCTGGAGGGTATCGCCGCGATAAAAGGCTTTCTGGAGCTGGGCGGTGTCTATCGATTCTTCGGGTATGGTATTTTCCATTTCAATGCGGATGGTTTGTCTTTCAGCAGGGTTTTGGATCCGGCAGGTGACGGTCGTGCCCGGGACGGCGTATTTGACGGCATTTTCCAGGATGTTGAGAAGAACGATATTGATTTTGTCTTCATCGCCGGAGAGGGAGTACCCGTCGGCTTCGGGGTCGAACTGGACGGAGGGAGTAAGTTGTTTGGCGGAGAGGAAGGGCATGA
>JAFDYG010000209.1 GCA_018267545.1 Bacteroidota bacterium
CTTCTCCGCCAGCCTCGGAGCCACCTATAATTTCTCCGATCGCTTCTCCGTCAAGGCCAATCTCGCCCGTGGCTTCCGCGCCCCCAATATCTCCGAGATCTCCGCCAACGGGGTCCACCCCGGCACCGGCATCTACCAGCTCGGCACCCCCAATTTCAAACCGGAGTTTAGCCTGCAGGAAGACCTTGGCTTTGTCTTCGCCTCACGCTACGTCGTGGCAACCCTCGACCTGTTCAACAACAGCATCTCCAACTATATCTATAACCAAAAGCTGGAAACCCCAGCCGGCGGCGATTCCACCGATGGTAACGGCAATACCTATTTCCAATACGTCTCTTCCAGGGCCCACCTCTACGGCGGTGAGTTCAGCATCGACATCCACCCCATCAAGGCCCTGCACTTCGAGAACAGCTTCTCCCTGGTCTATGGAAACAACAAGGGCAGCCAGCCCAAATCCCTCGGTGACAGCGCCAAATACCTGCCCTTTATTCCGCCCGCACACGGCCTGTCCGAAGTACGCTATGAGTTCGGAAGCAAATCCTCTCGCCTCAGCCACGCTTTTATAAAATTGCAACTGGAATATTCGGCCGCACAGAATAGAGTGATGCTGGCCTACAATACAGAAACCGCCACGAACGGCTACGCTTTGTTCAACGCCGGGGTAGGAGGGCGCCTATCCGATAAAAAGGGGAAAACGATCGTCAACGTCTACCTCATGGCGAATAACCTTTTCAACGTCGCTTACTACGACCACCTGAGCCGGTTGAAATACTTCCGCTACTCCGACACCGACACTAATCCGAGCCACGGCCTCTACAATATGGGTAGAAATATCAGCCTGAAGCTGGACTTCCCGCTCAGTTTTAACCTGAAATCAAAGCCCGAGACACCACAATTATAATAAAATACTAATATTGGCGTTATAAGACCAGTACTAACCCAATCAAATAGCCCCAATAGCCGTCCGCGAAGCGGGCGGCTATTATTCTTCTTCAGGTTTTTTAAGGTAGCTCCCCGTATCGTAATCGAATTTCTTCACCTGAGTCTCGCGATAATTCGGGTCGTATGAAACAAAGAAGTAAAGATAAACTACCCGGCTCAGCCGCATCAGCCAGGGCTGCATCACCACCAGGAACACAGCATTCAATCCCATCCACCAGAAGAAACGGGAATCCTCCGTCGAAAATCCTATAATCACCCACCAGGCCACAAACGTCGCCACCGACAAAGCAAAAGACAAAGCATAGCTGACATACCCCGTCCCATACCAAAACCCAACCTCCAGCTCAAAAGGCTGCCCGCATTCCGGACATTTATCCGGCATGGTCAGCGTTTTTTTCAGCTTCCAGGCATTAGGCTGGGAAAACATATGCCCCCGGCGGCACCGCGGACATTTCATCGTGAATAAACTCCAGAGATAATTGGGCTTTTCTTGTGCAGGCATACCGCAAAGGTACAAAAAAGCCCGGCCATCACATTCGAGCCGGCGGCTACACCGTCCACGAAGTCACCCCATGACCCGTAAACGCATACGCCTGACAGCGTCCTCCCAATCCCGCCAGCACCTCCATCACCTTGTACTTGGAGATCGCCGGACAATAAAACGTCATAAAACCTCCCCCGCCGGCCCCCGAGATCTTCCCTCCCGTAGCCCCTGCCTGCTTCGCCTGCTCGTATATGTTATTGATGTGCTCGTTCGAAATCCCCTCCGCCATCTTCTTCTTCTGCTGAAACCCGAAATCCAATATCTCACCGATCTCGTGAATGCGTCCCCGCAGCAGCGCTTCCTTCATCAGCTGCGCCTGCTGCTTCAGCTGATGCATCGCCTCGATCGATTTCTCCTTTTTATCGATCACATTCCTGCTCTGTACTTCGATGATCTTCGCCGACTCCCGACTGGTATCGGTATAATAAAGCAAAAGATTATTCTCCAGCTCGAAGAGATACTGCTGCTTGACCCGCAGCGGATTGACGATCACCTTGTCGTCCTTGTAAAATTCCATATAGTTTACCCCGCCGAAGGTCGCAGCATATTGATCCTGCCGGCCACCCGCCATCTTCAAATCGTTCCGCTCGATGTCATAGGCCAGATGAGCGATATCGTATTCCCCCAGCGGCAATTTCAACAGCTCCACAAACACCCCGATGATGGCCACCACAAGCGTGGAA
>JAFDYG010000020.1 GCA_018267545.1 Bacteroidota bacterium
ACGATCAGGGCGAAGAAGCACGAGAAAGTACACATCGAGCTGGAAACCGCTGAAGTGTTTTCGAAGAATAATGTCGTTATCCCTGCGTACGCCCCGAATTTTGCCGACATGGCGATTTTGAAGTCGAAGTAAGTCTCCCGATATCCTCCTCTTTAAGCCCTCTTCTCATAACGGGCATATCCCCTGAAGAACAAAATGGTCGCTGTGACCAGCAAGAGACCTGATAAGGCAAGCAGGCATTTCCCCAGAACACAGCAATACAATATCCCGAATATACACAGGCAAAGCTGAAGAAATTGACGGCTGGTATAGTGTGCCGTAATCAATAGGCTATTCAGCAGTAGGAGCAGGCCATATCCGGTAAGGATAAAAGTCAGTACATCCCTAAAGGCCACAGGAGAAGGCGTAAGCCGGATCAGCACCGATATTTCCGGCAGCAGGAGCAGGAAATAGCAGGCACAATACTGCCCAAACCTCGCCGGCAAAGAAACGGGCAGCGTCCGGTAAAACGACAGCCGCGTATCTTCCCATAGCCGGCAACGATAAAGCAGCGCGCCATGTCCCAGAATTGCCAGATAAAAAAAGAGTAAGGGCATGCGAAGGTCCGTATCGTCCCGCAGCAACAGATAAAGGATCGAACACCCAAAGAGCTTGAGTCCCGCCAGCAAGGCCTTTTCCTCCTGCAAAAGCTGCCGCAGGAGAATCCACCAGTACGGGAGCCGCCGGACTCTTTTCGTAGTCTTTGCCATCCAGGCCCTGTGACCCGGCCGGGTCAGCTTGTATCGATATACCAGGGCGCTTAACCAGCACAAGGCTCCGAAATAGATTTGTACGGCCAACCCGATTACATAATCCCCCCGGTGTATGCCAACACCCGTCACCACCAGCGAATATCCCCAGACTGGAAATAAAAGCAACGCCTGTATAAGCCAGCACCACCGAAACAGGCGGCCCGGGCCGAGGCTGCTCAGTATATAAAGGAAGCCGGACTGGGGCTCTTCCAGGACGGCCACTACAAACCGAAGTGTTTTTATCGCATATAAAAACCAGGTAAAACCCACAATAAGCAGAAAAAGAGGAGATTGCAACACCCCCAAGATTAGGGCATAGTGATAGGCTAGTTGCTGCGAAGGCGCAACCACACCAAAGAAAACCAGGAAAACAAATAGGAATAACCCCGCATTCTGGCGGTAATATGGCCTGACGATGGCTTTAAAAATAATGGCCCGCATTACTCATTCGTCGCCACAAATGCGAGAATGTAACCGTCAGGGTCGATAATATAAAATTCCCATCCATAGGGCATCTCCCGCAACGGCTGGATGACGTCTACAGATTTGTCCAGCATCTCCTCATACAAACTCTCGATTCCATCCACCGAAAACACAATATCCAGGTCTTCGTTAAGCCTTCGGTTCTTTCTTTCCTCCGTCAAAGGTTTACCTGATTTCAGATGAATCGAAGAACCGTCTTTTAATATCCCCGCATAAAAATCTTCGTACCTGAATTCGATCTCAAAACCCAGTTTCTTTGTATAAAACTCGAGGGAGCGATCAAGATCAGCCACCAGCAGCAGCGGGCTCATTTTCTTGATCGTGGAAGATATAGCTGCGCTCATGGGAAACGTTTTCCAAATGTAAGTTTTCCATGGTTTTTTGGTAAATTGTTCTGTCTTGAAGCCTGCTGCTGCCATATTGCTGTCGCTTATTCTGCTTTTCAACTGGTTTGGTGACCGGTTGTTGACCTTTTATCTGGAAGGAAGGGCGGATAAGGAAGCGCAGTCCCGGTTGATAGGGGACTCATACGATGAATCCGGGTTGATCTCGCTGAAAGTGCCGATAACCCATCTTTCCTATTACCAAAGCTCTGTACAATTCGAAAACGTGAGCGGAAAAATAGAGATAAAAGGCATACAATACAGCTACGTGAAACGCAGGCTCTACAATGACACGCTTGAAGTTTTGTGTATACCCGATCAAATGTCGATCATTGCATCGGCGGTCAGAAATCAGTTTTTCCGGCATGCATTCGATCTCCCTCAAATCGGGCATGGTAAAAAACATACTGCCAATACATACGTATCCCGGCATTTCTCGCCGGATTATTACCAGGATAAATCTCTTTTTCAACCGGAACCGGGCTCTTTTATGCTTACCAGGAAACTCCGTCCTGGTTATTCGCCCGTTTTCTCCTTCTACGTTCCTACACATGAGCAGCCGCCAGAGCTGATCTAAGCTTTTCCGAATGTAAATAATGTTGAACAGTCACTTATTCTATTCATTTTATGAAAGCAAAGATCTTGCTTATTATCGGTGCTATTGCAGCCCTTATCCTTCTTTCATCAGTAACTTATATCAAGGTTAAAAGGTATTACATCAACAAGGAAGCTACTCAAACTTATAAGGAAGGATTGAAGCCTGTCGAGAACAAGGACAATCCATTCAGGCCAGGCGCCGCGCTTGTTTTCTATGATTCACTCGAACGGATATCGCCGCCCGATACAAGACATGCGATGGTGATCCAGTTTTTCAAGGCGATGACATTGATGAAGCTTGGCCAGGAGAAGAAGGTCATCGACATCCTCAGCGTGCTGGTCGAAAGAATGAAGAACAACCCGCGGGACCGGATGTACATCGAAGCCCGAAAACAGCTGGCGCTGGCATACTTGCGGCTGGGGGAGAGAAGCAATTGTATCTCCAACCACACCTCCCGTTCCTGTATATTTCCGATTGCAGGATCGGGCGTTTATACCGACCCAACGGCGTCGACAAGCGGCATAGCTATTTACCAAGACATCCTGCAGCAGGATTCGAGCGACCTGGAATCCAGATGGCTGCTCAATGTTGCGTACATGACCATCGGCGGATATCCGGGGAAGGTGCCTGCCGCCTGGCTGATCCCGGGCCTCGATAAAGAAGATTCTGCCTATTCGATAAAAGCGTTCACCGATATGGCGGGGTCACTCCAGCTGGCGAATGACAGAAGCCAGGCCGGAGGAAGCATTGTGGACGATTTTAATAATGATGGGTATCTGGATATCGTAACCTCATCCTGGGATTTGGAAGAAAGCATGCATTATTTCAGGAACAATGCGGATGGAACGTTTACAGATGTTTCGAAAGAATCGGGATTAGCCGGTATAAAAGGGGGACTGAACATCACCCAGGCGGATTATAACAACGACGGGTATACCGATATCCTTGTCTTGCGGGGAGCATGGGCGGGTGAATTTGGCAAGCAGCCCAAGACCCTGCTACGAAACAATGGCGATGGAACCTTCACCGATGTCACCGTCGAAAGCGGCATACTTTCACTGCATCCCACCCAGACGGCGACCTGGGCCGACTTCAACAACGATGGATGGCTGGACCTTTTCGTGGGGCATGAGACCGTCATGACACAATCAGAGAATCCTTCCGAGCTATACATCAACAACCAGGACGGAACCTTTACTAATGTCGCCGACGTCGCAGGATGCGAAAAGATCGGTTTTATGAAGGGGGTTACATCGGGGGATTACAACAATGACGGCTGGCCGGATATCTTTATCTCATGCAGGGACGGGCGAAAATTCCTTTTGAAAAACAAAGGGGAGCGATCGAAGATTCCTTCCTTCGAGGATGTAACACATACAGCCGGTCTGGACAAGACGGCAACTTTTACTTTTCCGACCTGGTTCTGGGATTATAACAACGACGGCTGGCCGGATATCTTTGTGTGCGGCTACGATTACAGAAAATCAATGGCGTATACAGCGGCGGCAGAAGCGCTCCACAGACCGCTGCCTCCGGGAACCAGCACGGTATATCTGTACCGGAACAATCACGATGGAACCTTTACGGACGTGTCCGAAGAGGTCGGCTTTAACAGGGCTGTCTTTTCAATGGGATCCAATTTCGGCGATCTGGACAACGACGGCTGGCAGGACATGTACCTTGGAACGGGGAACCCGGAATTCACATCGCTGATTCCAAACAAGCTGTTTAAAAACATCGGTGGTCAGCGGTTTGCCGATGTCACCACCTCCGCACGTGTCGGCAACTTACAAAAGGGGCATGGAGTGGCCTTTGCCGACGTGGACAATGACGGCGACCAGGACATTTTTGTCCGGGTAGGCGGTGCGCTGGCAGGCGATAGCTATTATAATTCGTTTTATGTGAATCCTGGACAAAACAACAATAACTGGATAAGCCTGCAGCTCGAGGGCACAAAATCGAACCGCTCGGCCATCGGGGCGCATATCCTCCTAAAATTCACGGAAAATGGGGTTAAGAGGGAGGTTTATACGGATATAAACTGCGGCGGCAGCTTTGGGGGCAATCCATTGAGAAAGGAGATCGGCATCGGCAGTTCGGCCCTCATCGACGAGCTGGTGATAAAATGGCCGACGTCCGGAATCGAACAGATTTTTAAAAATGTGCAGCCCCGGCAATTCCTAAAGATCCGGGAAGGAAAGGACAAATTAGAAAAAGTCAATTTGAAGCGATTGGAATTCAAGCAGATGAATGTTGTCGATTGTTTTCCGACGGCGGCAAAATAACCCATGAATCAGGCCAGTTCCGCAGGGATTCGCCTGATCCTTTTTAGTCTTATAATTAACATTATGTTAAATAGCATAAATTAACCAACCCTCCCACTTACAGCTTTGCGCAATAATCCTTGATCACCAAAAGATACTTCTCCCGCTGCTCACAAAAAATACAATGCCCCGCACCCGGAAAAACAACCAGCTCATGTCGGGGAAACAATTCCAGATACTCACGCGTAAATCCCCATTTCTGGTTGTCATACTGCCCTTTCATAACCAGCACCGGAACCGAAGAACCCCGAAGCTTTGGTCTCGGGTCGGCCAATCGATTAAAGCTAAGCACCGTCATCACCCGTACATAAAAACCCGCGCTCGCGCCTGCCCGCCCATGCCCTATCCTGGACGTATCCGAAACCGTAGACCGGTTCACCAAAACGTTGAGATAACCCTCGAAATCATCCGCCTCTTGATCCGAAGCCAGCCGTATCCCAAATGTCGTAGCCACCCACTCCATCGCACGGGTTCTAATGTTACTAGCCAGCTTGTATCCTTGTGCATTGGAGTAATAAGGCTCCCGTAGATGCAGGCTGTCCGGAGCCTCCACGCTGGCCAGTGATGGACGCAGAGGCTGAATCGGTCCCGGCCCTGTCAATATCATTCCGGCTACCAATCTCGGGTCATCCGCGGCAAAAAGCGCGGCCAGTATCGCCCCCCAGGATTGACCGATCAAAATCACCTTTTGAGCCCCTATTTCTTTGACAATGGCTTCCAGGTCCCTTTTATGACGATCGGCCGTATAATCTCTGACATTCACAAGCCGGTCCGACCGTCCGCTTCCGATCTGGTCATACAGATAAACGTCATACCCTTCTTCGGAAATGGGCCTCATCAACTGGATCAACCCGTCTTCAATAGTCCCGCCTGGCCCCCCTTGCAGATAGATAATGGGATATGGCTTTCTGGCGCCTTTGCCAGGAATCAGCGTATAAGCAATCCTCGACCCCGTCGAAAGATTCCAGTAACGCGTGCCAGCTCTTTCCTGCACAGGAACCGACCCATAAGATCTTGGGAAAAAAACTGCAATCAAAAACCAACCCACCCCCAAAAACGCAACAACCCTCATCCCCCGGAAGATCTTCCGGACCAAAGGCTTCGGGCTAATCTGACGAATACGCGTTAAAAAAAGCGCAAGCAGAAATACAAGCGTAAAGAACGGAAAGCAAATAATCCTGGTGAAATCCGTAAGCGGCGAATGATGGCTTTCCAGGAACTGGCTGCCAAAGAAAGCCAAAACAGATAATATACCGCTGCCGATGATAATTTTCTTACCCATGGCCGATCTTTTTAGAGGAAGGAACAATCGTTACAAAAGGGCGTCGGCCGCGTATCCGAACCCGTGAGCCCCACGGCACGACCCTGGCATGAACAAACAATGCAAGTAACATCAACGCAGGAATACCGCTGTATACCAGGGTATCCCCCCAAATACCGGCAAAGATGTCCACCCTGGCGTCATAAACATTATCTGCCTGGTATCGGACGGGAACCGGCGTTCCCGGCTTGTAAAAAAGATTGCCGAGACCGTTGAACCTGATCGTATCCCCGCCCACGCTAAAATGAATGACGGAATAGTCCTCCTGGATCTGTTCGCCGGCAAGCCCCCTCCCTGCAAACTCCATGACGCCCAGGGCCTTTTTCGAATGCATGAGCCAGAAAGCTTTGACAGCCCAGAATGGGCTAACCAGGATGATAAAGAGCAGCGCAAAGAAGACAGGTTTCGATACGGTCATGGTGTTGACGCAAATGGCTTTGCAGTCCATACGCATAACACAAATATACATAAGAATTAGATGTATTAAAATCTTTTTTACCCCTGTTCCGTTTTATACAATTCCCAGCCCATAACTTTTGTAGCTTTACCCCTCCGGATGACCTACAGAGAAATCATACCAGGCAGCACCTTAAGGCAATACGTAAAGTGTTACTACATATACGAATCGGACTCCGAAGCCGCATTCGACGACACCGTCTTTCCAAGCGGCTGTATGGAGATTATCTTCAACCTGGGCACGGGTCATTGGCAGACGGCCCCCGGCGGCAGCAATTTCATTACACACCCGGGTATCGAGCTATGGGGACAGATAACACGCCCCCTGCCAGTCAGGTCCATCGGAAAAAATACCATGCTGGGTATCCGCTTCTTCTCCCACTCCGCCGCCTATTTCCTCCACGAACAAATGGACAAACTCAATAACCAGGTCCTCGACGTCAGTGATGTATCCGGTCAAGCCATGCGTGAATTACACGCCCGGTTACTGGAGGCGGAAACCTGGAACAAGAGGATCGAGTTGATCGAAACATTCCTACTGTACAGTCTATCTCATTCCGAAAGCAGACTTAGCAAGGTCACCCTCGTAAGCAACGTTATGAAGGAGCTAAGAAAGGAGGACTTTTTCGACAATATCAATACCGTAGCATCCCGCTATGGCATCACCTCCCGCTACCTGCAGAAACTATTCCTGCAGCATACCGGCCTCACGCCAAAGCTATATAGCAAGATCAATCGATTTCAAAACAGCCTTCGTCTCATTGCTAAAAAAGACATATCCCTGACCTCCGTCGCCTACGACTGCGGATATTTCGATCAGTCGCACTTCATCCGGGAATTCAAATCCTTTACCGGCCTCACTCCTTCCGTCTGTGCACAAGATAGCTCTCCTATCACGCTCGCATTTACTTCCAACTAAGTTTATATCTACCCGTTCCGGTTTGTACAATTTCCGGCTCTCCTCCCGGTATAATTTTGTCGTACAAACATCACATTTATGTCATCTAATTTTTCAACATTCAAGAATCTGCATTCTTCGGACCAGCTATTCCTATTACCCAATGTCTGGGATGCCCGAAGCGCCGAGATCGTGCAGGAACAGCAGTTCCCCGCCATCGCAACCTCCAGCGCCGCAGTGGCGACCAGCCTGGGTTACGCCGATGGAGAAGGAATGCCCTTTTCCGATTATCTCTTTGTCATCAAGCGTATCGCAGCCATAGCGAAAGTCCCGTTTTCGGTAGACATGGAAATGGGATATGGAAAGTCCGATGAGGAGATCTATTCCAACGCCAGAAGGCTCATAGAGCTCGGCGTAGCAGGGATCAATATCGAAGACTCCCTCATCGGGACCTCCGGCCGTGTACTGAAGGATGCATCGCTTTTCTCCTCGACAATAAAAACCATCAAAAACAAATTGACGTCCCAGGGTCTGGACCTGTTTATCAATGTCCGGTGCGATACCTATCTCCTGGATGTTCCGGACAAACGACAGGAAACGGCCCGGCGGTTAAAATTATACGAAACCGCAGGCGCCGATGGTATCTTCCTTCCCTGCATTTACAAAGAGGAAGATATCCTCGACGCAATCGGGCATACGAAGCTTCCACTGAATGTCATGTATGTTCTGGGCCTCCCCAATTTTGATATTCTGAATCAGCTGGGCGTAAAACGAGTAAGCTTGGGCCCCTTCTTATTTACAAAGACCTACGAGGCAATTCCTTCAATTATAAAACAAGCAATATGAACCTACCAAAAAGAGCAGAAGACGCTCACGCTATGCTAGCCGCAGCATTCAACACCGGCGACCTCGCCACCGTATTAAAGATGTATGACTGGGATGGAATCATCGTGGCTGAGCCCGGTAAACCGCTTTACGGAAGAGAAAAGTTCGAGGAAGCCGTCAAAGGACTCCTGGCCATCCCGGGAAAGATGGAGATCAAGACGGTCTACTGCCTTCAGACGGGTAATCTGGCCATCGGAAGGTCCGAATGGAATATCACGGATGGCAACGAGGTCAGGATAAGCTCCAAGGGCATCGAATTGATGAAGCAACAGGAGGACGGCACCTGGAAGATCCTCATCGATCATGCCTGTGGCGCTTTAGAAAACCTAAAAGCCTAGGCTAGCCGAAGTAGCGGCAATTTTATAAAAGGGGGTTCTTGAAAGAACCCCCGCTTTTTTTTTGCCTTATGGTCATTAAACTAACTTACATACAGCAATTTACCGTATGTGCATAATGATACCGAAGCTATGAAAGCCGTAAAAAAGAAGAAAGCGCTATTGAGCCATTCGACGTTATTCGAGGGTAATTTGCCGATATCAGCGAATAACTTGCAGACCTATTAGTACAGTTTTTGGTGGAGAAAATTCTTCTCCGTAGCTTACTCGTAAATACATAACCAACTAAACCTACCGACCATGCCTCTCCGCTCTGCTCTTTTTGCGGTTCAGTCTTTATTTCGTCCTGTCATCACCTTTCTTTTCCTGCTTGGCTTTTCTTTATCCGCCTCATCCCAGCAATGGACTACCAGCGGTAACAATATCTACAATAACAATACCGGCAACGTGGGCGTTGGGACAATCACTCCCGCCTATCCCCTGGATGTCAACGGAACTATCCGGGCCCAAAGCGGAACGCTGCTCCTAATGACGGGTAATGCCGGATTAACAGGTACATGTCTGGCCACGCATTTGTTTAACACGTGCGGTTCATCGGGCTATCTTACATTCGGCTTTAATACCACGACAGGAGCAGGAACCTCGACTCCCGACCCGCTGGTTATCCAGCAATCCAATCTGTCTGTCGGTATCAACACCAACAATCCCCAGGCCAAGCTGCACATAAAAGGAGCAGGAGCAACCAGCAGCACCAGCTCGTTCCTGGTGCTCAACTCTGCCGGCACCGAGATGTTTAGGGTGGTCGACAACGGGAACATAGGCGTGGGGACTTCTTCACCCAGGACCAACGTCGAAGTGACCGGTTATCTCTCCGCCACTACCGGACTGAGCATCGGCGGCACCTCCTTTACCTCCAATGCTCCCGTCAATGGATTTACCTTAAAAAACGAGTCAAACTTCGGCACCTTTAATATGGGTTCCGGAATGGGATTCGGGTATAAGTTTAAGACCAACACTATCGACCGATTGGTGATCGGCGATGCCAATACAAAGCTTTTGAACTCGAACATGCTGATCAATACCCAAACCGATAACGGAAATAAGCTACAGGTCAACGGAAACCTTTGGACTACCGGCTTTATCCTGACAACCGGAGCGGCAGCAGGCAAAGTGCTCACTTCCGATGCCAGTGGAAACGCCACCTGGCAGACGGCTTCGGGAACAAGCGGCTGGGCGCTGACAGGGAACTCGACGGTCGACCCTTCCACGACATTCGTTGGTACGACGGACAATTCGTCCGTTGCATTCCGTACAAGCAATTCCGAACGTATGCGCATCGATGGGGCTACCGGGAATATCCTTATCGGTAAAACTTCCCAGGTAAACACCGGTTACCAGCTAGACATCAACGGTAATATCAGGGCCGCCAGGGTTGTGGTCAACACATCCGGCGCAGACTTTGTCTTCGATTCGGCTTACCGGATCACCCCTCTGTCCGACGTCGAAAAATTCATCCTCGCCCATCATCACCTCCCGCAGATCGCCCCTGCCTCGGAGATGCAGACCCAAGGTGCAGATCTTGGCGATCTGCAAACCCAATTATTGGCCAAGGTAGAAGAGCTGACGCTCTATGTCATCGACCAGGATAAACGCCTCGAACAGGAAGCATCCCGTAACAAAGAGCAGCAGGCGATCATCGACCGTCAGGCAAAGCTGTTGGAGCAGCAGCAAAAGCTACTGGAACAAATACAGGAAAAGATGACAAAAAAGCCTTGATTAAACAAAAAAAGCCCTGTCAATGCTAGTAGACACTAGCATATCAGGGCTTAACGTAACAACCAGAAACAATTCCTAGAACCTAGAAACAAATAGGTGTCGAGTGGGCTTCGGCCCAATATTATTCCCCCCCCTCGGATTCGGGGCGAGGCTTTCCGTTATGGCAGGTGGTGCAGGTGACGATCAGGGATTTATCCCCGATCATCGCATGACGGGCCTTAAAATATTTACTATTCACTTTCACGGTCATCCGCATCATGGCGCGGGCAATTTCCTTCTCGGGCTTGGCGTCGCTGGCATAGTCGAGCTTATGTGAGCCTTTTGCTTCTGCGTGGCAGAAGTTACAGCCTACCCCCAGCCCGTCCTCGAAGTCGTCGATCATAATGCTTTGAAGCTGCTTTGTCGAAATGTCCCTGGGCAAAACTTTCAAATTGGTATACCCGTTTTTCGAGCTTGGATCCGCTGGTGTGCTGCTGATAACGCCTATCGCGATGACAATCAATAAAGCGGCTACGATACTATACTTTTTCATTCATTTTTATTTTGCGATGACGTCCAGCTCGACATCCAGGTTGTCCGAGATAGTGCTGGTTCCCCCTACTTCGAAATCCTTCCTGTTGATAGAGAAAGTTCCTTTGAACCGGTAGCCTCCGCCATCTGCCGCCTCCGCAGTAAAGGGAAAGGAGACCGCTTTTGTATGATTCTTTAGGGTGAGCTGACCGGTAAATTGAAAGACGCCTTTCTTGGCACTGCTGATCTTTTCCGACAATAGCCTGATTTTTGGATATTTCTCGACGTCGAAATAGG
>JAFDYG010000210.1 GCA_018267545.1 Bacteroidota bacterium
CGCCTCCAAAATCACCGTCATCAAAGGAGCTGCCAGCGTTCGCTACGGCTCCGACGCCCTCTCCGGCGTCCTCCTCGTCGAACCATCCAACCTGAACCCCTCCAAAGCACTGGCCGGAGAAGCCACACTCGTCGCCGGCTCCAACGGCCGCCTCGGCGCCCTCTCCTCCCGCCTCGAAGGCAAAGCCGGAGACTTCAATTGGCGCGTACAAGGCACCCTGAAGAAAGCAGGCAACTTCAGCACCGCCCACTACTATCTCAAAAATACCGGTCTCGAAGAAGCTGACTTTTCCGCCGCCGCCAACTATAAAAAGAACCGTTTCGAAACCGAAGCCTACTATAGCCAGTTTCATAACAAGGTCGGCATCTTCGAAGGCTCCCACGTCGGCAACGTCACCGACCTCGAAGCCGCCTTCCAGCGCAGCCGCCCCATCACTCCGTCCTATTTCTCTTACGATATCGGCCGCACGTATCAACAGATCAAACACGAGCTGTTCAAAATCAACAGCACCTACACCCTGAACAACGGCGGCAAGCTCGAAGCCCAATTCGCCGACCAGCGTAACCAACGTGACGAATACGACATCGACCTCCCCTATAGCACCGACCCCAACGTCTTGAAGATGCCCCAAATCAGCTTTAAGATCAACACCCAAACCCTCGACCTGCTATATCACCAGCCCACCAAAAACAATTTCTCCGGCCTCTTCGGCGTCTCCGGCGAAACACAAGGCAACGTCTTCAACGGCATTCGCTACCTCGTACCCAATTTCAGGAACTATAATGGAGGCGCCTTCGCCATCGAACGCTGGGCGAAAGGCAGTTGGATGCTCGAAGCCGGACTTCGCTACGACTATCGCTGGCTCCGCGTTTATAAAATCAACAACACCACCCTCCAGACTTATCACAATACAAGTACTTATAGCAACGCCACCGGCACGATCGGCAGCTCATGGAGAGTAAACGACAAGCTCTCCTTCACCGCCAACATCGGCAGCGCCTGGCGCGCACCCAGCGTAAACGAGCTATATATCGACGGCATCCACCTCAGCGCCGCCTCCTACGAGAAAGGAGATTCCGCCCTGCGCAGCGAACGATCGTACAACTTTACTATCTCAGGAAAATACGAAACCGAAAAATTCTTCGCCGAAGCCGTCCTCTACGACAATATCATCAACGACTTCATCTATGCCAAACCCGCGCTGATTCCTATCACCCTGATCAGCGGCACTTACCCCCTCTTCAATTACACACAAGCCAACGTCAACCTAAAAGGCATCGACGCCGAGCTGCGGTACAAACCACTGACGAACCTCACCCTCGACTCTAAGTTCTCCCTGGTTCGCGGCTGGAATAAATCCATCCGCGACTGGCTCATCTTCATGCCCGCCGACCGCATCGACAACTCTATCAAATTCGACGTCGGCAACTGGTACATCAGCCCCGGCGTGCTAACAGTCTTCAAACAAACCCGGGTTCCCCCCAACAGCGACTACGTCCCGCCGCCAAAAGGCTATACCCTTCTCAACGCCAACATCGGCATGAACGTAAAGCAACGCTTGTTCATCGACCTGTCGGCAACCAATCTATCCAACGTCGCCTACCGGGACTACCTGAACAAGTTCCGCTACTACGCCGACGACCTTGGCATCAACGTCGTCCTCCGAACCAGACTGACCTTCTAAGAACACAGGAACACGTAAACATTTAACACACATAAAAATCAAGAACCATGAAAAAGTTTATGGGCCTTCTCGCAGTGGCGACAAGCATTACCTTGCTGTTTCACGCCTGCAGCAAAGACGAAAAGACAGTTTCTCCGCCTCTTCCCGGCAACGAATTCCTGACCACCGTCCGGGTAGTTCTAACCAACACCAGCGACCCCTCGGACGTCCAGGTCGCCAGCGTCACCGACTCGACCCTGATCGCCAACCCACCGGATAGCATCAGCCACCCGGCGCTAAACCTAAAAGCCAACAGCACCTACACGATGTCCGTCCTCTTCCTCGATGAAACAAAGAAACCTGCCGGCAACGTCACCGACGATATCTACGACCGCAGAAACTATCACCTAATCTGCTTCGATATCTCCGGCGGCGCAAACCTTACCGTCACCCGCACCGACCTTGACACAAACAATCCTCCCCTGCCCATCGGTTTGCAGGATAAAGTCACCACCGGCGCCGCCAGCAAAGGAACCTTCAATCTTCAACTGCGACACCAGCCCAACGCCAAAAACGGCGACTGCGCCCCCGGCTCCTCCGACGCCGACGTCGATTTCAACGTAACCATTAAATAACAGCAAAAAGAAAAAGACATGAAAAGAATATATATCGTCCTCGCCACCCTATTGGCCGTAACAACCACCCAAGCCCAGCTCTCCATAAATGGCGGCCTCGCCCTCCCCACCGGTTCCTTCGGTAAAGGAAACTACGCCGACGAAACCTCCGGCTTTGCAAAAGCCGGAGCCCACTTTAACATCAGCTACACCCACTACCTCAACAAACACTGGGGCATCGGCGCCCTCGCCGGCTACTCCGCCTTCGGCTTCAAAGGAGCCCAAAGCCTGTCCGACGGCTACAAAGAAGACTCCGGCACCGACAGCACCACGCTCTACCGCAAGGGCAACAACAGCACGCTGACCTTCCTCATCGGCCCCTACTACAAAATTCAGCTCTGCAAAAACCTATCCCTCGACGCCCACCTCCTGGGCGGCTACACGCACACTCACCTCGCCGGCTTCCAAATCTTCTATGAAGACTACACCGACAATTCGATGACCCAGCGTGAAGGCTCCGGCGGCGCATTCGGCTGGCAGGCCGGCCTCGGCATTCACTATGCCCTGACTCACAAATGGTCGGTGCAGATCAACGGAGACTATTTCAGCTCGAAGCCCAACATCCCGATCCAGTATGACAATTTTGTCGTCAACTCGGGACGAAGGCTAAGCAGCTACAATCAAACGATCAGCGGCATCAACGCAACGATCGGAGTTTCCTACGCCTTGTTCTAAAATAAAGCACCAAACCAAGGCTTACCATGAGCACCTGTGCAAAAGCCCAGAACATCGTACTTCCATCTCGCACCGTCTTGCCTCCCCAGTCCATAAAATGGTGCTTGTGGAAGACCGAGAAGCTGTACCCTTCTGCATAAGCGGCATCGTTCACAAATGCCGCCTGCTGGCCCGAACAGGTCTCAACATAGTACCGCGGATGTCCCGCACCGGTATAAGCGACCCTCCATACGGGAAGACGCTTGTCGGTAAAATTATACTCGTCATTGAACGCCGTTACAGGCGTCGCCTCTCCCGGAGGACGACCGCTATATAACCCGGCCAGTGACAAGGCATACCTGCGGTCTCCATCTGTCAAGACGCTATAGTCGCCGGCTTTCATATAAAGGACGGGAGGCATGCTCGCCTTCCCGTCCTTCATCAAGTCCTTCTGCCCGCCGGCATGTGACGGCAATAGACTAACCCGCCAGTACACCTCACCCTCAATCCGGCAAATCCCCACACCCGCCACCGGCCGCCCCGCAGCAGCCTGCAGTCGCGCCAAATCGATATCCATCGCCCCAAACCGACCCAATACAACCCGCGGCTCCTCCTCCGGACTCACCAGCTTGGTAAACGCATGATATCCCCCGCTAAACGACCAAAACAACGTAAACAAAACCGCCACGATCGCCGTATATCGATGATACCGCCTTGACTTCCCCCCCTTCGTTGTAAAGAAGATATATACCCCCAGCACCGCCGTAACAAAAGCCAGCAGCGCAACCAAAAACTCCACCGCAATTCTCGCCCTGCCCAGCACATCCAACCAACCCCAGGTATGAAAAAGCCGGAATACCTCATCGAAAAAAGCCCGCTTGCTATCCATCGCAAACGAAAACCGATCCTGCGTCGTCTCCACATAAATCCGGATTCCATCCTTCCGTACAAAATCGACCCGATACACCGGCAGCAAGCGGTTGATGCTCTTATACTCCTTATCGAACTGTTTCAGAAAAGACACATTCGCCACCTTCGCTCCCCGTGAAGGATTCAGCACACACTCCGTAGCTTCCCCACAGCAATCCGGCGCATTCCCCATACCCGCGTGTACCATCGCCCCGGCCTGCGGTGCGGCCGACCGGTCCGCCGCCCCCTCCAAAAAATACCGCGCCAGATACTGCGCATACAGCCAATCCCCCGCCACCAGCACATTCCCATTCGTACAGCTCAAATACACCGGCTCCGCACCCACCGCTGTCTGCACCTGGTAAAACCAGTTCGTATCGATATGCACCAGCCGCACAGCAGCACAACTATCCAAATGATGCCGGCGCATCGCCTCCGATAACCCCACTCGCAATCGCGAGCTATCCACCGCAACCGCCGGCCACCCCTGCGTAGCAACCGCAGGCCGTATATTCGTCATCAACGGATGCATAAACCCGCTGGACGCCCAGAGCAGCACCGGTATCGCGATAATGATCGACAGCCTCCGATGCCATTGATATATTTTCTTCATCTTATTTCGAGCCCCCTTTTACTTCGAGTTGAAAAAATGCCACGATAATCCGACCGTCACCTCCGCCGGATTACCCAGATTATAGCTATACCCATACGTAGACTTGGTCGCCAATGCCGCATAGTATTTATTGAAGGCATTCAGCGCATTCACCCAAACTTCCCAATGCCCCAGCCTATAACCGCTGCGGAAGTTGACGATGTCGAAGCCCGGATACTTTTTCGTATTGGCATTGTCCATCCAATAAGAACCCAGGTGCTGCCATTCTACACCCAGCCGGAAGTTTTTGATCAGCTTCGGCTTCCAGGTCAGCTCGGCATTCCCAATAAAATGAGGAGCCGCCGACATCTGGTTCCCGCTATAGTTCTTATTATTTTCGTATTGCACGATAAATACGTGGTCGGAATTAGTACCGCTCACCCGCAGGGTCCATTCATCATTCGGCCGCAGAGTAAGCCCATATTCAATCCCCTTATGCCGGGTCTTACCCGAATTTTGGTTGATAAACGTCCCGTCATCCTGCCGGACCGAAATGATTTGATTGGTTCCATCCAGCTGATAGATGCTCCAGTCCGCATAGACCCTGTTCTGCCATAACGCCAGCCAGCCACCCGCTTCGTAATTGAAGAAGGTTTGCGGCTTTAAATAAGGGACCTTCATCCCGTTGTATAGTTCCGTCACCTGCGGCGGCACATAACCCTGACTGTAGTTGGCATAAAAACCGACGCCCTTGTAGTTATAGGTAGCCCCGACCTTCGGCGTTACCCGATTAAAATCATTCTTCGTGTTAGGCGCACCCGTCGACGCCGAAGAAGGCAGATAGTTCCGGAAGTTGTAGTGAAAATGGTCGTACCGGGCAGCCGCCACCAGCCTCAATCCCTTCACCGGGCTCATCTCATAGTCGAGATAGGACGCCAGGTTGCTGATGCCGGTGGAATAGTTGCTCAGGGACGAATCCGTATTCGTATACCCCAGGTAGTTCCCCTTCGCATCCCTTTGAATCCGGATATAATTCGCATTATAGCTGCTCGGGCTGATATCGGCGCTCAAGCCCGCAATCAGCTTGCTCCCCAGCCAGCCAAGCTGCTGCTGATGCTGCGCCACCGCAACCCAGCTTTTGAACGCATTGACATTGACCTGCCCATTCGCCACCAAAGGATTCGATTGGCTGTTGCTGATGAAATAGGAAGGATTCTGTCCAATGCTATTATGCCGGTACATCAACGCCACAGTCGTCTCGCTCCCCTTGGCCCACTGATAATTCAGCTGAGACTTTGCCCGCAACGCCTCTACTTTTCGATAAGTAAAGGAATAAGGCGTATTATAGTTGTGCTGCGCAAAATGCGCGCTGTCCAGCGAACCATACATGTCACTGTAGTAGTTGACATAGGTGACGCTGTTGCTCCAGCTGAGCTTGTCGCTCGCCCGGTAATCCGCCCGTAACGTAGCAGCCGTCTTGTGAAAATCGCTGTATTGAATCGGGCCGTTATGACGGTCGGCATAATAACCGCTGGCCACCAGCCCCCACTTCCCCGTCGTCGTCCCGATCTGCGCATCCGCGCGCTTATAGCCATTGTTATTACCCTGGATGCTGAGATATCCATTCGGTCCTGCCGGCGGAGCCTGCGTAATGACATTGACCGCTCCCCCGATCGCCTCCGCCCCATAAAGCGAAGAAGCCGGCCCCCGAATGACCTCGATCTGCTGAATAGCCGCCGCATTCATCTCCAGCAAGGCATTGTGATTATAGATCCCCGTCGTCCGTATGGGTATCCCGTCTTCTAAATATAAAAAAACACTGGCCGTGCTCATCGGCTGCCGAATGCTCATCTCGTGCTGCTCATTCCCCAAATCGACCATCATCACCCCACTCACCTTATTGAGCAATTGATCCAATTGAGTGGCCTTCGTATCATTGATTGTCCGGGCGCTGATCGTACTAATTGCGACGGGCGCCTCCGTCCTTTTTTGCGCCGTGCGGCTCGCTGTAACGACCATCAGGTCCAGCTGAGCCACTTTCGGCGAATCCAACCGGCGCACACTATCTGCACCGGTCTGGGCCAGCACGGGATAGGCAAATAGCATCCCCAGCATAGCCGCAAAGCTTCGCTTACACAATGAGTTCATACTCGTTGGTTAGAGTTACAAATAAAAAACAACCCGCCCCCTCCCCCGGCTCAAGACCAGGCAGAATGCGGCAAATCAAGGTGAAGCTTAAGCTTGGGGAGGCTCGAAAGAAGAAGCCAAATACTCTTGAGAAGGAGAATCGATATAACGCGTAGAACGAAAAACAGAAACGACAAAACAAACCGGCTCGGGTAACATCTTACCGAGAACATGCGTCTGCAGCAAAGTCTCCTCGCGCTGCCCGCCCTTTATCGGCGCTTGCTGCTGAGACTCGTCCTCCGCTATCTTCTTGTTGAGATAACACTTACCCTTACAGCAAGAACAAGCATTGAAACGATTGACGCAAAGATTTTTGGCGATGAAATCCCTGTTGACCTGAAACTCGGCGATCAGGCACCATTTGCTGAAAGTTTGCAGTGCAATCAGCACAATCAGTAGTATGGTTACAGGATACTTTAACACTGCACCGCGAAGTTAGTACAGCATCATCCAATCGCCAAAATTAATATCCCTCAAAATACACTTAACGCCCACGTTGCGCCCTGGTCCGGGCCGCCTTTTTTGCAGAAGCACTACGATCAGCCGCACTACGCCTCTGCGCAGCTGCGCCAGCCTGTCTCGACAACGCCTTTGTCGAAGCTGCAGCCGTCCCCTCCTTCTTCATCGCCTTCTGACTCGCCGCCGAACGCGTTGCAGATATCGGCTCTTGCCGCTGGCCTTTCTCGTAAGCGCTCTTCGCACTCTTCCTCGTCTTCTCCGAAGTCTTTCCCTTTACAGGCGGCTTCAAATCGACACCCGAACGACGTGCCTCCGAAAGACCAATAGCAATCGCCTGCTTAGCCGAACGCGCCCCGGTCTTCCCGCTGCGAATCTTATCCATCTCGGCCTTCACGAACTCTCCGGCCTGCGTGCTGGCAGACTTGCCGGCGGTCTTATCTCTCTTTGCTTTTTCGATAGTTTGCTTGTCTGGCATAACAAATGTTTTACAAACACATGCCTGCAATCCTCATGCCTCGTCCTTCTTCTCGTCAGGCGACGCCGAAGGCGGAGCCTTCACCCGCCCCGCCTCCTTCAACGCATTGTGCAGTATCCATTCGATCTGCCCATTGACGCTACGAAACTCGTCCGCCGCCCATTTCTCGATGGCCTTCATCATCGCAGGATCTATCCGTAACGCAAAAGACTTTTTCTCCGCCATTCATTAGTGATTTAATGTCCCAGTATTGACGACAGGCTGGGACTCCCTGTCACCGCAAAGCACCACCATCAGATTGCTGACCATCGCCGCTTTCTTCTCCTCATCCAGGTTGATGATCTGTTTGGAAGATAGTAGATTCAACGCACTCTCTACCATCCCTACCGCACCTTCGACGATCTTGTGCCGCGCGGCCACCACCGCAGCCGCCTGCTGACGCCTCAACATCGAATGCGCGATCTCCGGAGCATACGCCAGGTGCGTTATCCGCGCCTCCACCACTTCGATCCCTGCAATCCCCAGCCGCTCGCCGATCTCCCTCTCGAGCGTAGAGTTTACCTCGTTGAAGTCCGTACTCAGCGTAACGGTCGCCTTCTCATCCTCGAAATGATCGTACGCATAGGTTGCCGCCAGCTTACGTACAGCCGAGTCCGTTTGGATTCGAATGAAGTTCGCATAGTCGTCCACCTCGAAGCAGGCCTTAAAAGTATCTTTCACCCTCCAAACCGCAATAACGCTGATCATGATAGGGTTCCCCAGCTTATCGTTCACTTTCTCCTTCTCACTCTCGAAGTTCCGGGCACGCATCGAAACCGTGATACGCTTGTAAAAAGGATTGACCCAAAAAAATCCACTTTCCAGCACGCTGCCACGATAGGCGCCAAATAAAATCAGCAGCTTTGCCGTATTAGGATTGATAACAACCAACCCTTTCCCCAGAAAAGCAAACGCCACGCTGATCAGTATCAGCATCACCTGCATGGTTTGACTCGCAGCCAGAAAAAGAAAGACAATAGCCAGCGCTATCATAATAAGCAGTATAAAATACCCGCTGACGGGGTTTTTGATTTTCTCCGATGTTAAGGCATTCATATTGAGTGTTTTTTAAAGCATGATATCAAAATGATATCATAAAGATACTACTCGCTTTCAAATCCTCAAATCAAATCGGGACAAACGGTAAAAAGAAACAAAATTGCGGTCGCCGGCCACCTCGCCTGCAGAACACTTTTGCAGTCTCCCGGTCCCAAATCCCGCGAAACATTTTCGCAGTCTTCGTGTTATTCATGAGCTATGCAAAAGAAACTCCGTCTAAGCGTCCTAGACCAGACCCCCATCCGCAAAAACAGTGACGCACCCGCCGCTCTCCAGGAATCCATCCGGCTCGCCAAGCTAGCCGATCGCCTGGGCTACTCCCGCTACTGGCTTTCCGAACACCATAATACAACCACCCTGGCCGGCGCCGCTCCCGAAATCCTCATCGCTCGCCTCGCCGCAGAAACAAAAGGCATCCGCGTCGGCTCCGGCGGCATCATGCTGCCCAATCACTCTACGCTCAAAGTAGCCGAAAACTTCCGCCTCCTCGAAGCCCTCTACCCCGGCCGCATCGACCTGGGCCTGGGCCGCGCCCCCGGCGGCGACCGCCTCACGGCACAGCTGCTCAACCCTTCCAATACATTTGACCCACAAGCCTATATCACCCAGATCAGGGACCTCCAGGCCTTTCTCTCCGACGACTCGACCGTCGGCACATTCCAGGGAAAGATCAGGGCCATCCCCAAAATCAATACCCAGCCCGAACTCTGGATCCTGACCTCCAGCGGCGAAAGCGCCCTCCTCGCCGCCCACTTTGGAGCCGCCCTCTGCTACGCCCAGTTCATCAACCCCATCGGCGGAGCAGCAGCCGTACAAGCTTACCGCAGCCGCTTCAGACCTTCCGACGAGCTCCCCGAACCCCAGGCAAGCGTAGGCATCTTCGCCTTCTGTTCCGAAGACGAAAGCAAAGTAAACGAAGTCCGCGCGCTCGTAGACTATCGCCTCCTGGGTTTTGAAAAAGGAAACTTCGACGAAATACCCACCTACGCCGCAGCCAGCGCCTACCAATACACGCCCGCCGAATGGCAGCGCGTACTTTATAACCGCCAGCGAACCGCCATCGGCACCCCCGAACAAATGCGTGAAAAATTAGAAAGCATCGCCGCCGAATTTCAAGTAGACGAAATAGTGATCTCTACCTTCACCGAACACGAAGAAGAACGCATGCACTCCTACGAGCTGCTCGCCGACCTCTTCGATCTCAAACCTCGCGAAGCCGAAGCCACACACGAAAAAGTCAAAGCAGCCCGCTCGAGCCTATGAAACCACTCCTCCTATATCTCCTCCTCCTGGGTGCGGCCAGCGCCCAGGCCCAACAACATCCTAACATCATCCTCATCGTCGCCGATGACCTCGGCTACGGCGACCCCTCCTTCCAGGGCAACACAAAAATCCACACCCCACACCTCGACAGCATGGCCCGCCGGGGAACACGCTTCACCCAATTCTACGCCGGCACCGCCGTCTGCGCGCCCTCCCGCGCCAGCCTCCTGACCGGCCTCCACACCGGCCATACAGCCGTCCGCGGCAACCGCGGCTACAAACCCGAAGGCCAATTCCCCCTTCCCGACTCCAGCCTGACCATCGCCACCGTCCTCAAGCAACACGGCTATACCACCGGAGTCTTCGGCAAATGGGGCCTCGGATACCCCGGCTCCCCCGGCACGCCCCTCAAAAAAGGCTTCACCCATTTCTTCGGCTACAACTGCCAAACCCTCGCCCATGACTACTACCCCGACCACCTCTGGAAAGACGACGAAAAAATCGACCTGTCAAAAAATAAAACCTACTCTGCCGACCTCATCCACCAGCAAGCTCTCCAATTCTTACAACAGGAACACACGCACCCCTTCTTCCTCTTCCTCGCCTATACCATCCCCCACGCCCAATTGCAAGTTCCCCACGACAGCACCTACGAATACTATCAAAACCAATTCCACGACAGCCTGCACGCCTCCTTCGCCGCCATGGTCACCCGCCTCGACCGCTACGTCGGCGACATCATCACCCAAGTCCAAAACCTCGGCATCGCCAACAACACCCTCATCCTCTTCACCAGCGACAACGGCCCCCACCGCGAAGGCGGCGGCGACCCCGACTTCTTCAACAGCAACGGCGGACTCCGCGGCATCAAACGCGACCTCTACGAAGGCGGCATCCGCGTCCCCTTCCTCGCCAAATGGCCAGGTCACATCCAACCCAACACGACCAATAATAACCCCGCTACCTTCTGGGACCTCTTCCCCACCTTCGAAACCCTCGCCGGTATACCTATAACAAAAGGCATCGACGGCATCCCCATCACATGGACAGGCAAACCATTACAACAACACGAATATCTATACTGGGAATTTCACGAAAACGGCGGCAGTCAAGCCGTCCGCTGGGGAAAATGGAAAGGAGTAAAACTAAATATCAACATCCTCGACAACCCTCCCCTTCAACTCTTCAACCTCGAAGAAGATCCGAAAGAACAAACCGACATCGCGGCACAACACCCCGATATTGTCAAACAAATAAATGTATACCTAAAAGAAGCACACCAATCCAACAAAGACTGGCCCCTCCTAAAATCAGAAAAACCCTAGACAGCCCTCGTAGAATTCCTTACCTCCAGCCTCGCCGGCAACATCACCTGGTCATCCGGCACCACGATGTATTTTTTCTCCAACCTCCGGAACAACATCGTCGCGGCCTCTTTACCCATATCATACGCCGGCTGAGCAATTGTCGTCAACGAAGGCTCCAGCAACGAAGCCGTCACCAGGTTCGAAAAGCTAATCACCTTCACATCCTCCGGGATCCGAAGCCCCAGCTCCCTGCAAACATGATACACCTGCACCGCCAGCTTCTCCACCGACGCAAACACGCCATCAGGTCGGAACGAAGAACTAAACAGCTCCCGGATCATCCTGTAGCTCTCCTCCTCCTCCCGCGGACAATGCACCACCAGCGAAGGATCACAAGGCAGCTCCCAGCGACGTAACGCATCTACATACCCCTCCTGCCTTCTATGCGAGATACTCAAGCTCATGGAAATCGTCAGATGCGCCACCCGTCGGCATCCCGCCTTTATCAGGTGCTCCGTGGCGATGAACCCGCTTTCATAGTCATTCGTCATTACTTTCGGCGCCGTCAGCTCCTCACAAACCCTATCGAAAAACACCAACGGGATATTCCGTTGCTGCAATTCTAAAAGATGCCTCGTCTCCTTCGTCGACCCGCAAAGCGACAAGATCACACCATCCACCCGCCCACTCTGCAGGCTCGAAGCAATAGCCATCTCCTCGGCCGCCTCCTCGTTAGTCAGGTAGATCAGCACATGATACCCCTTCTCCCTGGCCACCGTCTCGATCCCCTTGATTGCCAGAGCGAAGAAGTTGTTGGCCACTTCTGGAAGGACGACCGCAATGGTCCGGCTGCGATGTTTACGGAGACTGCTGGCGTAAGGATTGGGCTGAAAATTCATCTTCTTGGCGAGATCGAAGACCCGCTGCTTCGTGGGAGTGCTGATCTCCCAGCTGTCACGCAGCGCCCGGGAGACGGTAGAGACGGACAAATTCAGCTCCAGAGCCAGTTGTTTTAGGTTTACAGCATTCATGTCTTGGCAAGCAGTTTCTGAAAATTACGCATTCCCCCTCCGACGGCTCCTATTATTTACGAAAACGTTGTAGTAACCCAGCCGGCCGAATGTACCCGATTCACGCAACCGTTTCCGTAAATAAACTGCTCACTCTTTGTCACTTATCCTGACAATTTTCTCCAACTTGACTTCAATTTATCATTCAGAAACCCATTTAAAAACTTGCCATTATGCTTATGCGAAAATTACTTTTCGTATTAGGACTATTGATCTTCCAGGGCTTGCAGGCACAGCAGGTCAGAACGCTCTCCGGAAAGGTCACGTCCTCAGACAATAACCCGGTATCCGGAGCCAGCATTACCGTGCAGGGCGCTGGAAGAAACGCCGCCGTAGCGGCCAACGCAAACGGGGAATTTACGATTGCTGTTCCATCCAATAGGTCCTTCCGTCTCTCCATCACCGCCGTAGGCTTCGAACCCCAGATCATTTCTTCCAGTGACATCCACGGCGATCAGATCAACATCTCTCTAAAGGATAACGCCAAAGGCTTGAACGAAGTGGTCGTCGTAGGTTACGGCACCGCCCGGAAGAAGGACCTCACCGGCTCGGTCGCCTCCGTATCCCTGACCAATAACGAGAAGACACCCATCCTCGGAACCAGCCAGCTCCTCGAAGGAACCGTCAGCGGCGTCCAGGTCACACAAACCAATTCCCAGCCCGGCGCCTCCTTCACGGTGCGCATCCGCGGGACCAACTCCATTTCCTTTAGCAGCGACCCGCTCTACGTCCTCGACGGCTATGCCGGCGCCGACTTAAGCACACTCGCCTCTACCGACATCGCCTCCATCGAAGTCCTGAAAGACGCCTCCGCCACCGCCATCTACGGCAGCCGCGGCGCAAACGGCGTAGTCCTGATCACGACAAAGAAAGGCGCAACCGGTAAAGCCGTAGTAAGCTTCGACGCATACACCGGTAACCAGTCCGTGTCCAACAAGCTGAAGATGATGGACGCCACCCAATTCGCGACTTATCTCAACCTCGTTACGTCGACCAATAACGCCAACAACGGCACCACGACCAAGCTGCCCTTCACGCAAGACCAGATCAACGCCCTCGGCAAAGGCACCGACTGGCAAGACGCCCTCTACAGCACCGCCCGCGTCTCCAATTACGCCATCTCCGTCAGCGGCGGCAGTGCAGACAATCACTATTATCTTGGCGCCAGCTACTTCGACCAGCAGGGCGTGCTGCTAAACACCGGCTACAAACGCGGCAGTCTCCGCTTCAACATGGATAGCAAGATCAGCGAAAAGGTAAGAGTGGGTCTCAACGCCAGCATATCTTACGACTGGCAAAGCAAAGGCAATATCAATACGAACGGCGGCAGCTCCGGCGGGACCATCCTCGACGCCCTCAGAGCAAGCCCCACCGTCCCCATATACGACAGCACCGGCAATTTCACTTTCCAGAACGGTCCCCTGCCCTACGTCGATCAGCTCGGTAACCCCGTCGCCGCCGCCGTCCAGAATACCGACAAGGGGAACAATATCCGCGTCTTCACCAACGCCTTTGCAGAGTACGAGATCATCAAGGGTCTCCGCCTCCGCTCCAGCATCGGCGGTGAGTTAATGAACTACCGCGAAGACATCTTTAAACCCACGATCAGCTACCTCGCCCCTCTCGGCCAGGCCCAGGTCAATACCAACAACAATTACAACTACCTCAACGAGAATACGCTCACCTATGATAAAACCTACGGCATCCACGCATTCAATGTCGTAGCCGGCTGGACTTATCAGTATTGGAGATTCAGATCGGCCAATACGACCGCCACCGGCCTGTCTTCTAACAGCTACGGCACGGACAATCTCAGTGTCGGCTCCGCCGTCAGCACCACCTCGAACACCACCAAGAACGTCCTGTCCTCCGGCCTCGCCCGTATCAACTACCGGCTGATGGACAAGTACCTCTTTACCTTCACCATGCGCGCGGACGGTAGCTCGCGCTTCGGCGAAAACAAAAAGTGGGGCTACTTCCCCTCCGGCGCCGTCGCCTGGCGTATGTCGGACGAAAAGTTCGT
The DNA here is from genome assembly GCA_018267545.1 of Bacteroidota bacterium. Classification (GTDB taxonomy): domain Bacteria; phylum Bacteroidota; class Bacteroidia; order Chitinophagales; family Chitinophagaceae; genus Puia. The sequence continues at coordinate 14,375 of JAFDYG010000210.1, forward strand.
CCAGAAGATCGACGCCATCAGCGACCTCAAGCTGCGCCTAAGCTATGGCCTCTCGGGTAACCAGGACATCGGCTCCTACAATTCCCTGACCCAATACACGACCAATACGTATTACCTCAACGGTACCCGCGTCGTAGGCATTTCACCCAACAACATCGCCAACGCCGACCTCAGCTGGGAACAGACCTCCACCTTCGACGCCGGCATCGACCTGGGTCTGCTAAAGAACAGAATCACTTTCAACGCCGACTATTATAACAAGAAGACGAGCAAGCTGCTTTACTACGTCACCCTGCCCCAGACTTCCGGCTTTGCCAACATGCTCCAAAACATCGGCGCAGTGCGCAACCAGGGCTTCGAGTTCTCCATCAAGACGCTCAATATCCAAACCAGCAAGCTGCGTTGGACGACAGCGCTCAATTTCTCGAGAAACATAAACAAAATCCTCAGCCTCGGCCCCGTCAGCTATCAATACACCGGGAACGTGAGCACCAGCCTCTACCCCAGCGGCGGACAGGTTTCCGCTATCCTGCAGGTCGGTCAGCCCATCGGCTCCTTCTTCGGGTACAAGTACCAGGGCATCTGGCAGTCTGCGGACGATATCAAAAAGAGCGGCACCAAACAAGCCGTTCGTCCCGGCGACCCCCGCTACGCCGACCTCAACGGCGACAGCGCCATTACCGCAGCCGACCGCACCATCATCGGTCACGCCCTGCCCAAGTTTACTTATGGCTTCGTCAGTGACCTGACGGTCGGACGCTTCAATCTTTATGTCCTCATCCAGGGCGTCTATGGGGACAATATCCTCAACGAAAACCGGATCGAAATGGAGAACGGCACAACCACCGACAATAAGTTCGCCTACGTATCCACCGACAGCTGGACCCCGAACTCGGGCAACAACAAGCTCCCAAGCGTCGTCAGCACCCTTCGTCGTACTCTCGGCGTAACCAGCGATATCATCGAAGACGGCAGCTATCTCCGGGTCAAGACCGTCACCCTGTCCTACGACCTTCCGCTGCCCAAGCTGACCGGAGTCTTCAAATCGGCCGTAGTTTACGTGACAGGACAGAACCTGATCACCGCCACACACTATTCCGGCTATGACCCGGAAGTCAATTCCTATTCCAATTCGGCCGGTAATTATACTTCGCTGAATACCGACTATAACCCATATCCCAATGTCCGGTCTTACCTGGCCGGTATCAAGCTCGGATTCTAACAAATTCAAATCGACAAAATGAAAAATAATATATTCCTGCTCATCGCCGTCAGCACTCTCCTCCTCGCAACAGGAGCGTGCAAGAAGCAGCTGACAGAAACACCGTATAGCTTTCTTACGCCGACCAATTTCTACAAGACAGCCGCCGACGCCCAGTCCGCCATCAACGGTGTGCTCAGCGCCCTCCAGCCGCAGGCCTACTACCAACGGACCATTTATATCATTACCGAATGCCCGGGAGACCTTCTCTCTCCCATCCTCACCCAGAACCAGGAGCGCATCGACATGTACAAGATCCAATATACCCCCACCAATCCCGAGATCAACAACTGGTGGGCGAACAGCTATAAGCTGATCAGCCGCGCCAACGACGTGATCGCCAATGTACCCGGTATCTCAATGGATGTGACGCAACGAAACAACATCGTCGGCAACGCCTACTTCCTCCGCGCCATGGCCTACTTCGACCTGGTGAGAAGCTTCGGCGACGTCCCCCTCATCACCCACCCCATCGCCAGCCCTGGTGATTCATCGCTGTTTCCCAACCGCACCGCAGCCGCAGCCATCTATCAGCAGGTGATTTCCGACCTCAAGTACGCGGAAGCCAACTGCCTGTCCGAATCAGCCATCACTACCGCCAACAAAGGCATGGTCTCCAACGGCGCCGCTTCAGCGATGCTCGCCCGCGTCTATCTGCAGCGAGCCTCCACTACCTTCGCCGACGCCGCCGACAACCAGAACGCCCTCGACGAGTGTAACAAGGTGATCAATTCGAAGGTCTATTCCCTCGATCCCAGCTACGGCGACATTTTCAATTGCGACAACAAGTATTACCCGAAGAACCCCGAGGTGATCTTTGCCGTTCAGTTCGGCGACAACACCAGCTCCACCACACAGAACATCACCTGCCGCATGTTCTCTCCCGCCCTGCTCGGCGGCTCCGGCTCCTTCGTGGCTAATAGCAACTTTTTCAATAACGGCTACCCCTCCTATGATACCATGCGGCGCAACTGGAACCTGGCCAATAGCGTGAATGGAACGGCGGTTGCGCCCTTTATTTACAAATACCGCGACGCCCAGTGGAAGGCCAATTCCAACAACGCCCGCATGAACTGGATCGTCCTTCGCTATGCCGACGTATTGCTGATGCAGTCCGAAGCGATGAACAAGCTGACCCCCAATGACGCGGCCAAGTTCAACGGCGTCAACCAGGTGCTGAACCGCGCCAGGATTCCGCTGGCAAACCAGTATAGTTTTGCCAACGTTGCAACCCAGGATAATTTCGTCGATACCCTCGTAAAAGAGCGAGCCCGCGAGCTTTGCGTAGAAGGGCACCGCCGCTGGGACCTCATCCGCCTGGGCCGGTACAAACAGGTCGAGTCATCCATCGGCTTCACCGTGCAAGACTACCAGTTCCTCCTGCCCCTGCCACAGGGAGAGCTGGACGCGAATAAAAATTTAACCCAGAACAAAGGCTATTGATGCGCCCGCAACTATTTACTATCTCGAAAGAACCAGGACATTCCTTTAGCGTACGCCGTGACCTGGTCCCCTATATAAACGACTGCTGGCATTTTCATACCGAAGTGGAGCTCGTCCACTTCGAAAAGGGACAGGGCGCCCAGTTCGTCGGCGACAGCCTCAGCCGCTTCAAGGCAGGGGACATCGTCCTCGTGGGCGCCCACCTCCCTCACAACTGGCGCTTCGACCCTACCCCCGACCCCTCCGTCGACGTCCGCGTAGCCCACTTCTCTGAAAGTTTCTGGGGCAGCGACTTCCTCGACCTCCCGGAAAACCAGCCCCTAAAAACCCTCCTGGAACGAGCCCGCCGCGGCCTCCAAATCAGCGGCGTCACAAAGAAAAAGACCGCCACCTTACTCGAACGCCTCCTCGACGCCCAAAGCATGTCCCGCCTGATCCTTCTCCTGGAAATCCTGCAAACCCTGGCAAACGCCCCAGCCGCCGACCTCCAGCCACTGGCGTCACAGGGCTTTAAACAACAGCTCCCCGAAGGAGAAACCGAACGCATCCGCCGCATATACGAGTATAGCCACCAATATTTTAAGCGGCCCATCTCCCTGGAAGAGATAGCCGCCGTGGCCCGGATTAGCCCTCACTCCTTCTGCCGGTTTTTCAAGAATAGAACAAAGAAGACCTACTCCCGCTTCCTCCTCGAGCTGCGCGTAGGCCACGCCTGCCGCCTGCTGATCGAAAACAGCCTCAGCATCAAACAGGTCTGTTACGAAAGTGGATTTAATAATTTCACCAGTTTCTACAAATACTTTAAATTGATCGCCGGAAAGAGTCCCCTTGGCTACCAGAAAGAGTTCATGGGACTCCCATCAAAAACCAACCATCATGAAACGACTTGCCTGGATTCTTATCCTTTGCTCTCCAATAGCCCTGAAAGCCCAATCGCATACGCTTGAGAAACTATGGGAAACCGACTCCATCGTCGCCACCCCCGAATCCGTCCACCCCAACCCCTCCAATAAATCACAGCTCTATATCACCCTGATCGACGGCGGTCCCTGGGAAGACGATAAAAAAGGCGGGGTAGGCCTGCTCGATACCGACGGCACCCACTACGTAGGCAACTGGACCACCGGCCTCAGCGCACCCAAAGGCATGGGCATCATCGGAGACCGGCTCTACGTCGCCGACATCAGCAACGTCATCGTCATCGACCGCAACAGCGGCGCTATCCTGAAAAAACTCGAAATCGAAGACGGCGAAAACCTCAACGACATCACCGTCGACGCATCCGGCATCGTCTACGTCTCCGACTCCAAAACGGGCAAGATCTACAGCATACAAAACGACGTTCCCTCTCTTTATATGGAAGGCATGCAGGGCGTCAATGGCCTGAAAGCCTCCGCAAAAGGGCTCTATATCCTGGCAAAAAAATCGGTCCTCCTCGCAGACGCCGGCAAAAATATAACGAAGATCACCGACCTCCCCAACGGCGGCGACGGCGTTGAAGAAGTCGGCAACGGCGACCTCCTCGTCAGCGAATGGCTGGGCAACGTCTTCTACGTAAAGGCCAACGGCGAAAAAGAACAGCTCCTCGACCGCAAAGCCGAGAAAAAGAACACCGCCGATATCTGGTACGTCCAATCTACTCAAACCCTATACGTCCCCGGCTTCTTCGGCAAGACCATCACGGCCTACCGCCTCGTCACAAAAAAAAACTGACGGCAGCGACCGGCGGCTCCGCTGACCTAACCGCCCAACTCCAGGAACAAGCCGATAAGCTGCTCACCATGCAGCCCTTGTCCGTAATGGATAAAAGCGCCACCCCCGCCAGCGGCGACAAACACGACTACATGAGCCAGGCCCCCTACTTCTGGTACGACAGTACCAAACCCAACGGCCTGCCCTATATCCGCCGCGACGGACAACGCAACCCCGAGATCAACAAAATCACCGACCACCGCAACCTCGCAGACCTCGGCAACGCAGTCCAAACCCTCGCATATGCCTGGTCCCAAACCAAACAACCCCAATACGCCGAAAAAGCCGCCGCACTCATCAAACACTGGTTCCTCGACCCCTCCACAAAGATGAACCCCAACCTCGAGTACGGACAGGCTATCCCCGGCATCAACAACGGCCGCGGTATCGGCATCATCGAGACCATCCCCCTGATCGCGATCGCCGACGCCGCAACACAACTCGAAACATCCAAAGCCTGGACCGCTAAAGACGCAGCAGCACTCCGCTCCTGGTACACCCAGTACCTCCACTGGATGCTAACCAGCCCCAACGGCACTGATGAGCACGCCACCATCAACAACCACGGCGTCTGGTACCTATCCCAGGCCATTGCCATCGCTCTCTACACAAAAGATACAACCACCGCCACCACTCTCGCAAAGGAAGGAAAGGCCTTAATCGACCATCAAATCGAAGCCGACGGCAAGATGCCGGAAGAGCTCGCCCGTACCAACGGTCTCGGCTATAGCAACTACAACCTCCGCGCACTCTTCACCCTCGCCCGTCTCGCACACAAAACCGGCGTCGACTTATGGAATTATACCAACTCCAAAGGCAGCAGCATCCGCTCGGCCCTCGACTGGCTCATCCCATACGCACTCGGCCAAAAGAAATGGGAATATGCACAGATCAGCAACTATAACAAAGACGATATCTATCCGCTGCTGCTGCAAGCCTCCCGCGTTTA
>JAFDYG010000211.1 GCA_018267545.1 Bacteroidota bacterium
GGACGAGATCGACTCCGAGCGGTCTTCGTGGAGGATGCGATTGCCTGCGGGGCTGGGGGATGTTCGTTGGGATGCGCGGATTGTGAAGGAAGAAAAAGATGTGGAGCTGTCCTGGCATTCGGAGGAGGGGGCGTCTGTCGAGAATACGGGGAAGATCAATTTCTCCGATACGCCGGGAAAGGGGACGAGGGTGGATGTGATGCTTTCTTACCGGGCGCCGATGGGTGAAAGCGGGGAGCGCTTTTTTACGCCTGCGCTTCGGGAGCGGATCGAGAGCGATATCCAAAATTTCAAACACTATGTAGAAAATGCCGGTGAGACCGGCGCTTAATATGCGTTATCAACTCCTTGCTTCGGACTATGATGGAACATTGGCTAATCAGGGGCTCGTTTCGCCTGCGATTGTGGAGAAGCTGCGCTTTCTGCAGTCGACGGGGCGTAAGCTTGCGTTGGTGACGGGAAGGGAGATGAAAGATTTGGTATTGGTCTTTCCGGATTTTGCCGTTTTCGACTATATCGTGGCGGAGAATGGGGCTGTGCTGTATATCACGGCTACGGGGGAAGAGGTGCTGCTGGGGCAGGGGCCGGGGGAGGAATTTGTGTTGGAGCTACAGCGGAAGGGAGTGCATCCCATTTCTGTGGGGAAGGTTATCGTGGCGACATGGGTGCCGCATGAGCAGGCTGTGCTAGAGGTGATCAAGGCTTCGGGGAGTGAGCACCAGGTTATTTTTAATAAGGGTGCGGTAATGATACTGCCGCCGGGAATAAATAAAGCCACGGGCTTACAGGCGTTGTTGAAACGACTGTGTCTCTCGGCGCACAATGTGGTGAGTGTGGGTGATGCGGAGAATGACAGCTCTTTGTTGAAGGCAACGGAGGCGGCTGTGGCGGTGGCCAATGCGTTGGACTCGGTGAAGGCAATGGCGGATTGGGTGACGGGGGCCGGGCATGGGGAAGGAGTGGCGGAATTGATCGATGCGCTGGCGGCGGATGATCTGGGTTCGCTGGATGTGCGGTTGACGAGGCATTATCTGGAGCTGGGGGTATGTGAGGATGGGAATCCTTTTAGGGTTTCTCCCTGGAGGAGCGGGATACTGCTCGCGGGTGCATCGGGGAGCGGGAAGACGACGTTTACGCTGGCTATATTGGAGAGTTTGGTCCGGTCGGAATATCAGTTCTGCCTGATTGACCCGGAGGGGGACTATCTTGATTTATCCGGGGCGACGGTGCTGGGGAATGAGGTTTCGCTGCCTCCGATGGAGGAGATTGCGCAATTGCTTCGCGACCCGAAGCAGAACCTGGTCCTTTGTACGTTGTCGGTGCCTTTGTATGACCGGCCGGAGTTTTTTTCGAAGCTGCTGGATGTGTTGTTGGCGCTGCGGAGGGAATATTCGAGACCGCACTGGGTGATATTGGATGAGGCGCATCATTTGGTGCCGGAGGCTTCGGGGATGACTGCGGATAGGATGCCGGGGGATTTTAATAATTTTATCGTGGTGAGTACGTCGCCGCATGCGTTGCATGCAGCGGCGCTTTCGAAGATAGGGATGGTTATTTCGATTGGGGAGGATGCGGGGTATCCTTTCGAGCAGTTTTGTGAGATAGTGGGGTGTGAGGCGCCTGCGGGCGTGCCATTGCTGGAGAAGGGGGAGGTTTGTGTTTGGGAGAGGGATGGGGAGAAGGCGTTGTACAAGGTTCGTTATCATCCACCGACTCAGCTGCAGCAGCGGCATAAGAAGAAATACGCGCAGGGCGATATGGGTTATAATAGTTTTGTCTTTACGGGTGAGGAGGGGCGGCTGCGGCTTGTTGCGAACAACTTAATGATGTTCTTGCATATTGCGGAGGGGGTGGATGTGGATACCTGGCTTTATCATCTGCATCGGAAGGATTATACGAATTGGTTTCGGAATACGGTGCATGACGAGGAGCTGGCGAAGGCAGGGGAAGAGGCGGAGGCGATGACGGATGCTACGGCCTCGAGGAGGCATATATTGGATACAATCGCTCATAAGTATACCGCATAATTATGTTATCCAGGAAGAAACAGCGTCGATATCTTTCAAAGAAAGAGCGGGACTGGCTGGTCCAGCTGGATGCGTTTGGGCGGTCGGGGGATTCGGAGGCGATACATAAGCTGCGATTGGGAATCAAGAAGGTGCGGGCGTTTGTGGAAATGATGAAGGAATGTTCGGACAGGAAGGCGCCGAAGGATTTTGCGCTTTTGAAGAAGATGTTCCGGCAGGCGGGGAAGATAAGGGATGCGGAGAATAGTTTGCGGCTGATGGAGCGGTTTCATTTGGATATGGGGGAGTTCCGGGCGGAGCAGGAACGTTTGCGGGTTTCGGCTACTGCGGAGTTCAAGCGGAAGATATCTTTATATAGAAAGAAGGGGAAGAAGGCGGGGAGGAGGTTGCAGGCGGATGTGCTGTCGATAAGGACGGAGTGTGTGAAGGATTGGTTTGCTGCGAGGTTGATTAAGATTAGTGTGTTATTGACGGGGGCGGGAGATTTGCTGCATGAGGCTCGCAAGAGGATTAAAGAGTTGTTGTATGTGCAGAGGGTGCTGCCGGTGGCGTTGGCAGAGGAGATTGGGTTGAATAGGGATTATCTGGATCGGCTGCAGGAGGCGATTGGGCAGTGGCATGATACGGCGGTGTTGTTGACGGCGTATGCGGGGAAGGAGGGAGTGGATAGTGGGTTGATGTTTCAGGAGTGTAAGGATAAGGAGGCGATGGTGAGGGGGCTGGCGGGGGATTTTTATAAGAGGGCGCATGAATATGCGTAGCATTTAGGATGCGCAGGGTGAGGGTTCTGCGGGTTAGGGGATGTAGGCCTGGAGGGCGGCGGGTTTAAGGATGCGGATATTCTTTCCGGAGGTCGAGATAATTTTCCTGTCGACTAATTCAGTAAAAAATTTAAAGACGGTTTCGTAGGTGGTTCCTGCGTATGAGGCGATGTCCTGACGGGTAAGGGCCAGGGTGATGTATTTGTCTTTGCCGGTGCCGAAGGTGGATTCGATGTCGAGGAGGGCGAGGGAAATGCGTCCTTTTACTTCCATGTGGGTTAGGTTGCGCATTTTCTGTTCGGCCTTTTGGAGTTCCGTCGCGTAGAACTGCATGAGGGCGTATGTGAGGGTGGGGTTGGCTTTTAGGGTAGTTTCGAAGAAGTCGTTGGTGAGGAAGGATGCGGTAGTGTCTTCGAGGGCGGTGGCGGAGATGGGGTAGGTGGGAATGGGGGCATGGCTGGCGGGGAGTCCGCGATGGCCGGCAATGTCGCCGGCTTTGGCGAAGCGGATGATCATCTCTTTGTCTTCAACCCAGGGGACGTGAATTTTGACGACGCCGGATTGGATAAAGAAGATGCCTTCGACTTTTTCGCCTTGCTGAAAGAGGTGTTTTCCTTTCTTTATATGGATGGTTTTCTTCTTAAGGTCAATGAGTTCCAGCCACTCGGGGTGGCAGTGCTGGAGTAATCCTGAATATTGCATGGACAATATTTTATCGCAAATTTAGTTTAAAAATTTGTAATTAATATCGTTTGAGCAATACTTTTGCAGTATGAGCATAAGAAAGAATCTTGTAACGCACCGGGTATTTTATCTCTGTATACAGGTAGTATTAAATGCGTTGATCGTTGGGTTTGTGGCGAAGGGATTGGTTTATCTGATCGATTTTATTACAAATCTTGCTTTTTATGGTCGGATTTCTATCGAGCCGGCGTCGCCGGCGGGGAATCAGCTGGGGGTGCTGGTTATCGGTGTGCCGATTGCGGGAGCGGTGATTGTCGGTTTTATGGCGAGGTATGGTTCCAGGGCGATCGGGGGGCATGGGATTCCGGAGGCGATGGAGAAGATCATTTTGGGTGAGAGTAAGATACCGCCGGCGATTACATTGCTCAAGCCTATATCGGCTGCGATTTCGATCGGGACGGGCGGTCCATTCGGGGCGGAGGGGCCGATCATTGCTACGGGCGGTGCTTTTGGCTCGATGATGGGGCAGTGGATGCATATCTCTTCGTCGGAGCGAAAGATTGTATTGGCGGCGGGGGCTTGTGCGGGGATGTCGGCGATTTTCGGGAGTCCGCTGGCGGCGGTTTTACTGGCGATAGAGCTTTTATTATTCGAGTTTTCTCCGCGGTCTGTCATACCGGTTGGATTGGCTTGTGTGACGGGGGCGGGGATGCATATTTTGCTTTTCGGGCATGAGCCGGTGTTTGCGATGCCGGCGATTCCGCAGGCTACGGATGGGGCGTTGGCGATTTATGTATTGCTTGGGGCGTTTATTGGGGTTTGTGCCGCGTTGGTTTCGAAATCGATTTATTGGATTGAGGATCTTTTCGAGAAGCTACTGGTGCACTGGATGTGGTGGCCGGCGATCGGGGCTGTTGCGATTGGTGTAATCGGTTATTTTTCTCCGCGGACGATGGGAGTGGGATATGATAATATTCAGGGTTTGCTGAGAGGGGCGGCGCCGCTTGCCGTAGTTGGTGCTTTGTGTTTGTTGAAGTATCTCTCCTGGTCGATTTCGCTTGGGAGCGGGACTTCGGGAGGAACGCTGGCCCCATTGTTTACGATCGGAGGAGCGTTGGGGGCTTTGATGGCTGGAGTGGTGCTGCAGGTGTTTCCCAATTGCGGGATCAATATGGCGACGGGGGCTTTGATCGGGATGGCGGCGATGTTTGCGGGGGCTTCGAGGGCCTGGCTGACGTCGATCGTGTTTTCGTTGGAGACCACGGGACAGATGAATGGATTGCTGCCGCTGCTTGGGGCTTGTGTGGCGGCGTATTTTGTGTCGTTCTTTTTGATGAAGGGAAGCATCATGACGGAGAAGATTCAAAGGCGTGGGGTGAGGACGCCGGATGCGTATGAGCCGGATATTTTGAGGGGAGTGGCGGTAGGTGAGCTGATGGCCCTGGGTGTGGATGCGGGGATGAAGGAGCTTTCTATTTTTGCTTCGGATGATGCGGGGTTGGCGGCGGAGATGATGGGCAAGTA
>JAFDYG010000212.1 GCA_018267545.1 Bacteroidota bacterium
ACGCCCCTGTCCGGTTTTAATACAAAAACTGTCCGCTCCCGATATAAACAATTCGGTCAATGCAGCTTTTTAACAGCTGTATAGTCTTATCATAGATTAAACGGTGTACGACATTTTTCGTCCTATATGGACTAAAAAACAAGATATGAAAAAAGTCCTCTTCCTTCTGGGAGTAATATCTATCGGCTGGGCGGCTCAGGCCCAGGCGCAGACCTCGAACCCCAGCGACTCGACACACCGTCGACATTTTGGCCGTGACAATCACGACGGCCGTGACAATCACGACTTCGCCCGCGCCCGCGGCCGCGATGGCAACTTCCGCCGCCACGGTGAATTCGTCCACTACACACCGGAACAACGGAAACAAATAGCCGAAATCAACAAAGATTTCCGCACCAAGTCCGCCGACCTCTACAAAAAAGACAATATCACCCTTCGCGAATACAAGTCCAGCCTCCTCGCCCTGCAAAAGGATAAGAAGTCGAAGCTGGAAGCGCTCCTCACCCCCAAACAAAAGGAAGAAATAGCCGCCCGTCGCAAACGGATGTCTGAGAATATGCAGGTAATGGCCGCCGCTCGCATGGAACGCCTGAAGCTGCACCTGAACCTTACCGACGACCAGGTAACAAAATTAAAAGCCAGCCAGCAGGACTTAAGCAACCAAATAAAGGCTATTCATGAAAACGAGAGTCTTCTGCCGCAGCAGAAGATAGAGCAGATGAAGGCGCTGATGGCCAAACGCAATGATAGCTACAAGACTATCCTTACTCCCGATCAGTACAGCCAGTTCGAAAAGATGAAGACGATGCGCAGACCTGGTGGTCGCGGAGGTTTTGGCCCCGGCGGGTTCGGCCCCGGTCGTGGCGAAGGCCGTCCCGGCAGAGACCAGAATCCAGTTTAGTTCACTAGTCAATTACTCCATATATCAGGCTGACCCAAAAAGGTCAGCCTTTTTCGTCTCCTGTAAATAAAAAAGTTTACGCACCTTTGTCCCGTGAACGAATCATTTGTACTCCTCAACGGGGAACTTATTCCCACAGCAAACGCGGCTTTAGCCGTCAGTGATCTCGCGATACAAAGAGGATACGGCATCTTCGACTTCTTCAAGACGCTCAATCAACGGCCCATTTTCCTCAACGACCACCTGGACCGGTTTATCGCATCGGCGCAGCAGCTTCGGCTGCCCATCGGCAAGACCCGCGAAGAACTACACGAGCTGATCCACCGGCTACAACAAGCCAACAATATCCCCGACTCGGGCATCCGCCTCACCCTCACCGGTGGCTATTCTCCCGACGGCTACGCGCTGACCCCAGCCTCCGCCGGCGGCCCCAATCTCATCATCACGCAGCAACCCTTACCCTCTGCCATCACACCCGATCTTCAAAGAAGCATCCGTCTCGTTACCTACGCCCATCAACGCCAGATGCCGGAAACCAAAACCATCGATTACCTGATGGCCATCTGGCTCCAGCCCTTTATAAAAGAAACCTGCGCAGACGACGTCCTCTATCATACGGGCGGCGTGATCACCGAATGTCCCCGCAGCAACTTCTTTGTCGTCACCAAGGACAACACGATCGTTACGCCCGGCCGTCAGGTCCTAAAAGGCATAACGAGGATGAAGACGCTCAACATAGCCGCCCAACAATTCACCATAGAAGAACGCGATCTCAAGCTGGACGAACTAAAAACGGCAAAAGAAGCCTTTATCACCAGCACAACTAAACACCTGGTGCCCGTCGTACAGATCGATACGACCCTGATCGGGAAAGGCCTGCCCGGCGAGGTTACCCGCCTGCTGCATCGGGAATTGTATGAATTGGTAATGGAAGAAGCGGCCAGATAGGCGCAACCAATCTTCGTGCAGCCGGCTATTTTATTAACTTTTGTAAAACGAACTCGCAGACAACAATTTCACTCTTGTTGTCCAAATAGGAAACCACATACTTTTTTCGAAAGTTGACACAGCGGAGATTCAATGCCTTCCAGACGGCGGGAGTTTTGCAAGGGCGATGGATCATACGTTCATCGGAAAGCGATTCAAAAAAGGCGAAAGCATCATCGACAAATTTTTTAGCGGCCTGGGGAGCCCCTTCGCCTTCAACAAACAGTGCAATTCGCGCGACTTCATCAACAGCAGGGTCCAGGATAGTTACTTTCCTTTTGCCCATTTATCGATAAGTTTATACGCCTTCTTCTTCCCTTCCGCAAGCGTGAGTTTCTTTGCAGAAGCCATCTTCCCCGCAGCCTTCGTGCGCAGGTCATCATATTCCTTCCTGGGGATGACGACGTATTCTTTATTTTCGATATTCAATGTATTCATAGACCAAATTTCAATCTAATTTACAAAAAAATCCGCGACAACGCAATTATCCTCACCTACCTCACAAAAAGCCGGGCCCTGTCAGGACCCACCTTTTAACGCCTGCTGGCGCCGGTTGAGTATTTTAATATATTCGGCCTTCCCCTCTTCACTTAGGAAACTGCGATCAACCAGCTCGACAGCCCTGGGAACATTCTGCAGAAATACGTCGATCACCTTACGCGCCAGCTCAGCCCGCAATCCGGCCTTTTCCGCAAAGACCACAAAGGACGCTGCTGTATACATTCCAGTATCGTAATAAGTCTTTTCGTCGTAGTCTTTTTCATAGAGCCCCCCTTCAAGCGCCAGGTAGCTGTCGTCGAGGTGCAACGCCGTACAAAGCAGATCATAAGCCGGGGCAAGTATAAAATCTCCCTGCGCCGTCTCCATTAATGAAAAATTCTTCAAATGAGCATCTCCGTTGGCAATTAGATAATTAAATAATAGCAGTCGGAAAAAGTCAACTAAGGTTACCGTCGCCGCAGCCGAGTATTGCCGGATCAAATTCGCAATATCCAGGTAAGATGCGTTGTACTTGAAATTATCCCCTTCCCGCTCCGGTGTCTTGCCCAGAAGCGTGGCAAAATCCTCCAGCTGATACTTGCCGGAGCCATCCGTTTTGTAGTCGAAACGCCGGGTGATATAGGCAGGAGACCCATCATCGAAGAAGATCATCCCGCACTCTGCCGTTCGGATTCCAAACACCTGCTTGGCTATCTGCATGCTCAGATGTTCATTAGCCGGAAGATCGATAACCCGATCCAGCCTTTCGCCGGGCACGGGTTTCAGGATATGGGTTCCTTTAGTATCGGTGAGAAACAGACTATTTTTCTCCTGCCGCAGACTATATTTTTCCTGTACTCCGCTGATGCTGATCCGTTTTCGCTTATCGTTGTACTCCCTATTCAGCTCGGCATTCTTGCCCGGCGGCCCAAACGGCAGGATATGCGAAACCTTTCGGGAACGGCTTCCGAACAAGTTC
>JAFDYG010000213.1 GCA_018267545.1 Bacteroidota bacterium
AGACAGATGACGATCAGCACCGTTGACTTGTCATGGTTTTGAATAACACCGACCAAAAGCGTTTTCAATCCCCCGATAGCATTCGTATTGAGGCTGGGCTGTGCCGCCGTACCCCCCTCCCGGAACAAAATATCCAGAAAAGGACTCAACATACCCAGGGAAATCAACCCGAATACGATCGAAAGGATATTAAAGAACATGTATAGGACAATCTTCCCCTTATAACGGGAAAGATATTGTAAAATCACTGAGAATTTCTTCATGCTGAAATATGCCGTAAATTTGGGGGGTAAAGGTAACAGGAAATTCTTAATATCGGTACCCCGGCCGAAAGGCCGCACTACAAGCCGGACGAAGTCCGGCCAACCAAAGTTAAAATATGCAAGAAGGTAAAAGACAAAAACAGGTAGGCGCCCTGCTGATGGAGGAGCTAAGCGGCATTTTTCAGCGCCTGGGCCTGAGTATGGTCGACGGCGCCCTAATCTCACTCACAGCAGTCAAAGTCACCCCCGACCTGCTGGAAGCCCGCGTATATCTCAGCATCTTTAAAGGAAGCGACCCCGCCGGGATAATGAAGAAGATCGAAGACAGAGGCTGGGAAATCAAAAAAGAACTCGCCGAACGGGTCAAACACCAGCTGCGGAGAATCCCCATCCTGCAATACTTTCACGACGATACCCTGGATCACGCGGATAAGATGGAGGAGCTATTCAAGAAAATCAAGGCGGAACGGCCGCCAGGTAGCAACTCCGCCGGGGAGAGCGGTGCCGAATGAACCTCCTCTTCGCCTGGCGCTATTTCCGTGCAAAAAAATCGACCAACGCGATCAATATCATCGCCTGGGTCAGTATGACGGCTATCGTCGTAGGAGCCGCCGCCCTGATCCTGGTTCTAAGCGTCTTCAACGGCTTCGAAGACCTGGTAAAATCACTCTACTCCACATTTTACCCGGATATTAAAATAAGTCCCGCAAGCGGTAAGACACTCACCCTCTCCGCCAGTCAGCTAAAACAGCTTCAAACGATCAACGGCGTTCACGCCTTCTCGTTGATTGCCGAAGACAAGGCCCTCCTCGAAAACGGAGACTCCCGCATCCTGGCCTATCTAAAAGGAGTAGACAATAACTTCTCGAAAGTATCGGGTGTCGGCAGCCGCGTAGAGCACGGCACTTTCGATTTAGGTACGGACGATCATCCCCGGGCCATCCTCGGCTCCGGCATCGAATACGCACTCGGCGTCGAAGCCGATCGCGCACTGCTCCCCCTTAGAGTCTACCTGTTCCGCAAAGGAACCGACCTAGCCGCCGACCCAACATCGTCCCTTAGCCACGAAGCAATGTCGACCTCCGGCGTCTTCCGTATTCAGCAAGACTTCGACGACAACTACGTCATCACCAACATGGCCTTTGTCAAGCGAATGTTGGGCTTACAGGCGGACGAATACACCGCGGTCGAAGTTGCGGTTACAGATGCCCGCCAGACAGAATCGGTTCGGCGGCAGTTAAACGCAATACTGGGAAAAGGATATCGCGTACAAACCCGCTACGAACAAAACCAGGCCCTCTACAATGTCATGGGCACCGAGAAATGGTTTATCTATATCGTATTGACCCTGATCCTGGTCGTTGCTGCCTTTAATATGGTCGGCGCACTGACCATGCTCGTCTGGGAAAAACAAAAGGATATCCACGTGCTAAAAGCCCTGGGCGCAAGCGACGGCCTCGTACAGAAAATATTCCTGAGCGAAGGTCTCCTGCTAGGCCTCCTCGGCGGCGGAAGCGGCATGCTCCTCGCCCTGATCCTGTGCCTGCTCCAACGCAAGTACAAGCTCATTCCTCTCCAGGGCGATTCCTTCCTTATCGACTATTATCCCGTCAAACTAGTAGCCTCCGACTTCGCGCTCGTTCTCACCACTATCCTCGTAGTTGCCTTACTAGCCTCCTGGATCCCCGCTCGCAAAGCCGCAGCACAAGCTATTGAACTAAGATAGTATAGTATTAAAACTACAAACCCTTAGCCGCAGGCTAAGGGTTTGTCATATAGAAGAACATTATTAATAATCACCCAGCGTTTCCGGCAGTTGAGATAGCGCCTTCTGCAACTGCTCGTCATTCGGAGCGATGCCATGCCAGTGGTGGTCGTTTTCCATAAAATCGACACCCTTGCCCATGATCGTGTGCATCATGATAGCGATAGGCTTTCCTTGTCCAACCAGGCTCTTAGCCTTGTCCAGCGTGGCTATCACCTCATCCATGTCGTTCCCGTTCATCTCGAGCGTAGTCCAGCCAAAGGCCTCGAACTTAGCGTGGATGTTGCCGAGATCCATAACAGCCTTTGTCGTGCCGTCGATCTGCTGACCATTCCAGTCTACAGTAGAGATGAGGTTGTCGACTTTGTGCGCAGCGGCAAACATAATTGCTTCCCAGTTTTGACCTTCATCTAATTCTCCGTCTCCATGGAGTGAGAATACAATATTTTTATCGTTATTGAGTTTTTTAGACAACGCGGCTCCAATGGCAACGCTCATGCCTTGTCCGAGCGAGCCGCTGGCAACTCTTATACCAGGCAAGTGTTCGTGCGTAGTCGGATGACCTTGCAGACGGGAGTTGATCTTACGAAAAGTAGCAAGTTCTTTGACGTCGAAATATCCTGACCTGGCTAAAGCCGAATAGAATACAGGAGAAATATGACCGTTAGAAAGGAAGAAAACGTCTTCGCTCTTGGCATCCATGTTAAACTTGGGATCATGCTGAAGAACCTTGAAGTAAAGTGCAGCGAAGAAATCAGCACAGCCGAGTGAACCTCCGGGGTGACCGCTTTGTGCGCCGTGGACCATTCTTACGATATCTCTTCTAATCTGTGAAGCGATTGCTTTTAAGTCAGCCATAATTTTAGATTTATTGATTCTGTCTATCTGTTAATAACGGTAGGCAAATCTAAAGGTTTTTTGTCAAGACCAATTTGGCAATTTTTTGCAGGATCAGCCGCTTTTACAGAGTCAGACAGGACCCAACTTTTGTTTGGTCCCATTAAAGTTTTGTGTTATCTTTCGGTCTAATTCTCCCAATGGCCTAGTTAATTCAGCTTGCCCGAAACTGATAACCATCGTCTGAACAGGCTCTGACCCCGCAAAATTCTTAAAACAATCGGGCCCAATGTTTGCAAGGAGACCCAAGGTTGTAATAAGAGTTATTCATATTAGTAGCAATATATAAGAATTACTATTACTTTTGTTTAATGAACAAAAATCAGACTGATGTTTGATGTTTTACTCTCGATAGCTATTTCATTTACAGTTACGTTTCTTGCCATTCCAGCCGTGATCAATGTCGCTGAAATGAAAAAGCTTTTCGACATGCCCGACGCCCGTAAAGTACACCATGCCCCCATCACTCCCTTGGGTGGCCTCGGCATATTCGCCGGCTTCATTTTCGGCTGTCTGCTTACAATTAAATTCAGTCAATTTGCTGATCTTCAATATTTTATGGCGGCTTCTTTCGTTATCTTCTTCCTCGGTCTGAAAGATGATATCCTCGTCATCTCACCGGTCAAGAAGTTTATCGGTCAGGTGCTCGCCGCCTTTATCATCATCTATTACGGTAATATCCAGATCCGCAGCATGCACGGCTTCCTGGGCGTCTATCAGCTCCCGGAAATGTTTAGCCTCCTGCTCACTTACTTCGCAGTGATCGTCGTTATCAACTCCTTCAACCTCATTGATGGAGTAGACGGTCTCGCCGGTAGCCTGGGCCTTCTTTCCACAGCGATCTTTGGGACTTACTTCCTCTATGTCGGAATGTTGCCCTACGCTGTGATCGCCTTCGCCCTGGCCGGTAGCCTGCTGGCCTTCCTGATCTTCAACTTCCAACCCGCAAAGATCTTCATGGGTGACACCGGTTCACTATTATTGGGAACCATCAATGCCATTCTTGTATTGAAATTTATCAATGTTGCCAATACGGCCGACGTACGGTTGCCCATCGCCGCATCACCCGCCGTAGGTTTTACTATTATTATGATACCCATGCTCGATACCCTTAGGGTTTTCGGCATCCGTATCCTGCACCGCCGGTCTCCCTTTAGCCCGGACCGCAATCACATCCACCACCTGCTGCTCGACAGAGGCTTCTCCCACAGAGCCATTACACTCTTCCTGGTAGCTGTAAACTTCGTCGTCATCGGCCTGGTATTCATGGCAAGAAACCTCAACTGTACCACCCTGATATTCGGCGTCTTCTTCCTGTTCTTTGCAATGATCGCCGCCATATACTACCTGATGCCTGCCCCCAGACTCTTCGTTGCCAAGACAACTACCGAAGAGAACGCACAGCTCACAAAGGCATCCCAGCTGCTGCCCCTAAAAAAAGACAGCATCCTGGAACAGAATAATTAAGACTCATTTGTATTTGTCCACCCATTGGGCGGAGCCCAATAAAGACATTATGTTTATGGCAATAAAAAATTAACTTTTATTCAATTTTTTATTGCCATATTTTTTCATTTGACGTAGGTTTGCAACATAACGTTGGTCAAACACCAACCCATTTTAGCTATGTCAGACGATTTGGAACTCATCCTTGAAGAAGCCAAGGATGCTATGAAAAAGGCACTCAACCACCTTGAAACTGAACTGATTAAGATAAGAGCCGGAAAGGCCAATCCCCAAATGCTGGATGGATTGACCGTAGATTATTACGGTAGCCCGACCCCGCTGAACCAAATCGGTAACGTTTCTGCCATGGATGCCCGAACCCTGACTATACAGCCCTGGGAGAAGAACATGCTCCAACCGATCGAAAGGGCCATCATCAACGCTAACCTTGGAGTCACCCCCCAAAATGACGGCAATATCATCCGGCTCTTCATGCCCCCGCTGACCGAAGAGAGAAGAAAGGAATTTGTAAAAAGGGCAGGAGGCGAAGGCGAACAATCACGCGTAGCCATCCGCAACATCCGCCGCGACGCCATCGAACAGATCAAGAAGCTGCAGAAAGACGGCCTCAGCGAAGACGAAGCAAAAGATGCCGAAAAAGAAATCCAGGACATCACCGATAAGAATATCGCCCTAGTAGAAAAACACCTCCAGGCAAAGGAAAAAGAGATCATGTCTGTTTAACAGACTACCCAATCTCCCTGACGCCTCTCCCGTTGCCCCTCTGCTAACGAAGACCCTCGACCTGTCCCTGCCAGACATTGTCCGGCACATATATCCCAATCGCCTACGCGGTGATTGGGTATTTTCCGCAACAGAATAATTCAAATTTATGGGCAAAATCAAACTCAAGGACATAGACACCCGCGCACCCAAGGACTGGGATAAGCAAGATACTAAGGATAAACTTGTAGATATTCTGGCGGAATTGGACGAGCTCCAAAATCTCCTCTTCGCCGAATCCAAACACAGCCTCCTGGTAATCGTACAGGGTATGGACGCCAGCGGCAAGGACGGAGCCGTCCGCAACGTCTTTGGCAAGCTAAACCCCCAGGGCGTCCTCGTAAAAAGTTTTAAAGCCCCCACCGCCGAAGAACTCTCCCACGACTTCCTCTGGCGTATCCACACCCACGCCCCCGCAAAAGGATATATTCAAATCTTCAACCGCAGCCAGTACGAAGACATCCTCATCACCCGCGTCCACAAATGGATCGATGACGATACCGCGCAGGCCCGGATAAAAGCCATCAACCGCTTCGAAAACCTGCTCGAACAACACAATAGCACCCATATCCTCAAATTCTATCTACACATCTCACCAGATGAACAGAAGAAACGCCTCGAAGAACGGATCCACAACCCGGCCAAAATGTGGAAGTACAACGAAGACGACTTCAAAGAGGCGAAGCTCTGGGACGACTACATGAAGATGTACGAAGATTGCTTCGAAAATTGTAACGACGTCCCCTGGACCATCGTCCCCTCCGACCAAAACTGGTACAAAGAATACATTATCGCCAAGGCAGTAAGAGATACCCTGAAAGACTTGAAGATGCAGTACCCCGGATTGAAAAAGAAATAGCGGAATTGACCCAATTAAAATAGTCTCTTAATTACACTTTTAATAACAACTAAAACCGATTCATCATGGGAATGCTAAAAGAGTTTAAAGAGTTCGTAATGCGGGGCAACGTTCTCGATCTGGCCGTAGCCGTAGTCATTGGCGCAGCATTTGGCGCAATCGTTTCCTCTTTGGTCGACCACATCATTACGCCCTTGTTGCTGACGCCAGCCCTGCAAGCCGCCCACCTCCAGGATATCGATAAGCTAGCCTGGGGTGCAGTCAAATACGGCAGCTTCCTATCGGCCGTCATTAAATTTGTTATAATCGCATTTATCCTCTTCCTGATCGTAAAATTCTTCAAGAGCCTCGAGAAGAAAAGAGTGCCACCAGCCGCCGGACCTACCCCTACGGAACAGCTGCTGGCTGACATCCTCGCCGAGCTGAAAAAAAGGCCTTAATAGCCTCTCCTTTATAAAAAAATTCAGTTGCCAAACCGGACTTTCCCTGTTTGGCAACTTTTTTGAGAACCAAATTGGACGAAGTCCAATTCGACATTGTTAACACAAACTGACGAGTTATGAAGAATTTCAAGAAGACGCTTATCCTCCTGACCATCACGACAACATTTATCTCCGTTGTACATGGGCAAAACAGAATCCAGGCACTGAGAGACGAAGCCCAAAATGTCAAGATCACCAAGGACCCTAATGATACGACAAAGCAAACCTGGAAAACGGGAGGATTATTCAATGTCAACTTCAACCAGGCAGCATTGAGCAACTGGTCGGCCGGCGGCGACAAATCCGCTATCTCTCTTGCCGCGTTGTTGAACCTTTATGCTTTTTATACGGATGGCCGCCACAATTGGGACAATAGCCTGAATCTCGCATACGGCTTTGCTCAAACGACAAGCCTTGGCGGACGTAAGACGGATGACCGCATCGACCTGGTATCCAAATATGGATACGATATAGGAAAGAAGTGGTACCTGAGCGGCCTTTTCAACTTTAGAAGCCAGTTTACAAAAGGGTATAATTACCCCGACCAGGACACGAAAGTCCTGACCTCGAATTTTCTTTCCCCGGGCTACTTCCTTTTGTCCATTGGTATGGACTATAAGCCGGTAGAGAATTTTTCCTTGTTTCTTTCTCCTATCACTGCCCGCGAAGTCGTCGTACTTAACGATTCCCTGGCATCGGTTGCCGCTTTCGGAGTAGATTCGGGTAAACACTCCCGCTTCCAACTGGGCGCCTATGCCTCGGTTAATTATAAGGCCAATCTCAGCAAGACGGCTGTCTACACCGGCAAGCTCGATCTTTTCTCCGACTACCTGCGCCGTCCGCAGAATATTACGCTATATATGACCAATATTCTGGCAGTCAAAGTTACAAGGCTCATCAGCATGAGCCTCTCCGTAACCCTCATCTATGACAACGACGTCAAATCCGTTAAGAGCGATGGGTCTGTTGGAGGACCGGCCCTACAGCTCCAGGAAATCATGGGGATAGGATTCGCTTACCAGTTCCGAAATAAAACAAGGGCCCCGACAAAACCTGCACAATAACCGCCCGGCCTACGCGCTGTCCTGCCGCCCAACCGGCCTCTCAATATTTCCATCCCCAAGTTGTCCACTATCCACGCACAGTGAGCAACTTGGGGAAAACCTATCCCCCCTCCCTTTTTAGAAATTAAGGTATTTTCGTTTGGTTATGACGAACACAACGTACCAAATCAAATTACCTCAATTCGAAGGCCCTTTCGACCTCCTCCTATTCTTTATCGAAAGGGACGAATTAGATATTTACAATATACCTATCCACAATATTATTCAGGACTTTCTGGATTATATCCACGGCGAAAAGAGCCTGAACATCGAGCTTTCCAGCGAATTTATCCTCTTTGTCAGCACGCTCATGCGCATCAAAGCCAAGATGCTCCTGCCGCGCAAAGAGCTCGACGCACAAGGAAACGAGATCGACCCCCGTCAGGAACTTATCGACAAACTCCTTGAGTACAAGCGCTATAAAGAAGCATCGGCGACCCTCGCCGAAATGGAAGCTATCCGCCACCTTATGGTTCGCCGCGGCAACCTCCAAAAGGAACTCTCGACTATCGGCGAAGAATCCGGCGAAGGCACCGAAATACAAGCCATCACGCTCTTCAAACTCATGAAGACCTTTGAAAAGGTGATGCAGCGCATCCAGCAACGCCAGAACAAACCCGTCCACACCGTAGTACAATATAGCTACACCATGGAAAGCAGCAGGAAACACATCCTGTCTTCGGTCCGCGAACAACATTCCATGTCCTTCGAAAAGATCTTCGAGATCTGCCGCGACCGGCTGCACGCCATCTTCCTCTTCCTCTCCATGCTCGAGCTGGTTCAGCTGAACTACATGAGCATCCTGATCGGAGAAGGACGTAATAATTTTATCGTAGAAGCCAACCCCGACAGACCCGAAGACCCACTCGACAGTAGCCTATTCGATGAAGGTGGTGATTCCGATGACGACGGCCCCCGCAACGGCAACGACGACCGTTCCGACAATGGCGGCCTCTTTCCCGGGTTCCTGGAACCTTCGGCAAATTGATTCAATTTGACCCATGAACAATAAATACTATCCCGCGTCCGAACGCGGACACGTCAACTTTGGATGGCTAGACAGCCACCATTCCTTTAGCTTCGGGAATTGGCATGACAGGGAAAAAGTACACTTCGGAGCCCTGCGCGTACTAAATGACGATACAGTAAAAGGCGGCGGCGGATTCGACGCGCAGCCCCATGAAAATATGGAGATCATCTCCATTCCCCTCAAAGGAACACTCACACACAAAGACAGCACCGGAGCCGACGGCCTCCTCCATACCAACGACGTCCAGATCATGAGCGCCGGAAGCGGTATCAGCCACTCCGAATACAACGCTTCGCACTTCGACGCGGTCAACCTCCTCCAGATCTGGATCTTCCCCAAACAAACCGGGATCAAACCCCGCCACGACCAGCGTACCTTCTATCCCGAAGGCCGCAAAGACCAATGGCAGGTCATCGTAAGCCCACTCGCCGAAGACCACGCCCTCTGGATCAACCAGGACGCCCGCCTCGCCCTCACCCACCTCAGCCCCAACAAAACCATCACCTACACCCCCGCCTTCCCCGGTAACGGCGTCTACGTCTTCCTGCTCGAAGGCCACCTCGAAATCGAAGGTTACCACCTCGAACCCCGCGACGGCATCGGCCTCACCGACATGCAAACCCTAACCCTCAAAGCCGGTCCCGCAACAGCCAATATCCTCGTCATCGAAGTCCCCATGTTCGCCTAACCCATCCGCACTTCACGCCCGCTCCCCGGCAGAGCCTCTATCCGCTCCGCCCACCCCAATCCCTCCGGCAACTCCCGATCACAAAACTCGAGGTGTATCACCCTCCTCTGCCTGCTATCCGACACCCGCCCCGAAGCATGGAGCAACAAAGGCTTCATCAGCATAACCCCTCCTGCACCCACGCAACAAACCCGTTCACCCTCCCCCCGCGTATCCGCCCTCACCACTCCATCCCGATGAGAACCCGATACCACCCTCAACGCCCCATTCCCCTCGTCCGCATCATCCAAATGTATCCGAACTGTCAATATAGATTCCAGCACATTCACCGGGGGCTGTACCGCAAACTGCCCCTGCTTCACCGTCCAGTTCTCAAAACCTGGGTGCTCTAGCCTCCTGTCGACAGAAATGGTCAAATCTTGATGCCAGGCCACAAACCAGTTCGAACCCTCCGGCTTGTCGAAATAGATCGACTTCACCAAAAACTGCTCACCCCCCGCGTACGCACGAACGATCGCCATAAGCGCCGGTGTAAAAAGAAGCTCCGCCATGCCGGGAATCTCATGCAGAAACCGCCGGATAGCAAACAAGTCCTTTGTCTTGCGAAATTGAGGTCTCGAAGTATCAGCGGCTGAAATCCTGGAAATGATCGCCGCTATTTCCTGACGACTGAAGATCTCGTCTAAAATAGCAAACCCCTGTTCTCCAAAAGATGCAGTAATCATTAATTAAAAATACACAACAAAACCGGCTTCTCCGACCCATCGATCATCGGCTCCAGCTGTTTCAAAAACGCCGGAGACACCATCGGGCACCCCCGGCTGTTGCATATGGGATAGGGATAAGTTTCTCCTTCCGGCACCCCACTCCAGGAGTGCAGCACCACATTCCGGTTAAACGCCTGACTATTGCTGGTATCCAGGCCATAAAGCTTATACGCCCGGCCAAACTGACCCTGATACGGATAACCGATCTTATACCGACCCAGCGACGTACACCCGCTGCCCGACACATTCGAAAAGTTAGGATTCACGGCAAATCGATCACCGCCGCTTCCATGCGCAACCATACCCGCCAACACCACCGAATCCTTCCGATAATCATATACAAAGAACCGCGCCTTCCCCGACGGCATCCCCATATCCACCAGAAAACAAAGCTCACTATTGAAGCCATGCTTCTGAAGCCAGGGCCGATAGGCCCCAGCTCTCTCCCCAACTCGCAATAACTCCGGATCGGCCAGAGAAACACGACGGGAATGTTTATAAAAACCTTTGTAATAGTAATGACCACCCACAGCGAGAGACAAGGTGGTCAATATTCCAAGAGACAGCGCAATACGGCGAAGCCACTTCATAGAGATAGCGTTTAGGTCAATACGAGATGACTTAAAACGCCTTTTCCATACGGCTTAAGCGCCAGTAGCTGTTAAAGATTTCTAAAATCAAGAGAATAGCGCCCGAGGCGCCTGCTACCCCAATAGTTGATTTACACGGACTTTGTCCTTCATCATCTCCCGCACTGCAGCAGCAATTGCCGGCGCATCATACCCCGCCTCATGCTGAAGCTCCTTCAATGTCCCATGCTCTATCAACCTATCAGGAATCCCGATAATCCGAACCGTAGCCTGATAAGAATGCGCCGCCTGAAACTCCAGAATGGCCGAACCAAATCCGCCTACGACCGTCCCATCTTCTACAGTGACAATCCGGTCATACTTTCCAAAAATCTCATGTAGCAATTCCTCATCCAACGGCTTGACGAACCGCATATCATAATGCGCCGGGTCAAGTCCCTCGGACCTCAATTCACGGATAGCCGTAGTGACAAAGTTCCCGGGATGACCCAGCGAAAGAATCGCAATGTCCTTCCCGTCTTTGATCTTCCGGCCCTTTCCGATTGGAATCTCCTGCATCGGCGTCCTCCACTCGGGCATGACACCCTCACCGCGGGGATAGCGGATGACAAATGGATACTCATTGCTGTCCAGCTGAGCAGTATAAAGAAGGTTGCGCAGCTCACTCTCATTCATCGGAGAGCTGACCACCACATTGGGGATGCATCGCATAAAGGGAATGTCATAGGCGCCATGGTGCGTAGCTCCATCTTCACCAACCAACCCGGCCCTGTCGAGACAGAAGACAACGGGCAGCTGTTGGATCGCCACGTCATGGATCACCTGATCGTACGCCCTTTGCATAAACGAAGAGTAGATATTGCAAAAGACCCGCATACCCTGCGTCGCCATACCGGCCGAAAGCGTGACGGCATGCTGTTCGCAGATGCCCACGTCGAAGGCGCGATCCGGCATCTTGTCCATCATGAGTTTCAACGAAGAACCGCTTGGCATGGCCGGCGTAATGCCGAATATCTTGGGATTCTTCTCCGCCAGCTCGATCAGTGTATGTCCAAATACGTCCTGATACTTGGGAGGCTGAGGAGCAGAATAATGTTTCTTATAGATCTCGCCGGTGATCTTATCGAAAAGACCGGGGGCATGCCACTTGGTCTGATCTTTCTCGGCCAGGGCATAACCCTTGCCTTTCACCGTCATGATATGTAATAATTTGGGACCGGAAATCTGCTGAAGATCACGCAGGGTATCGACCAGCTTGGTGATATTGTGCCCGTCGATAGGACCGAAATAACGCAGGTTGAGCGCCTCGAAAAGATTGCTGCTCCGGCTGACGAAACCCTTGATGCTATGCTCGATCTTGCTGGCCATCTCGCGACTGAACTGGCTGCCCGGCAGCTTGCCCAGCGCCTTCCAGATATCGTCCTTCAGCTTATTGTAAGTCTTGGAAGTCGTAATATCGGTGAGATACTCCTTCAACGCGCCGACATTGGGATCGATGCTTATGCCATTGTCATTCAGAATAATGAGCATATCCGTATCCGCAACACCCGCATGGTTCATACCCTCGAAGGCAAGCCCTGCCGTCATGGCTCCATCCCCAATAATGGCTACAGCCTTTCGATCTTTTTCTCCCTTATATTTGGCCGCCATTGCCATCCCAAGAGCTGCGCTAATGGAAGTGGAAGAGTGACCTACGCCAAATGCATCGTACTCACTTTCCGCCCTTTTGGGGAAACCGCTGAGGCCATTGTATTTTCGGTTGCTCGCAAACTGGTCGCGGCGTCCCGTAAGTATCTTGTGACCATAGGCCTGGTGACCGACGTCCCATACCAGCTGGTCATAAGGAGTATTGTAAACGTAGTGTAGAGCTACCGTGAGTTCGACAACGCCGAGGCTGGCTGCAAAGTGACCACCGTGAACACTGACCGTGTCGATGATATATTGGCGAAGCTCATCACAGACCTGGAACAATTGCTCCTTGCTGAACTTCTTAAGGTCGGCAGGAGAGTTAACGGTCTGCAGGAGCGGCCCGGGGGTAATTTCCATCTTGTAAAATTACAGTTTTATCCCTTAGCTTTAGGTTAAAGCCAAGGTAAGGGTGAAACAACCCTGAAAGATAACCATTTCGACCGTATTTGGCAAGAATACGCGCCAAGCCCGGCCGCCAGCCAGGGCCACAGCTGCCTGTCGGAAACCACCCCCGCCGGGCACCAGCCCGGCACCGGCAATTCGTCTATAATACCGGACCGATGGCCTGCGGAATTTAGCCATTAGTACAAATTACGAGGAGAAGGCAAGAGGAAAACCCTAGATTTGGTCCGGTGGCTCAGATTTCCGCCCGCAGAGCAGAAACCAGCCCGGAACGCCGGGAGCCCCTGAACTAACCCATACTTATCTTACATATGCCCAAAAGTGGAAGCAAATATTACTGGTGGTGTCAGCTTGGTGGCTGGGCTTTTCTAGCATTGGTCATAATCCTCTCGACCATTACCTCCTTCGAACAACAGGTCACTGACCGCCTCATTTACAACACATTGATAGTGGCCACCGCCGGCCTCGTCAGCACCCATATCTTCCGGGAAGTCATTCGCCAGTGGGGCTGGATGCAGCTGCCCATCGAAAAGGCCCTCCCCAAATTCCTGATCGGCATCCTGGTGACCTGTATCGTCGGCAGCCTGATCCGTATCCTCCTGGGAGACGTCCTGCACATCGTATCCTCCCTAAAAAAGTCCGAATTCACCGGGAGAATGGTAGCCATGACCGCCGAATACGGCCTCATGATCATTCCCTGGACCCTGATCTACTACGTCTACCATTATATAGATAAATACAGCAAACAACAGCTCGATACCCTAAAGCTCGAAGCCCTCGTAAAAGAGCTGGAACTAAAGACCATCAAGGCCCATATCAATCCCCACTTCATTTTCAATGCCTTAAACAGCATCCGGGCCCTGATCGACGAAAATCCCGTCCGCGCCCGGACCGCAGTCACCGAGCTGAGCAACATCCTTCGCAGCAGTATGCAGGCGGAAAAATTGGAGACGGTCACCTTCGAAAAAGAGCTTAACATTGTAAAAGATTACCTGGCGCTCGAGCACATCCGGTTCGAAGACCGCCTCCAGGTAGAGTACGAGATCGACGAAGATACCCTCGACCAGCCCATCCCGCCCATGATGCTGCAGACCTTGGTGGAAAACGCCATCAAACACGGCATCAGCAGACAAGTAGATGGCGGAAAGGTGAAGATTATCTCCGATTTCAGAGAAAACTACCACGAGCTGGTCATCCTCAACACCGGAGTCCTCAACGGCAACAGGAATAAAGACGGGTTCGGCTTGGCCAGCACCCAAAACCGGCTACAAATACTTTTCGGTCAGAAAGCTAATTTCGATATCCGCGAAGTCAATGGTAATACCGTAGAAGCAAGGGTATTGATTCCAGTCGACCTGACAAAATGATAAACATATGATCAGAGCCGTAATCATCGATGACGAACGCCTCGCCAGGAACGAGCTTAAAAAACTCCTGCTCGACTTTCCCGAAATTGAAGTGATCGCAGAAGCAGCCAACGCCGCAGAAGGAGTAGAGAAAATCGACAGCCTCAACCCGGACCTCATCTTCCTGGATATCCAAATGCCCGGTAAGACCGGCTTCGACATGCTCTCCGAGCTGGAACGCGCACCCAACGTCATCTTTACTACGGCCTACGACGAATACGCCCTAAAGGCATTCGAAGTAAACGCCCTCGACTACCTGCTCAAACCCGTCGAGCCAAAAAGACTCGCCGACGCACTCCAGAAGCTGCAGGTGGAAGAAGACAAAGACCCCATCTCCGATCACACGATCTCGGTCAACCGCAGCATTCTCAACGAGCACGACCAGGTCTTCGTAAAAGACGGCGAACGCTGCTGGTTTGTAAAGCTGTCCGATATCCGGCTCTTCGAAAGCGTAGGCAACTATGCAAAAGTCTATTTCGGACCCAACAAGCCCCTCATACTAAAATCACTAAACGCACTGGAGGAAAGACTCGACGAAAAAGTCTTCTTCCGTGCCAATCGTAAGCATATCGTGAACCTCCGGCTCATCGAAAAAATCGAGCCTTATTTCAATGGCGGGCTGCTGCTGGAAATGAAAGGTGGAGAGAAGATCGAGGTTAGCCGTCGCCAGACGGTCAAGTTCAAAGAAATGATGAGCTTATAATAAACTACTACATGAGAACATTAACCATTACTGCTGCCCTCCTGTTGGCAACAGCAAGCCTGTCCGCACAGGATTTAGACAAGATTATCAACCCCGCTGCCGTTGAAAAAGTAGAACGATCACTCGCCTCCGACGATATGCAAGGCCGCAAACCGTTCAAGCCCAGCATCGAAAAGGCCGCCGATTATATCGAGTCCCAGTTCAAGGAAGCCGGCCTCCAAACCTTCAACGGCGCCAAAAGCTACCGCCAGCCATTTTCCATGTTCGTCACCAAGGTCGGGGCCATCACGGCAACCCTGGATGGACAGCCCATCGCCAAGGAAAGGATCTTCGCCATCAGCACTTCCGCACATCTGACTGTCGACAATAACAGCGGTTACGAGGTCGCCTATATAAAGCAGGGACAAGACTACAGACAAGAGCTCTCCCGTAATATGCGCAGCAAGAAGAACACCCTCGTACTCGTGGATTCTTCTTTTGCCTCGAACTTCCCCCGCATGGCCAATTCCAACCGGCCGCAATTCCAATCCGATCGCAGCATCGTATTCGTCCTGACATCGACAAGTCCCAAGACCTACTCGATCACGATCGATCAGGAACTTACCGAGTCTAAACTGGCCAACGTAGTAGGTGTCATCCCGGGCAAAAGCAAAAAGAACGAATACGTCATCTTCTCCGGTCACTACGACCACCTCGGAATCGGTAAACCCGACGCAAAAGGCGACTCTATCTACAATGGCGCCAATGACGACGCCAGCGGCGTAACCGCCGTCATCAACCTCGCTCACTATTTCGCCAAGGCAAAGGTCAACGAGCGTACCCTTATCTTCGTCGCCTTCACGGCCGAAGAGATGGGGGGCTTTGGCTCACAATACTTCTCCAACCAGATGGACCCCGCTTCGGTAATGGCCATGTTCAATATCGAAATGATCGGAACCGCCAGCAAATGGGGACCCAACTCGGCCTTTATCACCGGCTATGAAAAAAGCGATATGGCGAAAATCCTCGAGAAGAATTTAACAGGAACGGGCTTCACCTTCCATCCCGACCCCTATCCCGACCAACAGCTCTTCTACCGCTCCGATAACGCAACCCTCGCACGCCAGGGCGTTCCCGCACACACCGTCTCCACCTTCGAGATCGACGTAGACAAACACTACCATACCCCCGACGACGATATCGACCACCTGGACATGAAGAACATGGCAGCCATCATCCGCTCCATCGCGCTTAGCTCCAGAACTATTATTGAAGGAAAGGACACGCCAACGAGAGTCGACGCAACACAACTGCGCTAAGCCCAGCGCCGCACAGCGCGCGGCTAATCGTGCTAAACCCCGCCACCCGGCGGTCAGTCTCTATAATTAAGGGCGGGTTTTCGGTCCCCAAGCAAAGCCTTGTACTGATACTCGCCCTTATCTTTTTTAAATTCCTCCTTCGCCCGCGCCACCAGCTCGGAACTCCTAAAACAATCCATCGCCGTCAACGCCATCACCTTCGCCGCCACCATCATTCCCTTGATGCCAATTTCCGTCCCCCCGCAAGCCGTCGCCTGCCAACTATGCGCCGGCGTCCCCGGCACCCAGGTAGCCGCGCGTAACCCAACCGTCGGCACGGTATAACTCACATCGCCCACATCCGTCGACCCTCCCCCCGCATCCTGCACTTCCTTCAACGGTTGAACCATCCCCGCTGTCTCCAACGCCGGCGCCTTAAACGTAAACGAAGACTGCAGCTTCCGCGCAAATTCCATCTCCGCCGGCGTATACGAAACCCCTCCAACCCGCTTCAAATTCCTCTGCATAGCCTCCGCCAGCGTCTTATTCAACAACAAATCGTGCGTACCGCCAATGATCTCATAGTCAACCGTCGTCTGCGTCCCCAACGCAGCTCCATCCGCTGCTTTTGCCACCCAATCGAAAATCCGCACTACCTCTTCCTTCTTGGGATGACGAACATAGTAATAGACTTCCGCAAAATCCGGCACCACATTCGGCGCCTTGCCGCCATTGGTAATGACATAGTGCAGCCGGGTCTCCTCGGGAATATGCTCCCGCATCAGATTCACCATATAATCCATTGCCTCCACTCCGTCGAGCGCCGACCGCCCCTTGTCCGGAGCCATGGCCGCATGCGCCGCAAGTCCATGAAACCGGAACTTGGCAGACTTATTGGCAAGCGCACTCGTAAACGTCACCGCATTATCCGCATCGGGATGCCAGTGTACCACCACATCCACGTCGTTGAACAACCCCGCCCGCACCATATAGACCTTCCCCGAACCGCCTTCTTCAGCCGGACAACCGTAAACGCGGATAGTCCCCTGGAACTTATGTTGGGCAATCAGCTGCTTGATCTCGATCCCAGCCGCCACCGACGCCGTTCCAAAAAGATGATGCCCACAGCCATGACCGGCATTCTTCCCTTCGATAACAGCCTTCTCCGGCGTAGCCTGCTGCGCCAAACCCGGCAGCGCGTCGAATTCCGCCAGTATCCCGATCACCGGACTGCCCGAACCATAGCTCGCCACAAAGGCCGTAGGAATGTCAGCTACCCCGGACCGAACGACAAATCCATTATCCGTCAGCGTCTTCTGCAACAAAGCGGAGCTCTTAGTTTCCTTATAGCCCACCTCGGCATAATCCCAGATCTGAAGGGCTATCTTTTTATACTCGTCGTAATGTGATTGGATGCCGTCGATGACCTTGGCACGTATGCTCGTATCCCCAGGCTGGGCGTGCAATGCAAGCGCAAACGCCAGAAAAGAAAAGGAAAAAATCACTTTCATATCGTAGTAGTGTTGGTACTACAATATAAAGAAAATTATACCGCCTTATAACACTCGACATAAATGGAATTCTCGCTGCGCTGAGACAGGTCGATCGTTCCTGCCTGCTCCGGCGTCATCGTCGTCTCCCCGGCCTTTAACAGCTGAATCCGGTTCAGCCCATTCTGCTCCAGCAAAAGGACAATGGTCTCCCGGTTCAACACAATCCCCCCATGCATATTGGGACTCAACAGGAACTTCAATTTTTCTTTAAAAGTAAACTCGGTAGTTCCGAAAGGAATGCTCTTGGAGAGTTCGATTGTGTTCTTATGTTGCAGATAGTCGTTCACACACTCGTTGAAATCGAAGAAGGACAGCCGTATCACACCCCCCGGCTTCAGGACCCGCTTCATCTCCGAGATAAACCGGTTCAGCTGCTGGTGACTAAGACACCAGCCGATCAGGTGCGAGCTATAGATGACGTCCACCGAGTTGTCGGGATAACGCAGGTTCAGCACATCCCCACGCTGGATGACTCGCTTATTCTCCTTGATCGTCTTTATAAATCCCAGCTGATCGCCGTTTAGAAAGGATGTTTTCTGTAAGAATCGCAGCGCGAACCAGGGCAGCTGCGCCATAAACAAGGATGGAGTATTGTCTACATTGACGAAATCGGGTAGAAGGGTCTGACCACAGCCAAGGTGCAATTTCATGCTACAGGTGTTATTTCATTTGCACTAAAGTTATGCAAATTTCCCTAACACTTTCTCCATCTCGGCCCGAATCCCTTCATTCCCCAGATTCCCCAGGCTTCCCAGGTGCGTATGATGAAGCTGCTTTTTATAGTCGAAATTGAACTCCCCTTTCTCGATCTCATTACCCACCTGCCGGTACGCCTCGCGGAACGAGACGCCCTTATTCACCAGCTCATTGACGGCCTCCACACTAAAGAGATATTTGTATTTCTCGTCCTCCAGGATGCCGTCCTTGATCTG
This sequence comes from Bacteroidota bacterium, assembly GCA_018267545.1. Classification (GTDB taxonomy): domain Bacteria; phylum Bacteroidota; class Bacteroidia; order Chitinophagales; family Chitinophagaceae; genus Puia. The sequence goes on from JAFDYG010000213.1 coordinate 18,636, forward strand.
GATATTCGAAAGCATCAGCCTCGTCATCTGCAGACAAGCCTTGACTTCCTCGATGGCCGGGAAGAGTATTTCCTTCGTCAGCTGCAGGTCCCGGTGATAGCCCGAAGGCAGGTTATTGATCAGCAAGGTCAGCTCGTTCGGAGTCGCCTGGATCCGGTTGCACTTAGCCCGTATCAGCTCGAAAACGTCCGGATTCTTCTTGTGCGGCATGATGCTGCTCCCCGTCGTTAGCTCGGAAGGGAAGGAGATAAATCCAAAGTTCTGATTGATGTAAAGACAGCAGTCCATCGCCAGACGGCTGAGCGTCGCCGCCACCGTCGCCAAACCCATCGCCACGATCTTCTCCGTCTTCCCCCGGCTCATCTGGGCATAGACCGAATTATAGTTCAAAGTCCCAAAACCCATCAGCCGGGTCGTCATCTCCCTTTCCAGCGGAAATGAAGACCCATAGCCCGCTCCACTGCCCAAAGGATTCTTATCCGCCACCTTCCAGGCCGCCGCCAGCACCTCCAGGTCGTCTACAAGGCTCTCCGCATAGGCGCCAAACCAAAGACCAAAAGAGGACGGCATCGCAATCTGCAGATGCGTGTACCCAGGCAGCAGCTTGTCCTTGTATTGTTCACTAGAGCGTACTAATAACTCAAATAGTTCTTTGACCTCTTCTTTCACGGCTTGCACCTGCGCCCGCAGATATAACTTAATGTCAACCGCAACCTGGTCATTCCGGCTGCGTCCGCTATGTATCTTCTTCCCAGCCTCCCCGATACGCTTTGTCAATAAGTATTCTACTTGTGAATGCACGTCTTCGATCCCCTCCTCGATCACAAACCCGCCGGCCCGAATCTCCGCCAGAATATTATTCAATTCGCGGTGGATCGACACCATGTCCTCCTTCGAAAGCAATCCCACAGAAGCCAGCATCTCCGTATGCGCCAAAGAACCCAATACGTCGTATTCGGCCAGCAGCACGTCGAATTCCTTATCCCGCCCGACCGTAAATGTCTCGATCAGGGCCGAAGTACTCGTACTTTCTTTGCTCCAAAGTTTGTTCCCGCTCATATTAGTCGATATATTCTTTAATCCGCGCTCCTGCCTTTACAGGCTCGAGCACGGGTCTTAATAAATCAATGTACCCTTGTATACCCTGACCGATCTCTTCTAAAAAGATAAATTCATCCGCGGTATGACTCCTTGCCGAATCCCCCGGACCCGTCTTGAGCGCCGGAAACGGCATCAGCGCTTTATCCGAGGTGGTCGGGCTGCCGTAACAGGTCCGGCCCATATTTACCCCCGACAGCACGATCGGATGGTCCAGTGCAATCCCCGAGGAACGCATCCGCAGACTCCGCGGAGTAACTTCACATTCCACATTTTCGCGAATGATCCCCAGCAGCTCCTCGAAAGTATACAGCTCGTTGACCCGCACATCCACCACAAAATGGCACTGAGAAGGCACCACGTTGTGCGCCTTGTTATCCGTGTCGATGACAGTGACGCTCATCTTGACCGGCCCCAGCAGATTCGAAACCTTCGGCGCACGCCAGGTGCTGAACCATTCGATATCGCGGAGAGCCTTATAGATCGAATTTTCACCTTCGTCACGAGCCGCATGTCCGGCCTTGCCATAGCTGGTACAATCCAAAACCAGCAGTCCCTTCTCCGCTACAGCCAGCTGCATCTTGGTCGGCTCTCCAACGATGGCCCAATCCACTTTCCCTAGTACCGGTATCAACAGCTCGATGCCATTGTGCCCGGAGATTTCTTCCTCGGCGCTCAACGCGAGCATGAGGTTATGGGATAGCCCCTCCCGCTCATTATAATACAAAAAAGTAGCAATCAATGAAACCAAACAGCCTCCCGCATCATTGCTCCCCAGTCCGTACAGCTTCCCGTCCTGGACCAATGGCGCAAACGGATCGAGCGTATAAGCCTTGTTCGGCTTTACCGTATCATGATGAGAATTGAGCAGAATCGTAGGCTTCGAAGGGTCGAAGTGCTTGGACTTAGCCCAGATATTATTTTGCAGTCTGTTGACCTGCACGCCTCGCGACGAAAGAAATCCTGCAAGGATCTCCGCGGTCTTCTCTTCCTCCTTACTAAAAGAAGGCGTGGCGATCAGCTGCTTCAGCAGATCGATCGCATCGCCTTCAAGTATTTGGATAGTACTCATGTTGTTATAGTTGTTCCCGAGACACCGGTGAGCAACAAAGATAACTCTTCGGCCTTGCCGATAATCACCTTCTTAACCCCGCTCCGAAGAGCCGCAAACGCATTGTCCAGCTTGGGGATCATACCGGCGAAAATGGCGCCGCTGGCCTTTAATTCTTCATAGTAGGCAGGATTGATACTACGGATGACCGAACTTTCGTCTGAGGCATCCTGCAGCACCCCGCTCTTCTCGAAGGAATAGACCAGGGTCACCTCGAACCCGGCGCTAAGCCCCCTGGCCAGCTCCTGCGCGATAGTGTCTGCGTTGGTATTGAGCAGCTGCCCCTTTCCGTCATGCGTAATAGGCGCAAAAACGATCGGCTTATCCAGCATCAGCAAGCTCGTCAGCAGACTGGTATTGACCGCGTCCACATCCCCGACGTATCCATAGTCGATCGATGCGTGCGTCCGCTTGTGCGAGAGGATGGCATTCCCATCCGCCCCTGTCAGCCCGATAGCCGGACACCCAAACGCCTGCAGCTGAGCGACGATATTCTTGTTGATGGTCCCGGCGTAAACCATCGTCACGATCTTCAAGGTCTCTGCGTCGGTGATACGGCGGCCGTCGACCATCTGCTGCTGGACGCCAAGCCCCTCGGCAACCTTGGTGGCCAGCTTCCCGCCGCCATGTACCAGGATTTTCTTCCCCGGAACAGCGGCAAAACTCTCCAGGAACGCAGCAAGCCGCCCTTCGTCATCGATAATGTTCCCGCCTATTTTTACAATTGAAAGCTGCATATGATTTATTTCGAAGTGCCGCGAAGCAAATCGGCGAGTACGGCCTGCGCCGCCCAAACCCTGTTCGAAGCTTCCTGCGTCACAATGCTGTTCGGCCCGTCCAGGATTTCGTCGCTCAGCTCCACGTTCCGGCGCACCGGCAGACAGTGCATGACCTTCGCATTATTGGTAGCCTTTAGCTTTTCGCTCGTCAGCATCCACTCCGGGTCATTGGTATAGATCTTACCATAGTCGTTGTACGTGCTCCAGTTCTTTACATAGACAAAGTCCGCGTCTTTCAACGCCTCGTCCTGATTGTGCGTGATCGTAGCGCCGGGAGTAAACTTCGGATCCAGCTCATAATCCTCCGGATGCGTGATCACGAAATCAGCCTTCCCCCAAGCCGTTACCCACTGCGAGAAGCTATTAGCCACAGCCTGCGGCAGCGCCTTTACGTGCGGCGCCCAGGTAAGCACGATCTTGGGCTTGCGCGCCGGAGCTTTACCCAACACCTCATTAATAGTGATAATATCGGTCAAGCTCTGCAGCGGATGCAGCGTCCCACTTTCCAAACTCACCACCGGAATCCCGGAATATTTAATAAATTGATTAATGTACAGCTCACTATAATCCTCCTCCTTGTTCTTCAACGAAGGAAAAGTGCGAATACAAAGTATATCGAAGTAATTCCCCATGATCGGAGCCGCATCCTTGACGTGCTCCACCTTATTCCCGCTCATGATAGCCTCCTCTTCGAACTCGAGAGCCCAGCCCTCCTTGTCCACATTGAAGACGATGGGCTCCGCACCCAGATTCTGAGCAGCGATCTGTGTCGAAAGACGGGTACGCATGCTGGGATTCAAAAACAACATACCGATACGCTTGTTAGCGCCGAGACTCTTGTCTTTAAAAGGATCGGCCTTGTAGGCGAGCGCCGACTTAACCAGGCCGTCGATGTCAGGCACATCGTGAGCGGAGATAAAATTTTTCATTGTTATTACTATTTGACGGCTTTTGCTGCCGATTCCATCATATGTATTTCTTCCTGCAAAGACTCCAGGAACTGATCCGCATCTTTCTTCCGTAAAGCCAGCGAAGGCAGCAGCCGGATCGTATTCGGCTTGGCTTCCCCCGTAAAGATGCGTTGTTCGAAAAGCAGGTTTTTCTTCAGGTCCTTCAGATTGTCGGGCAGGTCGAATCCGATCATCAAACCCTTCCCCCGGACCTTTTGCAGCTGCCGGATACCCTTCAGCTGTGTCATAAGATAGCTGCCGACCTCGGCAGCATTGGCCATCAGGTTCTCCTGCTCCATTACTTCCAATACGGCCAGGGCCGCAGCGCAGGCCAGGTGGTTGCCGCCAAAGGTAGTCCCCAGCATCCCGTACTTGGGCTGGAGATGAGGAGCGATGATGATACCCGCCACTGGAAAGCCATTGCCCATGCCCTTGGCCATGGTATAGATATCGGCATCCACGCCAGCATGGTCGTGGGAGAAGAACTTCCCGCTCCGGCCATAACCGCACTGTACGCTGTCGGCGATAAACACCGCCCCATATTCCTTACAAAGCCTGCTGATAGCTTGTAGGAAAGAAGCCGAAGCTTCCCGTATCCCGCCGACACCCTGGATGCCTTCTACGATAACCGAAGAGATGGAGTCTCCCTGGGCCTTGAAACATTCTTCAAGAGCCGCCTCGTCGTTAAAAGGCAGGAAGATGACATTGTCCGTTTGATTGACCGGCGCGACGATGGCAGGATTGTCCGTAACGGCTACCGCCAGGGACGTCCGGCCATGAAAAGACTTGGAGAAGGCAACTACCTTCTTGCGGCCGTTGTGAAACGAAGCCAGCTTCAGTGCATTTTCGTTTGCTTCGGCGCCGGAATTGCAAAGGAACAGCTGATAATCGGGCTTGCCTGAGATCTTGCCGAGCTTTTCCGCCAGCTCTTCTTGCAATGGAATATGAATCGAGTTCGAATAAAAACCTACTTTATTAAGCTGCTCCGTAAGCCGCTTTACATAGTGCGGATGAGTATGACCGATCGAAATTACGGCATGACCGCCATAGAGGTCGAGGTATTGTTGTCCTTCGTCATCCCAAACATAAGAGCCTTTGGCCTTGACGATAGTAATGTCGTTCAGCGGGTAAACATCGAATAATTTCATATAAAGTAGTTTTAAAACGCGTTTGCCTTGAGATGCAAACCCGTGGTTTCTTCAAATCCGAAAAGGAGGTTCATATTTTGGACAGCCTGACCCGCAGCGCCTTTCAGCAGATTGTCGATGGCGGAATGCACCACCAGCTGCGACCCTACCTGCTCCAGCTGGATCAAACACTTGTTGGTGTTGACCACCTGCTTGAGCGCAATGGGTTTTCGGCTGACGATCGTAAAGGGATGGCCTTGGTAAAAGTCTTCATAAAGCGCCAGCACTTCCTCCGCACTCTTCTCGATCTTCAGTTGTGAAGAGATGAAGATGCCGCGTGTGAAATCTCCGCGCCAGGGAGTGAAATGAACAGCCGCACCCGAAGGCTGCAGTTGTTGTAACGACTGCCCCACTTCCTTCATATGCTGATGGGTGAGCGACTTATACGCTTGTATATTATTCGCCCTCCACGAGAAATGACCAGTGGAAGACAGCGCCTGCCCCGCTCCCGTAGAGCCAGTAATCCCGGTAGAATATACATCTCCCAGAAGACCTGCCTTCGCCAGCGGAAGCAGACCCAGCTGAATTGCCGTCGCAAAGCAGCCCGGATTGGCGATGCCGTGAGCCGAACGAATCTCCTCGCGATTCAGTTCCGGAAGACCGTAAATAAAAGGATGACCATTCACCTGCAAGCGGGTTCCGTTTGTATGCAAACGATAGTCCTGCGAAAGATCGATGATCAGCACGCCATCCAACGCCGCTCCCGATTCATCCAGAAATTTCTTCGCCTCCCCATGCCCCACGCACAAAAACACTACGTCCACGTCACCATGCCACTGCTCGTCGAATTTCAGCTCCGTATCGCCCAGCAGGTCCTCATGGACCTCATAAACGGCCTTACCCGCATTACTCTTACTATGAATAAACTTGATATCTACGCCCGGGTGATTGATCAACAGCCGGATCATTTCTCCGCCTGTATAACCGGCACCCCCAATAATGCCTGCTCTTATCTGTCTCATAACTTATTTATCGTTGACCTTGTGAAAGATGGAGGTCTGGTTTCCGAAGATCCGCGCGAAGCCCTTGACGTCGTCGCCGCTGAAACCCTTATTCATCTCGCCATAGCTGCCGAATTTGCTGCTCATCAGATCGTGCGCGCTCTCGATACCCGTGACCGTATAGCGATAGGGCTGAAGGGTCACAAATACTTTCCCGCTCACCGTCTCCTGCGTATCCTGCAGGAATTTCTCGATATTACGCATCGTAGGGTCGAGCATCTGGCCTTCATGCAGCCAGTTGCCGTACCAGCTGCTCAGCTGGTCCTTCCAGTAAAGCTGCCACTTGGTAAGGGTATGCTTTTCCAGCAGGTGGTGCGCTTTGACGATGATGATGGGAGCGGCGGCCTCGAAGCCTACACGGCCCTTGATGCCGATGATCGTATCGCCGACGTGGATGTCGCGGCCGACGCCATACGGCTGTGCTATGGATTGTAACAGCTGGATAGCCTCCACCGGATTGGTAAAGGTCTTGCCGTCGACGCCGCGAAGCTCACCTTTTTCAAAAACGAGCTCGATGGAACGCGTTCCCGTTTCGGTTACCTGCGTCGGCCACGCTTCTTCGGGTAGATAGTCCTTCGAGGTCAGGGTTTCCTTACCGCCGACCGAAGTACCCCAGAGGCCCTTATTGATGCTATACTTGGCTTTTTCCGCATTCATTTCTACCCCATTCTCCTTCAGGAACGTAATCTCTTCCTCGCGGCTCAATTTCAAATCACGAATAGGAGTGATGATTTCTACACCCGGCAGCATGCTCTGAAAGACCATGTCGAAACGGACCTGGTCGTTCCCCGCGCCGGTGCTGCCATGCGCAACATAAGAAGCGCCGATTTTCTTGACGTGGTTAGCCACGGCAATCGCCTGTACCATCCGCTCCGCGCTAACGCTCAAAGGGTAGGTGGCGTTCTTCAGGACATTGCCGAAGATCAGGTACTTGATACAGCTCTCGTAGTATTCCTTTGTCACGTCGACGCATTCGAAGGAGGCTACGCCAAAGCTCTTGGCGCGGGCTTCGATCTGAGCGATTTCTTCCTTGCTAAACCCACCCGTATTGACGGTGAGGGCGTGTATTTCTAAATTTTTTACTTTCTTGAGATAGACCGCACAATATGTTGTATCCAATCCGCCGCTATAAGCTAAGACGACTTTATTGCTCATGACCAAAACAGGTTTTTAGAAATGAAAGAAAGAATGAAAAAATGATTTGTGCCGGACGCCGTTGTTGGCGGACTTGGCAGAGCCCTCGTGGCCTTCCGCATGATGTTTCATAAAGGGGGCCAGCAGTTTCCACTGCTTGATGCGCATGAATCGCTCGTATAGTTTGGAGTGCTTCTTGAAGTCTTGCGTAGTCTCTTCCGGTTCGTAGTGGTCCTTAGGGTCGTACAGCATAGCGGTACACATACAGTTCTTCCTGTCCTTGCTCATCAGGATCTCGTAGTTTACACAGCTCTTACAGCCCGCCCAGAAGTTTTCGTCCTGCGTCAGCTCAGAATAGGTAACCGGCTCATAGCCCAGCTCGGAGTTGATTTTCATCACAGCCAGCCCCGTGGTGAGACCGAAGATCTTGGATTCGGGATAGGTCTTGCGGCTCAGCTGGAAGATATTCTTCTTGATGAGCTTCGCCAGCCCGCTCTTCCGGAAAGGAGGGGAGACGATCAGCCCCGAATTGGCGACATACTCGCCATGGCTCCAGGTCTCGATATAGCAGAATCCGGCCCAGATGCCATCCTCGGTGAAGGCGATGACGGCCTTGCCTTCCCGCATCTTCTCCTTGATATAGTCCGGGCTCCGCTTGGCAATCCCAGTCCCACGCGCCTTGGCCGACGACTCCATCTCGTCCACGATGATCTGAGCGAAATCCTGATGGGTCGCGTCCGCTATCAATATTTTAAATTGTTGTTGCTGTTCCATGATTCTAAACTAAAATGCTCTTAATGATAAATGCTACTCCATTGCTGGAATGAAAAAATCAACGGTCGTGTAGGAAAATAGTGCCGCTAGTGTAGAGGTCGCTATAGAGTAATGGTATCAACGTCGCACCCAAAAGGGAATCGGGCGAACGGAAAAAACTGTGCACAAAGGCGCAGCAAAAAACCCACGCTTATTGAAGGCGTGCAATATCACAAAGAGACGTGATATGGGTGAGTTTTTTTTCATTTCAGTGTTGATGAAATTGACGTAAATATTTTTACAACGCAAAGAAAGTCAATTTTTCAGATCATTTCCCCTTTCTACGGAAATTTTATGTAAAATTTATACGAGTCCACTTACGGTCCGCGATCGACCCCCTCCTCCGTAATAGGTTGATTAGCAATAATAATTATCAAAAAGACCATCAGAACGGGCGTAAACCGGCGGTCTCGGGCATCGAGGTTTTAATGTAACAGGATCTACCGCAACGGCCGCACAGTCTGGGTTTTAACATATATTAAGCTTTTCCGCGGACAACCCTGTCCGGGAATTGTGCATTTTTACCAGCATGCTCAACTACCTTAAACTGACTGTACGTCGCCTGGTCCGGCAAAAGGCATTCTCCCTGATCAACATCATGGGACTCTCTATCGGCATCGCCGCCTGCCTGCTCATCTACCTCTACGTCCACAACGAGCTCACCTACGACGGCTATAACCTGAAAAAAGACCGCATCGGCCGCGTCACCAGCACCTTCCATTCCCCCGAATCGGACCTGGCCCTAGCTATAACTCCAACTCCCCTTGCCGCCACTCTCCAAAAAGAATTTCCCGAGGTGGAAAAAGCCGCCAACCTGCAGCCCATCACTACCCTGATCCGCCGCGGTAAAGAGGTCTTCAAGGAAAACGACTTCCTCTATTCCGAAACTCCCATCTTCGATATTTTCACCTTCGAGTTCCGCGAAGGTTCCCCCGAAACAGCGCTCAAAGACCCCGGCTCCATCGTACTGACCAGCAGCCTTGAAAAGAAATATTTTCCCAATACTCCCGCCCTCGGCCAAACTCTCACCTGCAACAGCAAGCTATACAAGGTTACCGCCGTCATAGCCGACCGGCCGGCTAACTCCGACATCAAAATCGGCGCCCTTCTCTACAAAGATTTCCAGACCCAGAACTGGATCGAGGATTTCACCGGATTTACCTTTGTCCTGTTCCGCGGCAACGCAGCCCCCGACTGGCAAGGATTTACAAAACGCATGGCCGGTCTTTCCAAATATACCCAGCCGCAGCTCGATAACGCCGGCGCAAAGGGCTACAGCATGAAGTTCCAGATCGAGCCGCTAAAGGACGTTCATTTTAGCGCCGCCAAGCTGGGCGACAATCCCAAGGGCAACCGGCAGCTCAACACGATTTTCTCCGCCCTCGCCTTATTCATACTGATCATCGCCCTGCTCAATTATATCAATCTCTCCACCACAAAGGCAATAGAAAGGGCCAAGGAAGTCGGGGTCCGCAAGGTCATCGGCGCCCGGCCTCTCCAGTTGATCCGCCAGTTCCTGGGCGAGTCTTCCTTCCTGATCGCCATCGCCTGGCTGCTCGCGATCGGGCTGGTGCTGACCGCCATCCCCTTCGTCAATAAAAAGCTGGACATCCAGCTCGTCTTTGGCGGCTGGCAAACGATCGTATTCCTTGCACTGCTGTTCCCCATCCTGGTCGCCGGCGCCGGCCTCTATCCGGCATTCGTATTGTCCGGATTCCGGCCCATCAAAGCGCTAAAGGGACAAGCCGCCGCCTCCGGCCGCGGCTCCGGCGGAAAAAGTATTAGTCTGCGGAAAGTATTGACCGTAGTTCAATTTGTCATCGCTCTATTGATGCTGGCGGGGACGGCAGTGATCTACGACCAAATGCAATACGTCTCCCACAAAGACCTCGGCGCCGACCGAAGCCAGGTCCTCAGCATCAACTTCCCCCGCGTCGACCAGATCCAGATGGAAGGCGGAAACGACAGCCTGGTCCGCGTCCGCGCACACACTCTTTCCGAACTCCTCCGCCACGAATCCGGAATCGAAAAGGTCTCCGTCGGAAGCGGTATGCCGGTTGAAGGCGTGTCGATGGGTTCTACAACGGCCTGGTCCAACGGAAAGAAACGCGAGATGATGACCCGCTATTTTGACATCGACCCCCAGTTCCTGCCCCTGCTTAAAATCCCCCTGAAAGCAGGACGGAATCTTTCCGACAGCTTTAGCACCGACAAGACCGAAGCCTTTATCGTCAACGAAAGTTTCGTCTCGACCATGGGCTGGAAGGACCCCATCGGTCAAAATATGGAAGGAAGTGGTCATAAGGGAAAAGTAATCGGCGTAGTAAAGAATTTCTTTTACTCATCCCTGCACAACGCGATCGAGCCCGTTGCAATGGTGTATAGCACGAACCCGACGATCGCCACGCTGGTAAAAACCACTCCGCAGAAGCTTCCCCGCATCAAGGAGCTCTGGATCCAGATCTTCCCGGAGCGTCCCTTCGATTATTACTTCCTCGACGAAAACTTCGCGCAGCAGTATAAAAAGGATAATGCCACCATGTACTTGTTTAACACATTTACCGCCCTGGCTATCCTCATTTCCTGCCTGGGTCTCTATGGCCTCGTCGCCCTGATTACCCTCCAGCGGACCAAGGAGATCGGGATCCGAAAGGTGCTGGGAGCCTCCGTCGTCCAGCTTGTAACACTGCAGTCAAAGGACCAGATCATCCTGATCGGCTGGGCCAGTCTCATAGCCCTTCCCCTGGCAGGCATCTTCGGCTCCCGCTGGCTGTCGACCTATGCCTGGCATACGCAACTCAACATAGGCATGTTCCTCTTGCCGGTAGTCGCGATCCTGCTACTGGCCCTGTCGGTAACAGGCCTGAGAATCCTGCGCTCAGCACAGGCTAATCCCGTAAAAAGTTTGAAGACTGAATAACCGGCGGACAACCGTCAGGGCAGCCCTTAGACCTCCCTTACCGGCACCGAATGCACCGCAGCCGCCATCTCGCGGATCAGCCCGGCGTCTTTCTCGATGGCATTGCCGACGACGATTACGTCGGCCCCGGCCTTGCAATTGAGATAGGCCTTCTCCGGCTCTCGGATGCCCCCGCCGACGACCAAAGGGATCTCGATGTGGCTCGCCACCGAAGCGATCATCTCCTCCCGGATGGGGTGCCGCGCTCCGCTGCCTGCATCCATGTAGATCAATTTCATCCCCAGCATCTCGCCCGCCATAGCCGTACAAAGCGCTATTTCGTTCTTGTCGGCCGGAATAGGAGTGGCATTGCTGATGTAGGAAACAGTAGTAGGGGCCCCGCCATCGATCACCATATAGCCGGTTGAAATGATTTCCAGCCCGCTCTTGCGGACCGCCGGCGCGGAAATGACGTGTTGCCCAATAAGCAGTTCTGGATTACGACCCGAAATCAGGGATAAATAAAGAAGTCCATCGGCATACCGGGATACCTGCGAAGGAGTGCCAGGAAAAAGAATGACCGGGATGGAACAATTGCTGCGAATATGCTGTACCACCTCATCGAGGTGATTCGAAATAACAAGACTTCCCCCAACGAACAAATAATCCACCTCAGCGCTGACAGCCAGATTAGTCAACTCCTCGATTTTCTCTGCATTCACATTGTCCGGATCTATCAATACGGCGAAGGATTTTTGCCCCTTTCTTTTCTTGGCCAACAAGGTGTCATAAATAAATTGCTTCATTAATTGCTGCCGTTGGTGGTGATACAAAAATGCGAAAACTTTTCGGCTTTTTTAAGGGGAGAGTACGAAAATAATACATATATCTCATTATTCGATGGGAACTTTAGTATGTTGCGGAGAAATCTTCCCAGGCATGGAACCGTTGACCATACAGAATAACGAAAAGAACCTCCAGTTTGAGCTATTCCTGGATGACGAACGGGCTTTTTTGGAGTATAGGTACCACGAAGGGCTCATCATCCTGATGCACACCGAAGTCCCGGAAAAGCTGGGCGGAAAGGGTGTCGCGTCCGCCCTCGCCGCCCATGCGTTTAATTATGCCCGTGCACATCACCTGAAAGTGAAGGTATATTGTCCCTTTGTTTTGGCCTGGTTGAAGAAACATCCCGAACAGATGGATCTCGTCATACTCACCAGCCAGCAGAAATAGCTTACAGCCTAACGTAAGTCGCCAGCTGTGCAATATGATTGTTCGTTGAGGCGCTTCCCACCCCGCTGATATATTGATTCATGTATCCGACTTCCACATCGAAGGCCTTGCTCGTCCGATATCCAACCGACACATACGCACGGTTCTGATCGAATGCTTTCCCGTTCAAACCAGACGCATCTCCAAGATTGAAGAAGATCTCATTTTGAACAGAGGTAAACCATCCTTTCGTAAACGCTGTCCCTGCCTGTCCGCCCAACGGCACGATACCGCGGAAGAAGTAACGAAGCCGGTGAGCCTTGCGGAAACCATCGTGTACCAGGTCTCCATTCTGCGGATGATGCTTGGGGATATATCGCTGTTCCAGCCTCAGCCGGTGAGCCAGCGTCGAACGATGCGGCAGCTTGTGCGTAAATACCAGCTGCTCCCAAATCCGGTGCTCCGGCAGATAGCCCTCGACTCCCGTATTTACCCGCTGCTGGGGAATATAGGCATACCCCACCGTGCCCGTCAGCTGGGGCGTAATATAGATGTTCAGCCCCGGCCTGAGCATCAGCTGGTGCAATTGCCGAACCTGATCGGTGGTACGATATTGAATGTCGAAATAGGCCCCGAAACGGGATGAAAGCTTATAATTCTGGAATGTTCCTACCCAACCCGCGAATTGGGTCTGGGCTTGGGCGGGGCGGATTGAGCCGCAAAAGAGTAATGCGCTGATTAACAGCAGTTTGGTGATTTTAGTTAGCATACCCCAAAGAGAATGAATAAAGTCTAAACGAAAGATTAAAATTATTGTTATCAACAGAGGTGTCTGGGTACCACTCAAACCCCGCCTTACTTCCCAAAATTTGAGCACCTGTTTTGCACATTAGGTGGATAAAAGTGACATGGAAATATGAGTAGCAAAAAATATTTTCGAACACTCTTTACCCGCCGCAAAACTGTATTCTAAACACATTTTCTTCATCCATTTTAAGGTACTGACTTATGGCAACGAAAAAGCAATCTAAAGGCTTGCAGTTCTCCCGCCGCTTTACGAAAGAGGAAACCAACGTTTTCGATCAGTTCACCTACGATTATCGTACGTCCATCATTAGAAATCCCAGCGGGGAAGTGGTGTTTGAAATGAATAATGTAGAGGTCCCGGCTGGTTGGTCCCAGATTGCTACCGATATTCTTGCCCAAAAATATTTCCGCAAAGCCGGCGTCCCCCAGCCGGACGGCTCCCTGGGCCGCGAAACTTCTGTCAAACAGGTAGCCCATCGCATGGCTAACTGCTGGCGGGTTTGGGGCGAACGCTACGGCTATTTCGCCTCCGAAAAGGACGCACAGGTATTCTACGAAGAGCTGGTGTATAGCATCCTCGACCAGGCCTGCGTACCCAACTCTCCCCAATGGTTCAACACCGGTCTGCACGAGAGCTACGGCATCACCGGCAAACCCCAGGGACACTACTTTGTCGACCCCGTCGACGGACAATTAAAGAAATCCACTTCCGCGTACGAACGTCCCCAGCCTCACGCCTGCTTCATCCTCAGCGTCGAAGACGACCTGGTCAACGAAGGCGGCCTGATGGACCTCTGGGTCCGCGAAGCACGCATCTTCAAATACGGCTCCGGCGTAGGCACCAACTTCTCCCACATCCGCGGAGAAGGCGAAAAGCTTAGCGGCGGCGGCACTTCCAGCGGCCTCATGAGCTTCCTCAAGATCGGTGACCGCGCAGCCGGCGCCATCAAATCCGGCGGCACTACCCGCCGCGCTGCCAAGATGGTCTGCCTCGACCTCGACCACCCCGAAGTCATGGACTTCATCAACTGGAAGGTAGAAGAAGAAAAGAAAGTGGGAGCGCTGATCGCAGCCGGCTATCCCAGCGACTACGAAGGCGAAGCCTACAAAACCGTCTCCGGTCAGAACTCCAATAACTCCGTCCGCATCCCCAATAGCTTCTTCCACAAGCTGGAAAACGACGAAGACTGGGAACTCACGGCCCGTAGCGACCGCCGGGTCATGAAACGCCTCCCCGCCCGCGAAGTATGGAATCAAATTTCTTACGCCGCCTGGCGCTGCGCCGACCCCGGCACTCAATACGACACGACTATCAACGAATGGCATACCTGCCCCGCAGGCGGTCCCATCCGGGCCTCCAACCCCTGCTCGGAGTACATGTTCCTCGACAACACCGCTTGTAACCTGGCTTCCGTCAATCTCCGCCGCTTCTACAACGAAAAGAACAATACGGTAGACGTAGAAGGTTTCGAATATACCTGCCGCCTGTGGACCACCGTCCTGGAAGTATCCGTGCTGATGGCTCAATTCCCTTCCAAAGAAGTGGCCCAGCTTTCTTACGACTATCGCACCCTGGGTCTGGGCTACGCCAACCTCGGCTCCATGCTGATGGTCATGGGTATCCCCTACGACAGTGAAGAAGCCCGCGGCCTCGCCGGTGCCATCACCGCCATCATGACCGGCATCGCCTACAAGACCTCGGCTGAAATGGCCGGCGTCCTTGGCGCCTTCCCCCGCTACGAAGAAAATAAGGAAAGCATGCTCCGCGTCATGCGCAACCACCGCCTGGCTGCCTACGACGCCGACGAATACGAAGGCCTCGAAACAAAACCCCAGGGCCTGAAAGCCAAGTACTGCCCCGACTATCTGCTAAAGGCAGCTACCAAGGCCTGGGACGAAGCCGTACAGCTCGGTGAAAAATACGGCTACCGCAACGCCCAGTCCACCGTTATCGCTCCCACCGGAACGATCGGCCTGGTAATGGACTGCGATACTACCGGCGTTGAACCCGACTTCGCCCTGGTGAAATTTAAAAAGCTCTCCGGCGGCGGCTACTTCAAAATCATCAACCAGTCGGTACCCCTCGCGCTGAAGAATCTCGGCTATACCGAAAAACAAATCGACTCGATCGTAAAATACGCGGTCGGCTCCGGCACCTTCGCCGGCGCACCCGCCATCAATCACCAGTCTCTGAGCGAAAAAGGTTTTATCGCAGAAGAGATCAAGAAGCTCGACGCAGCCGTCGGCTCCGCCTTCGAGATCGGCTTCGTCTTCAACGTCTATACCCTCGGCGAAGAATGCCTCCAACGTCTCGGCTTCAAACCCGCTCAGTACTACAACTTCGAATGGAACCTCCTCGAAGCGCTGGGCTTCACCGATGCCGAGATCGAGGCCGCCAATGACTACGTCTGCGGCACCATGACCATCGAAGGAGCGCCCTTCCTCAAGGAAGAGCATCTCGCGGTCTTCGATTGCGCGAACAAATGCGGCAAAAAGGGTCAGCGCTACATCCACGCCCACGGCCATATCCGGATGATGGGAGCCGCTCAGCCATTTATCAGCGGAGCCATTTCCAAAACGATCAACCTTCCGAACGAAGCGACGGTGGAAGAGATCGCCGACGCTTATATGCTCAGCTGGAAGCTGGCGCTAAAAGCCTGCGCACTCTATCGCGACGGCTCCAAGCTCTCCCAGCCCCTCAGCACAAAGTCCGACAAGAAGAAGAAAGAAGCCGACACAGAAACTGTTCAAACAGCCGAAGCAGCACCCGCTCCCCAGCCCGTCGCCGAAACACATATCGTCGACATGAGCAAGCTCACCGTTCAGGAGCTGCTCGAAGAAGTACAAAAGCGCGTACAGGCTTCTCCCGATACCAAGCTGAAACGCGCCCTCGCCACCATCGTCGAACGACGCACGCTGCCGGCTAAAAGACGCGGCTTCACCCAGAAAGCCAAGATCAACGGCCAGGCCATCTTCCTGCGCACCGGCGAATACAGCGACGGCACGGTAGGGGAGATCTTTATCGACATGGCCAAGGAAGGCGCCACTATGCGCAGCATGCTGAACTGCTTCGCCATCTCTATCTCGATCGGTCTGCAATACGGCGTACCGCTGGAAGAGTTTGTAGAGAAATTCGTCTTCACCCGCTTCGAGCCAAGCGGCATGGTCGACCACCCGAATATCAAGAGCACGACCTCGATAGTGGACTTCATCTTCCGCTCCCTGGCGTATGAATACCTCAACCGGACCGACCTCGTCCACGTCCTCGACCGGCCCGAAGTCGGCAACACCGGCGAAGATGACTGGGATATGCCCGCGGAAGGCCCCGAGCTCAGCGACGTTCGCATCCTGGCCAAAGCCTCGGCTACGCCTACACCCACGCCCATGCCAACCCCTGCCTCCTCTCGCGCAGCAAGAGCGGCAGCGGCTTCTAACTCATTGATTAACAAGCATGATAATGGACTGGAGGCTATAAATGCGGCAGCGCGCAGCATGCAGAGCGACGCCCCTGCCTGCAATACCTGCGGCCACATCACCATTCGCAGCGGAACCTGCTACAAATGCCTGAACTGCGGCAATAGCATGGGCTGCAGTTAATTGACATAAATCAAGTTTCACGGACGGTATTTAACCATAAATGTTTTCCCCCCATCTCCATGGGGGGATTTTTGTCGTTAGCCCTGTCCTGGCCTAAAAATTCGGTTATTTTTTAACTATCCTGCGACGTATCTTTTCGGTAGAATTATTCGTTAATCCTAATAACCCAAATTGAAAAACATGAAGAAAAGTATCCTGGTCGCCGTAATTGCAATTCTTATTTCCACGACTTTATTTTCCTGCAGTCATAGCGTGACACCCGGCGAAGCCGCAAGTCACCATTATGGTCGTTGCCGGGACGTCCGTTAAAATTAACTTCTACAAAATAAAGGTTTAGGGCAAACTTAATTTTTGGGCCATCTGCCAAAAGCAGATGGCTTTTTATTGGACGGAGTCCAATAGCCCGAAGGGCAATCATTAGCGGTATCGCGATAAAAAATTATATTTAGTTCAATTTTTTATCGCGAATACAATTGGTGGCAATTGCCTATTTTCGCCCCAATGACTATCCAATTCGGTTACAATAAAAAGCAAGTGCTGGACGGACTGAGGGGCCATTTTTTCGGAAAACCTGAGATTCGGATCATGGCCATTATCATCAATGTTTTCGCCATTCTTTCCGCTGTTTTATTTGCCCTCAAAAGAATACAACCCCTGCCTTTCCTCCTCTTCTCCGTGCTCTGGCTCTTTCTCTGGGTCTCAATCCGTCGAATCCTCCCCCTGAGCATCTATAAAAAATCTGTCACCTTCCAGGATACCTTTACCCTCACTATCGGCCACCTCGGCCTCCAGCTGGAAACCAAGAAAGGAAGTCAACTATGGCCCTGGGAAGTGTTTAGCGGCTTCAAGGAAACGGCCTACTTTTTTCACGTCTATTTCAATCCCCGTTCCTTCTTTATGATACCGAAGGATTCCTTCAAAGACATCACCGAAATACAAGAAGCCCGCGCGATGCTGAAAGAACGGATAAAAAGCTAGCGCCCAGCCCGCCTATTTCGGCTTATACTTCGCCTCCTCAAAAATTACCCGCGCCGGCACATGCATCAGCTGCGCAGGCGGCATCTCCGGATGCATCCCGGCATACTTCTGCACAATCCTCCAACCCACCCAGGTTCCGATATTCCCCGGCGCCGCATCCGGCATCCCCAGCGTCTTCGGATTTTCCCCGACATAATTCTTGATGATATCCGGGTCGATCGTATAAAGATCATTCTTCAAAAAGAACCCCCAAACTTCCGCCTCGTTCGACTCGCACCACTTCAGCTGCGAAGCAGCAAACCCCGTTCGGATACTATCCGGCGCATCCGGCTGCAGCTTCTCCATCAGCCACCAATACCGGCCCTTGACGATCATCTGCTCGATCATCGGCCGGCCGTCACTGCTGTCCGGACAAATGTCCTCCGCCAGATTACGGAGGCAATTCGCCTGTATATACTCCGTCTCGAACCGGCGGGAGATATACTGCGGATACATTTCCTGCCCCTGCTGCGAAAGATAGAACGAGAAATTCCGCCCCGCATAGGACTGCAATCCGATACCCAGCGCATAAGCCGTAACCGCTACGCCAGGGCCGTCAAAAGGGCCGATATACGCCACGACCTTGCGCGGCAGGGGATATTGCGGAAAATAGTATTTAACGTGCTTAAAACCCGTCTGCAGCTCCTTTTCGAGCCAACCCAGATCCTTGAACCTGGGCTCCAGCGAATCCCGTATCGGCATATAGCTCGTCAGAAACCGCCGCGCCGAGGCAAAGGCCGTAACACTGGTATCCGACAACGGCCCCGCGCCGAGAATATTGGCGACAAAATCCTGTGTGAACCATGGATATCGCTGATTCAATCTGTATAATCCCGGCACAATGTTATTGCTGTCCAGCGCAAAGAACGCCGTATCGAACCGCTCGATATGAATAGCGCCCACTTCCACACCCGAAACATCCGGCTTGCCACCCCGGTTACCACAGGCCGCAAGGCAAAAAACAAACGCTGCAAAAAGGTATTTCTTCATTATGCTGGGTTTAACGATAAATGATTCAGCCAATTGTAGGAGCGGATGTCCAAATTTAGTATTTAACGTAACTTTGACTCATGAAAATTGCATTGGCTCAACAAAATTATCACGTCGGTAATTTTGAAGCAAACACCCGCAAGATCATCGACGGCATCCACCAAGCCAAAGCCGCCGGCGCCGACCTCGTTGTCTTCTCCGAACTATGCGTTTGCGGCTACCCGCCCCGTGACTTCCTCGAATTCGAAGACTTTATCGCCGAATGCTATAAGGCGATCGACACCATAAAGCAGCACGCCGACACCATCGGCGTCATCGTCGGCGGCCCAGCCCGCAATCCCATCAGAGAAGGAAAGGATCTCTTCAACGCTGCCTGGCTTCTCTATGAAAAGGAAGTCAAAGGCGTCGCACACAAGACCTGTCTGCCCAACTACGACGTATTCGACGAATACCGCTATTTCGAACCCGCCTACGAATGGAATGTCATCCCCTTCAAGGGTAAGAAGATTGCCCTCACCATCTGTGAGGACGCCTGGAATCTGGGTGACAACCCGCTCTACCGCATCTGCCCGATGGACCAGCTGATCAAGCAGCACCCCGATCTGATGATCAATATCTCCGCGTCCCCCTTCGACTACGACCACGACGAAGACCGCAAGGAAGTGGTCCGCCAGAACGTCCTCAAATACGGCCTGCCTATGTATTACTGCAACGCCGTCGGCTCCCAAACAGAAATCATTTTCGATGGCGGCAGCGTGATCTATGATGCAAGCGGAAACCTGGTAAAGGAGATGAAGTATTTCGAAGAGGATTTCGAAGTGATCGAAATACCGCAGCCCGTCCCGCCCTTATATGAAGAGGTAGTTCCCGGATTTTCGATCGCCGTTCACCACGAGCAGTCCGCCAACCCGGTCCATTCGAACACTACCGCGAGCGAGCTCTTCGATAAGGATATGCGCGTTTCCCGCGTCACAGACCCCGAACAGATTTTAAGCTATCTGACAAGAGAAGACAATATCGCCCAGATACATAGTGCCCTGGTCCTTGGCATCCGGGACTATTTTACCAAGATGGGCTTTACCAAAGCCATCCTTGGCAGCAGCGGCGGTATCGATAGCGCCGTCACCCTGGCCCTGGCCTGCGAAGCCCTCGGTAAAGAAAACGTCCGCGCCATCCTGCTCCCCTCCGAGTTCTCGACCTCGCATTCCGTACAGGACGCCGAAAAGCTGTCCCAAAACCTGGGCAACCCCTACGACATCATTCCCATTCGCGAAGTCTACGACGCCCTGCTGCATACGCTAAAGCCCGTCTTCAAAGACCTGCCTTTCGGTCTGGCAGAGGAAAATCTGCAAAGCCGCACCCGCGGGAACATCCTCATGGGGCTGGCCAATAAATTCGGGTATGTGCTGCTGAATACGTCCAACAAAAGCGAGCTTTCCACGGGCTATGGCACCCTATACGGCGACATGGCCGGCGGTCTCAGCGTACTCGGCGACGTGTATAAAGGACAAGTATATGCGCTGGCCCGCTACATCAATCGAAACGGTGAGGTTATCCCGGTCAATATCCTCGACAAGGCGCCCTCGGCTGAGCTGCGTCCCAACCAGAAAGACAGCGACAGCCTCCCCGACTACGACGTCCTCGACAAAGTATTGTATCAGTATATCGAAAGAAGACAAGGCCCCAAAGAAATCATCGCGATGGGCATCGACGAGGCCGTGGTCAAACGAATCCTGAAACTGGTCAATACAAGCGAATACAAACGGAATCAATTTTGTCCGATCATCCGCGTAAGCTGTAAAGCATTTGGAGTGGGGCGCCGTGTTCCGATAGTGGGGAAATACCTGGCTTAGCAATAACGGCCAGACATCGTTAATGGCTTAATACGATCGTATAGCGCGTATTGTCGTTGCCAAACTTCTGATCCGCATAGATCTCTAAGCGATGACTCGTCAGCGTCCGAACCTTATAGTATTGGTCCTGAAAATAGATCGTGCTGTCATTATTCTGAAAAGTCCAGATAAAGGGAAGCTTATTCTTCGATACGGTCTGTGTGTAACCCGTGCCATCCTTCAAAAAAATTACGCTAAAGTCTTTTTCGCTGCCTGCAATGCGTGGGTCGAGCGCATTGAAAACTCCTGCATCTTCCGAACCAAACCCCGCCTGCTCATACTTCCAGGGGGTTGCCGTCAGGAGATCGACATCCTTCGATGAAGAGCCCCGATGGGAACAGCTGATTACCAGTAACCCAGCTACAAAGGGTAGTATGGTTGTTTTCAAAAACATTCTCACATGTCAAGGTTAGAGGGCGCGGAAGCCTATAAGTTTAAACTGCAAAGTCGGATAATTATTGCTTATATATATAATTAAATTGATATTAAAATCGCCTCCGGGACCAACCATTCTAAATCACTTTCATTTGGCAAGCTAATTGCCACCTTATCGCAACGAAGAAAAAATCGTTATTTTCGAGCCCACAGAATCAGAACAATATATGCTATATACAGCCGAGGATATCAGACAACTGAACAACAAAATCCAATACCAGGCGGCATTTATTGACCGCCTCCGCGATGAGGTAGGCCGCGTCATCATCGGCCAGCACCACATGCTGGACCGCCTCCTAATCGGCCTCCTAAGCAACGGCCACGTCCTCCTCGAGGGCGTCCCCGGGCTGGCTAAGACTTTGGCAATCAAATCATTGTCCCAAGCCATTCACGCCAAATTCAGCCGGATCCAGTTCACCCCCGACCTGCTCCCCGCCGACGTCATCGGTACCATGATCTACAACCAGCAGAAGCACGAATTCGTAGTCCGCAAAGGACCGATCTTCGCCAACTTCGTCCTGGCCGATGAAATCAACCGTGCCCCGGCCAAAGTGCAAAGCGCCCTGCTCGAAGCCATGCAGGAACGCCAGGTAACTCTGGGAGATACCAGCCACAAGCTGGAAGAGCCCTTCCTGGTACTGGCCACCCAGAACCCGCTCGAGCAGGAAGGTACCTACCCGCTGCCGGAAGCCCAGCAGGACCGCTTTATCATGAAAGTAATCGTCGATTATCCCACCAAGCAGGAAGAACAGCTCATCATTCGGCAGAATGTACAGGGGCTCCAGTCGGCCAAAGTAGAGCAGGTGGTGTCGATGCAGGAGATCATGGAAGCAAAGGACCTCTGCCGGCAGATCTACATGGACGAAAAAGTAGAACACTATATTCTCGATATCGTATTTGCAACTCGTACACCGGAGAAATACAAGCTCGAGAAGCTGAAACCGCTGATCGCCTATGGCGGCAGCCCGCGCGCCAGCATCAACCTGGCACTCGCGGCAAAGGCAAACGCCTTCCTGAATAAGAGAGGCTATGTTATCCCCGAAGACGTGCGGTCCATTTCCAAAGACGTCCTGCGCCACCGTATCGGCCTCACCTATGAAGCAGAAGCGGAAAGCGTAAACGTCGAACACGTAATCGACGAAATTCTCAAAGTCATTCCCATACCTTAATGTCACGGCATGCTCACTACTACCGAAATATTGAAGAAGGTGAGGGAGCTGGAGATTAAAAGTAAGCGGCTCACCCGTCACCTCTTTACCGGAGAATACCACAGCGCCTTCAAGGGCAGGGGTATGAGCTTCCGTGAAGTGCGGGAGTACGCCGCAGGCGACGACATCCGGTTCATCGACTGGAACGTATCGGCCCGCTTCAACCACCCTTTCAGCAAGCTCTTCGAAGAGGAGCGCGAGCTGACCGTCATGCTGCTCGTGGACGTAAGCGCCAGCTCCCTGTTTGGGACCGTGCACGCACGCAAGAAAGACATCATCACCGAAGTGTGCGCCATCCTCGCTTTTTCCGCCGTCAACAACAACGATAAGGTCGGCGTCATTTTCTTTAGCGACAAGGTGGAAGGCTATATCCCCCCAAAGAAGGGTAGGGACCACGTCCTGTATATCGTCCGCCAGCTGCTGACGACCGAACCCAAACAAAAGGGCACCAACCTCAGCGAAGCCATCCGGTTTCTCACGCGTTCGGCCCGGCAGAAGGGAATCGTATTTATGTTGAGCGACTTCCTGGACCCGAACAACTTCGAAGACGCACTAAAGGTAGCCGGCAAGAAACACGATTTTGTAGGAATCAAGGTATATGATAAGATGGACATGGAACTGCCCGCGATCGGCATGATCGAAGCGGAAGATTCCGAAACAGGGATTCGTCATTGGGTAGACACCAACGACTTCCTGGTCCGCACGAATTACCAG
>JAFDYG010000214.1 GCA_018267545.1 Bacteroidota bacterium
GGGATATTGAAAAAGGAAAAAATCGACAGCAGCTCGGCGTTTCTAAACGACATTTCGGCCAACGCTTACCTGATCAACGTGGATTATTTTACGCCGCCCATTACCGTAGACGAATTCAATGCAATAAAACAACAGGTAAATCTGGACGTGCTCCGTCTGCTGGAGAAAATGAAGCTGAGCACCGCAGGGGCGAGCACCGACATTCGCGTCACGAATGTCACACCGCCCACACCCACTTCCACTTCCGCGCCCACGCCCACTTCCACACCTACACCGACTTCCACGCCCGCGGACGGCGGCACGAAGCCGGCTAAAACTTAGTGCTCACAATTTCGCCGATCTCGCGTTCCCACTGTCCGTTCTTCCCATACTCGATGACCCGCCCCACCTCTTTATCGCCTTTTAAAACGATAAAAGTCGGAGTGCTGGTTAGGTGCATATCTTCGGGCAGATGACCGATCGCCTTCTTATGCCGGTCGACCATGATGACCGAAACCTGGTCACTTCCAATCGAAGCCGCATCCAGCAGCATATAGAATTTGGGCAGCAGCGCCTGCGTATCCTCACACCAGGTACCGCCAAAAACAATAAACTTTACCTGGGAACCCTTGGCCTTTAGCACAGACACAGTTTGTGTATTGGGAGTGTAACCCGCCTGGTTCTGATGAAACCAGTGAAAAGACGTATCGTTTTCCAGCATGTCCCGGCTGATCAAACCTTTCAGGAGCTTGTTCGGCCCGTCAGTGGCCACTTCGTAGTCGCTCTGAGCGCGGGTAAGGATCCCTGCCCCGATGATGATAAGGATAAGTAGTAAATGCTTCATATCTGATAAGAATTAGAGTTGCGCCTTCCATTCCAGAAGGAAAGTTCGAATTTCCTGCAAGCGGCGGATAACTTCAAACCGCTCCTCCGCTTTTTTATTTTTTTTAAGGAATTCCTTGGCGCCCTCGATGGTGTATTTTTTCTGCCGCAGCAGGTGGTAGATCAGGTGGAGATTTTTGATGTCGATGGGCCGGAAATAGCGATCGCCCTTCTTATTTTTCTTGGGCTGGAGGATACTGAACTCGGTTTCCCAGAATCGGAGCAAGGATTGGTTGACCCGGAACATCTCCGAGACCTCGCCCATCGTATAGTATTGTTTACTATATAAGACTTCGTCGTTGGGTATATCGATCAGGTCGGCTTCTGCCGCCACTTCTTTCAGGGATTTACGGCCCCGCTTCGACGGGGTCTTGGCAGCCGCTTTTGCAGCCGCTTTTTTGGGGGTGCGGCGTCTGAGCGCCGGCTCCTCCACGAGAGGCGCAGCAGGCTCTTCCACAACCTCCACCACCGCCGCTGCCGCAATGGGCTCTTCCACTATCACCTCCACCTCTACAATGGGCTCCTCAATCACCGGTTCTTCCACCACCACCTCCGCGATCACCTCTACCTCTACGACCGGCGCCTCCACCTCCACGACCACTTCCGCCTCCGGCTGCACCACTTCTGCGGGCTTCATCTCCTCCATGACCTCCGTCGAAAACAGCTCTCCATTCACGAACATGGGCTTGGCCGGCTCCTCTACAGGAGGAGCTTTGACCTCCACTACCGGCAATAAAACAACAGGGGAAGACGCCGTAACCGGAGGAAGCTGAACCTCCGGCGTCACCGTATTCTTTAGGGTCTTGAGCCGCACTACCACCCCTGCCGCCGGTATATAC
>JAFDYG010000215.1 GCA_018267545.1 Bacteroidota bacterium
ATCGCAACCTGCAGCAATGGCTCGAGAAGTGTAACCGGTATACCACGATGGGAGCAGAAGGCGCCGCAAAAAAAGGAAAAACCAAGTCCTTTTTAACAATTCTGGTGTCGCTGCCCTTCCATTTTACCCGTTATTTCTTCCTGGAGCGGAATATTCTGAACGGCCCGCAGGGCTTTTACTGGTCGGTCCTTTGTACGGTATCTCATTTTGTAAAATATGTAAAAATGCGGGAGCTGCAAGCCTCCCTCGAACCCATACCACATCCTGCGTCTATCGTATGAAAAAACTGAGAATCCTGATGTATCATAGCGTATCTGACAATGGCCTGAGAGACGGGCTGACGGTCGATACACAACAGCTTGAACAGCACTTCCACTACCTTTGGTCGAATAATTATAAATCGGTCCTGCTTAGCGACCTGCTCGCTTGCCATGAGCAGAAGAAACCCCTCCCCGAAAAAGCCGTTCTGATCACCTTTGACGATGGTTTTCGGAACAATTATGAGCTCGCCTATCCTCTGGCGAAAAAATACCAGCTGAAACTGAACTTCTTCCTGGTGCCTGCCTTTATCAAGCAGGGCGCCTACCGTGAAAAACCCTGCCTCTCAGCGGCAGAGCTCCAGAAGATGGATCCTGCCGTTGTAGAGTTTGGCCTTCACTCCTTTGACCATCAGGGTTATGACCACATGCAGCCCGCAGAAATAGAATACGACCTCGACAACTGTATAGAAGCCTTCCACGAAATGGGTGTTCCCGTCCAGCCCTGTCTGGCCTATCCCTATGGCGCCTGGCCCCGCAAAGTGCTGCAGCAGAGCCGCTTCTTCGAAATCCTGGAAGAGTCGGGTATCCGTCTGGCCTTCCGCATCGGCAACCGCATCAACCGCTTCCCCATCCATAACCGCTTTCTCCTCGAACGCATCGACGTCCGCGGGGACGAATCCTTCCATACGTTCAAGCTTAGCCTCAGTTTCGGAAAAAAAAGAACCGGCTGGCTCGCCCCCTTGTTTCGCGCTCTGCCCGAATAAGACCCCAGGGCGATTGGACTCCTTCGGATTTGTACTACTTTTGAGGTACACAATTCCTCTTAAAAGTATAACGGCACTCTCATGAAGCGGCCCCTGTCACGGCTTGTTTGGAAAATTTTGAAGATTACCGGGATAACGGCCGGCAGCCTCATCCTTCTTTTATTCTTACTGCCCTACCTTTTCCCCCGGTTTGTCTCCAATAAAATCCGCCAGTGGGCCCGGCAGAGCATTACCACCGAGCTGCACTTCAAATCCGCCCGGCTTTCCTTCTTCCGTCACTTCCCCTCCCTGACCCTGACACTTTACGACGTGAGGCTCAGCGGCTCGGCTCCCTTCGAAAAAGAATTGCTGGTTAAAGCCGATGAAATCTCCCTCGGGGTCGACCTCCGCAGCGTCTTCTCGGAAGTAACGATCGATAAGCTCTTCCTGACCGATGCCAATATCAATATCCAGGTCGACTCTTCCGGCCGGCCCAACTATAATATCTATACGGCCAGGCAAAGCAAGCAAAAGACAAACGACTCCGACTCCAGCAGCGCATCCCTGAAAATACAGTCGATCATCTTCGAGAAGAGCAGCCTCGTCTACAACGACCGTTCCCTGGCCCTGCTGATCAACGCCCGCGGTCTCAACTACGAAGGCAACGGCGACCTCAGCCAGGCCGTCTTCGACCTGCATACGCACATGGGAATCGACTCCATGGACCTGTATTATGATAAGGTGGCCTACTTCGCAAATAAGAAGATCAATGCAGACCTGATCACCAAGATCAACACCAGCTCGCTGGCCTTTCTCTTCGAAAGAAATGAGCTGCTGATCAACCAGCTCCCCGTAGCGGTTACCGGCCGCTTCTCCTTCCTAAAGGACGGCTATGACATGGACTTTCAGCTAAAATCCCTGAAC
>JAFDYG010000216.1 GCA_018267545.1 Bacteroidota bacterium
AAATACCCTATTGTTGTTTCGTATGTACGCTAAAAATCACCTGATCGCTCTCTTTACTGTGGCTATCCTTGGTCTGTTTGCGGGTCGGCTTTCTGCACAAACTTCCATTTCTACCATTCATTTTATTGATTATCAGCGCGCTATTCCCAAGATAGGGGATGTTTTGCGTCGCAAGGAGGATACGCTGGCCAAGCAGTTCAAGGAGAAGGGGCTGGTGTGGCCGGCGCGGTTCGTGTATATCCGTTCTTACAAATACGATAGTCAGCTGGAGGTGTGGGTCAAGGATTCGGAGCAGGAGAAATACAAGCATTTCAAGACGTATA
Source organism: Bacteroidota bacterium (assembly GCA_018267545.1). Classification (GTDB taxonomy): domain Bacteria; phylum Bacteroidota; class Bacteroidia; order Chitinophagales; family Chitinophagaceae; genus Puia. The sequence continues at coordinate 324 of JAFDYG010000216.1, forward strand.
AAGTTTGTGCGCTGGCGGGTACGCTGGGCCCTAAGCGGATGGCGGGCGACTACCAGGTGCCGGAGGGTTTTTATTACATCAACGAGTTCAATCCGCGTAGCGAGTATCATCTTTCGCTGGGGCTGAATTATCCCAATGCTTCGGATCGGATTCTGAGCGATTCTTTACAGCCGGGCAAGGACATCTTTATCCACGGGAGCTGTGTGACGACGGGCTGTATTCCGATTACGGATACACAGATCGAAGAGCTTTATATCCTGGCGGCGCACGCTAAGGACATGGGACAGGATTTTATTCCGGTACACATTTTTCCGGTGAATTTCAATGTAGCCAAGAGTGTCGAATACCTCAATAAATATCTGACTAATTTCTCCGAGTATCTGCCTTTTGTCAAGAGCATGCGGAGCGCTTTCCTGTATTTCGAGAAGTACAGGGAGGTGCCTTTTGTGATGGTCAATGGGAGGGGGGAGTATGTGATGGATGAGGGGGCGCCTTCGGCGACGGTCAAGATACCGAATGTAGAGCCGGTGGTGACGGCGACGGCTGCTGCGAAGGAGCCGGTGCATGTGAAGAAGGAGAGGGTCAACCCGGTCAGGGAGGATGATCTGGCGCAGGTCGTGGATAAGCTGCCGATGTATCCGGGCGGGAATGATGCGTTTCAGGAGTTCCTGAATAAGCTGAGCCGGGATGGGGTGAAAGATCTCGGGGAGGGGCAGACCAAGGCGTTTGTAATGGTCGAATATATTATCGATTCTACGGGTAAGCCGGTATATGCGAAGGTGGCGCGTGGGGGGAATGAGATGCTGAATGAGAAGATCGAGGATGCGTTTATGGCTATGCCGAATTGGGCGCCGGCGAATAGGACGGGCGCGAATGTGGCGATTCGGTTGAAGCAGACGGTGATGGTGGGGGCGAACTAACGTAACAGCATTTGGATTGTTTCCCTTGTTTGTTGTCTTAATACTTCTTGTTTGCCGGCGGTATGTTTGGCGAGCACTTCTGCATTATAGTGACGGATGGTGAGGAGGGTGAGTCCTTTTTCCACAGCTACATCGAAGAGGTCGGAGGCGGCCAGGGCGAGCTTTTCGACTTTGTCCGGGCGGTCGTCGAGGCAGACTTGCAGGCTGACGGCTCCTATTTGGAGGAGGTTGGGTTTGATGCGGATGGTATCCATGAGGCGGTAGAGCTGTTCGACGCCGGTTTCGCCGACGAAGGAGAAGTCTTTGGAGTGCAGGTGGACCAGGACCTGGGCTTGTTTGAGGACGATGATGGGGGGCAGGCCTTTGACCGAATTATTATGTATGACGGTTCCCGGGAGGGAGGCGTCGAGGAAGCATTTCACGTAGAGTGGGATGCTTTTGTTTTGCAGGGGCTTGATGGTTTTGGGGTGGATGACCTGGGCGCCGTAGTAGGCCATCTCGATGACCTCGTCGTAGTTGAGCTCGCGGAGGATGGTGGCTTCGGGGAAGAGCTTGGGGTCGGCGTTCATGACGCCTTCCACGTCCTTCCAGATGGTCTGGCTTTCGGCGTTGAGCATGTTGGCGAAGACGGCGGCGGTGTAGTCGCTGCCCTCTCGGCCGAGGGTGGTGCTTTCGTTGTCGGAGGTGGAGCCGATAAAACCCTGGGTGAGGACGATGTTGCCGTCTTTGAAGAGGGGGAGGACTTCGTCGGTTACCCGCTGTTGGGTAAAGGGCCAGTCGATGGAGGCGTCGCGAAAGTCGGAGTCGGTGCGGAAGACGTCGCGGACGTCGATCCATTGGTTGTCGATGCCGGACTCGGCGAGGTAGGCGCTGACGATGGAGGTGGAGAGGAGCTCTCCGACGCAGACAATTTGGTCGTAATAATAGTCATAGTTGCGGACGGGCTTGTCGTGGAGCAGCCATTCGACTTCGGTGAAGAAGTCTTTGAGCTGAGCTTCGGCGGCGAGGTAGTTTTGTACGAGGAGGTATTTGGCGGTGGTGAGGTGGGATTCTTTTATCTGGCGGAAGAGCTCGAGGCTTTCTTCCTTGTTGCCGGAGAAGAAGGCTTCGGCGACTTTTTCGAGGGCGTTGGTTGTTTTGCCCATGGCGGATACGACGATGAGGAGCTGTTCGCCTTCATAATGGCGTAAGATGGACACTAACTGTTGGATACGTTCTACGCTGTTTACGCTGGCGCCGCCGAATTTGAAAATTTGCATGCGCAAATATAATGACTACATTTGTTTCATGAATGTCAATAGAAAAGTACTCACTCTTGACGAATTTACCTTGCAACAGCTGCGCAATTTTCCGAATGCTACCGGTGAGCTTAGCAATTTGCTGCGGGATATTGGTCTGGCGGCAAAGCGGATCAATGTCGAAGTGAATAAAGCCGGTTTGGTGGATATATTGGGAGATGCGGGGACGGTGAATGTGCAGGGTGAGGACGTGAAGAAACTGGACATTTACGCCAACGATCAGTTTATGGGTGTGCTTCGGCATGGCATCAGCTGCGCGGGTATCGGGAGTGAGGAGCTGGATGATTTTGTTGTCTTCGACGATGAGGTCAGCAACAACTCCAAGTACGTTTGTATGTTCGACCCGTTGGATGGCAGCGGGAATATCGATGTAAATGTTTCTATCGGGACCATCTTTGGGGTATATCGCCGGGTGAGTGAAAGAGGCGGGCCTTGTACGGCGGCTGATTTTTTGCAGCCGGGTCGTAACCAGGTGGCGGCGGGTTATATCGTCTATGGTTCTTCGACGATGATGGTTTATGCGACGCGGCGCGGGGTCAACGGGTTTACGCTCGACCCATCGATCGGGGAGTTTACGTTGAGCCATCCCAATATCAAAGTTCCGGAGGCGGGCAAAATATACTCGGTCAATCACGGGAACTTCTTCCAGTATGAGGATAAGGTAAAGGCGTATATCGACACCTGCCAGAAGAAGACAAAAGATAACGGCGGGCCTTATACGCAGCGATATATCGGAAGCATGGTTTCGGATTTGCATCGTAACCTGATAAAGGGGGGCATCTTTATGTATCCGGGTACCTTCTCCAAGCCCAAGGGTAAGCTCAGGCTGATGTATGAGTGCAATCCTTTTGCTTTCATCATGGAAGTAGCGGGAGGTAAGGCTACGGATGGGAAGCAGCGTATCCTGGACATCGTGCCTACGGAGCTCCACCAGCGTTCTCCGCTGTTTGCGGGGAGCAGGCTGATGATGGAGGAGCTGGAAACTTATTTATAAGATTTGGTCCCAGGCGCTTTACCTGGTGTATTTGAGGGTATAGCCCAGCCGTTTTTTTAAAGCGGTCAGGGTTATTGACTTTACTTCTCCGCTGGAGTTATTCGGAAAAATGAGGCAGTATTTTAGTTTTCCGTCTGAATCGTAGACGATTTTCCAGCAGAAGGAAGGAACTGCGGCGCTGCCTATTTTTTTGGTCCCGAAGATCGAGCCGCAGATGATCAATAGCCGTTCTTTCTGGCTGTCTCTCCTGATATAAGTCTCCCAGCTTTTCCAGACTCCCCGGTTGAGACGGGTGGTCTGCGGAACGCAATTGTAATACCTGAAGGTTAATTCGTCACGGGTGCAGTCGAATGCTTCGTCTTCGGCATTGCAAAGGTGACCCTTGTCGAATCCTGAACCTGCGTAGTCTTCATCGGTTGCGCAGGCACTGCAGTCGTCGCCGGGTATAAATTCGAAGCTATCGCGGTCGCAGTCGCCGCCGCCTTTGGATAGCTTGTATACGACATAGAGGGGCTGATGGAGCTTTGGGGAGAAATAGGATGTATAGACTTCGTTCGTATAGATTTTTACCTGTGCATTGACTGCAAGGAAGGCCGTGCAGAGGATAATCGATAGAATAAGCTTCATGTATGGGTGAGGTTATAGTTTGAATACCAAAGTATGATAGAATCATAAAAAATGTAACAGTATTTTCACCCATTTTCAGCCTGCTCCCTGCAAACTGCGGGGAGCAGGCTGATTGTTTGATTGTTTGTGAACAGTGGCGGCTTATTTGTAGGTTTTGCCGAAGGTGGTGTTGAGGAACTTGTCGGCGCCGCCTTCTTCTGCGTCGGTGCTGAGGCTTACGGTTTTCCATTTTTGTAGTTCGGCGTCGCGGTCTGCGTTTGCCTTTTCGAGGATGGCGATGGCTTCGCTGCCCAGGACGAGGTGAACGGGAGGGGTGGGTTCTGTGGCGAGGCGCAGCATGACGGCTGCGGCTTTGTCGGGGTCTCCGACGGGGATGAACTGACCGCTCTGGATATACTCTACCCGTTTTCCTACCGATTCTTCATAACCTTCTATGTTTGGGGCATAGGTCATGGAGGCCCCGGCCCAGTCGGTGCGGAAGCCGCCGGGTTCGACGCAGGTTACTTTTATGTTTAGGGGTGCTACTTCTTTGGCCAGGGCTTCGCTGAAGCCGCCGAGGCCAAATTTTGCCGCCTGGTACATAGTCAGGCCGGCGTTGCCTACGCGTCCGCCGACGGAGCTGATCTGCATGATGAAGCCGGAGCGTTGTTTGCGCATGTGGGGGAGGACGGCGCGGGTGACTTCGATGGGGGCGTAGAGGTTGGTGTCGAGCTGGCTTTGGACCTGCTCGTCGGTGAAGGCTTCGGCTGCGCCGATAATGCCGAAGCCGGCGTTGTTGACGAGGACGTCGATGCGGCCGAAGGTTCTGAGCGTTTCTTCGACGGCCTGGTGGATTTGTTGGTTGTCGGTGACGTCGAGTTTTAGGGGGAGGATGTTGTCGCCGTATGTTTCTTTTAAGTCGTTGAGCTGTTGGGTGTCTCTTGCGGTGGCGGCGACTTTGTCGCCGGAGGCGAGGACTGCTGTTGTGAGGCTGCGCCCGAGTCCCCTCGAGCTGCCTGTTATAAACCAGATTTTAGACATAGTGTTTGTTTTTTTCTATGTCAAAGGTAGGATGGGATGGGGGTGGCTGGATTGTTGAAAAGCTCAGATTGTTTTGTTGTGAGGCTCATGTTTTTTTAGGCGCCAGAAGGTGATTTGTCGGTGGTGCTGGAAGCCGAGGTGTTCGTAGAGCTTTATGGCGCGGAGGTTGGAGAGGGAGACGTGGAGGAAGGTGGTGATGTTTTGGGAGCGGTGCTGGAGGCAGAGGTGGGCTATGAGGGATTGCGCGTAGCCTAGACCGGTATATCCGGGGGCGGTGCAGATGGCGCTGAGCTCGGTGTAGCCGGGGAGGCGCATTCGTTCGCCGGCCATTGCTATGAGGTTGCTTTGGTGGCGGATGCCGTAGTAGGAGCCGAGGAGGTGGGTATTGGGGGCATAGTAGCCGGGTTGGATGGAGGTGATGAGGTTGTACATTTCGGGGCCGTTGGCGTTTGTAAGGGGTTCGATGGGGTGTGAGGGTGGTTGGATGGGGGCGGATTTGGGGAGGAGCATTTGGGCGCAGGGGAGTTCGAAGTCGAGGGACCAGTTTTCGGGTAGTTTTGGGAGGTGACCGATGAGGTAGAAGGCTTCGCCTTCTTTTATGTATGGATTTATTTGAGGGAGGGATTCGGGGGATTGGCAGGCGATGAAGGGGAGGACGTCGGGGCGGTAACGGAGGGAATGGGATTCGCCGATGGCGAATGTCTTGTGGTGTGTGGATAGCGCGGTCCAGGCGGGATTGTCCAATATTGGCTCCATATTTGTCTAAGGTA
>JAFDYG010000217.1 GCA_018267545.1 Bacteroidota bacterium
AGAGACAACGAATACCTGGGCATAAGACCCTCGCAGCTCACCAAATTATACAAGGCGCCGGCCGCCCTGTTTTATAAATTGGTAGCCCTGCAGCCGGTGACCTTTGCACGACCTGAGGACTGGCGGCTGCATCTGCAACTGCGCTCTGTTGCCCACAACTTGCTGCTGTCCCAACTGCGGCCTGAGATGGCGGCCGGTAGAGACGAGCTGCTACCTTCCATCGCAAATTTAGTAACCGCCTATAGCGTCTATCCGCAAATCATGGTCAACACCTTCGGCCTGCTGGATACCTGTAGCTTTGATTTTGACTTCGACGCTGTCAAAAACAAGCAGCTCTACACCAGCTCCCGCTATGATGACCGGCTGCTACTAGAAAAGCTGGCCTATGAGGGAATGGAAAGACGCTACGGCCCCGACAACACCATCGCCCGCCAGCGGATCGCCAAAGAAATCGAGACCATCGATGAGCTGGGGTTTTCCGCCTATTTTCTGATAACCTGGGACATGACGCGGTATTCAGCCAGCCAGGGCATTGCTCACGTGGGCCGGGGCAGTGGGGCCAGCAGCGTGGTAGCCTACAGCTTAGGTATCACCAACGTTTGCCCCATCCAACTGGACCTTTACTTCGAACGGTTTCTCAATCCCAACCGCAAGACCCCTCCCGACTTTGACATTGATTATTCCCACCGGGACCGCGACCAAGTGTTTGAATATATGTTCCGCCGCTGGGGTAGGGCCCACACCGCTATCCTGGGCACGATGAGCACCTTCGGTGATCGCAGCATCATCCGGGAGATCGCAAAAATATACGGGCTGCCGAAGGAGGAAATTGACCGTTTGATAGCCGATCCCACCGCAGCCGAGAACCGGCATCCCATCACAGCCAAGGTGGCCGCCTTTTACCGGCAACTGCCCGCTAACTTTCCCAACCTGCGCTCCGTTCACGCAGGCGGAATCCTCATATCTGAGCAACCCATTAGCTACTACACAGCCGTGGATATGCCACCCAAAGGGCTACCGACGACGCAATTTGATATGTACCTGGCAGAAGAAATAGGTTTTGAAAAACTGGACATCCTCTCTCAACGTGGCATATCCAACATCAAGGAAGCTGCCACG
>JAFDYG010000218.1 GCA_018267545.1 Bacteroidota bacterium
CGCGCTTGTCCGCATCCCGGTGCATCGTCCGGAACTTGTAAAAATTGAAAATTCTATACCCACGACCAGCCCGCTTAGCCACATAGAAAACATTCCCACGGGATTCCAGCCGGATGGCGATGGCAATCAGCAGGAAGAAAGGGCTCAGCAATAATATAGCGATCGAGGACACCAGGATATCGAACGCCCTCTTGGAAAGGGGGCCGAATTTCCACCGGTCCGTATTGATATCTTCTTCGATGCGGGGAACAGGAGCCTGTCCTTCTACCATCTTCAGCTTACGCAGGAAACCAACCTTACCCTTCAATTCCTTCTCGCTGGAACCCTGTAAGAAAACCACCTCGTCGGGACGAATGACCTTCTTGGACGTCTCCAATTCCTTACCAGCCAGACCCGAACAGTCCAGGATAAAAGGAATCGAACGCAATACCGGGTGCTGACGAAGGAAACGGGCAAAGTCACGGATAGCCGCAACCTCGAAACGAGCTTCGCAGATGATGACCTCAGGCACCAGGTGCTGCTCGGACTTGAGATTCCTCAACAGCTCGTTCTTCACGTTCTCGAGCGCTTCCGTTGCATAACCGCGGCTGTACATCTTTACCAGCTTCTCGATATGATCGGTATTCTTACCGATATAGTAGAAACCTTCATAGTGTACATCCGTTGCTGCGGAGACGTGATAGGTGCGATAACCAGGCATAAATTGAACCCTGGTCTTTTTTTCTACGGTTTTGAGTTGTAGTGCTAACTCCATAAAAAAGGTTTATGTTTCATACATACGGTGGTTCAGAAATAGCGTGTCTCATCTAATAGGAAAATACGTCTCATCTCAATGCAACAGGATTCGTTCTTTTCATATGACAATCCTCGCTATTCGTCTTATTATTGGGCTTTAACCGAATCGTTCTTAGCCATAGTCTCAAGAAAACTGACCAGATCAACAGGATTGAAAGGCTTTGAGAAATACTTGACAGCGCCATACTGCAGCGACTTTGCTTCAGTCTCTGCGGCATTCAATCCAGATAATACAATCAGAGGAATTTCGCCGTACAAGCCACTCGTGGACAACTGAGAGATCAATTCCCATTCTTCCATATCAGGGAGCTGGGGATCTGCAATTATTATATCAGGAAGCTCTCTATTAGCTAAATAATACATCGCCGAATATCCATCAGGTACGGTAACCACTTGATAGTTCTTTCCTAAAACAGTTTGCAACAGATAACGAATCGCTTTACTATCATCTATCGCCAGAATTTGCTTTTTCATCGCCGGGGTCATTTTTAAAAAGGGTCAAACTTGTTACTAATCTTTCCAGGATTTGTAATGGAAACGTGGCTTACACGAGGTATTGGCGTGAAAATACTTCTAGAAAAGAGAAGCAGGCTTATCTGTAGCGATGTGGATTATGTGAACTATTAAAGTCGAATACTGAAAAGGAATTTCAAGGATGGTGGCTTGTATTAAGCAATACATGCAAGAGTTAAATAGCCTTTAATTCAGAGGATTTGAATATGGCAGGCGTTAATAGTTGCGTAAAAGTAAAGTTTGTTTTTATAATATTCAAATTATTTTGTGACTATTTTTGGATGACGATGCAAAAATGGGAATTTTTCCAGATATAATAAATACCCAATAAATGGTATTTTCCGAAAATACCCATTTTCGGCTTCCAAAAATATATATTTATATATATGCATATATAAATACCCCGTCTTTACCTAATTATAACTACCTAAACCATTTCATATTTGTCCCTCGCCTAAGGGTTTTTTCCTAACGGTGAGCTTCGTAACGGTTGGGCGACAACGTTAATCTCAACTCTTCCATCTCCTCTTTCCCAAGTCGGCCCTCCCCATTTCCACTCAAAATCTCCTTCAGCTGACTCTCCGTTCTCACCCCCACAATTGCACTGGTCACAGCCGGATTTTCCAGCACGTAACGAAGAGCAATATCCGCCTTTGTCGTTCCCCCCGCCAACACCCCCACCGCCTTCGCCGCCCTTTCCACCTCACCTGCATTCCGATCCAGGTAGGACGTCGCCCCCTTTCCCGCCAATAACCCTTTCCCCAATGCCCCCCTCGCCAATACCCCGATCCCCGATTCCCGCAGTAAATCCAAACATTCCTCCTCCGGCCGGCGATCCAATAGGCTATATTGCATCATCACACTGACAATCTTGCTCCTGCGCACATATTCCCTGATCACATTCGGTCTTATCGACGAAATCCCATAGTACCGTATCTTCCCCTGCTGCTGTAACAGCTCGAACGCCTCGATCGTCTCATCGATCGGATCTTCCAGCGTTCCTCCATGCAATTGATAAAGATCGATCCTATCCGTCTGTAGTCGTCGCAGACTTTCCTCCACCGCCTTCAAAATATATTCCTTTCGGGGATTCCAGTCCCAACCATTTCCATCTTCCCTCCACTGATTTCCCACCTTCGTCGCAATCACCACTTCTGTACGCCGGTCACGCAGTATACGCCCCACCATCTCTTCATTCAATCCCTTATCATATAGATCGGCCGTATCGAAGAAGTTTATTCCCCCCTCTATCGCCCTGTGGATCAAACGCGACGCCTCACGCTCCTCCCCCAACGACATACATCCGAAACCAATACGGCTGATCCTGAGGTCCGAAGCCCCCAGCTTAGAATAGTTCATGCTATATTATATAATGAGTGGATTTAGTTCAGATGCGGCTAGTCTTCCCGGCGGCAAACCCATCAGCCACATATTCAATTCCTGTGCCTGGGCTTTATGTATCGGTTGAGTAACACGCGCCCCATCCGCCATGTAGGTAATGGTCATCATTTCGCGACGACGCTCCGATTCATTGCCCAATGTGTGGTGCACCGTATTCCCATAATGCCACGTAGCATCACCCGCCCGCATACCCGCTGCATAGCTCAGCGGAAATTGATGCTCCCGGACATATTTTCGATAGGTGCTGTCCGGCTCTGAAGACAGCTTGGGATCCCAGACCGTACCATTTTTATGCGAACCCGTCGCAAAGACAAACATCCCCATCTCGATGCTCTGATCGATCAACGGCATCGCCATCGTCACCGTATCCGCCGTATCCAATGGCCAATAGTATTGATCCTGATGCCAGTAGGTAGCCTTCCCACCCGCTTCCTTGAACAAAGCATGATCGTGATAGATCCTTACTCCCGATACACCCAGCAATGCAGCCGCTACCCGCGCCAGTCTCGTCGACAGCACAAACTGCCGTATCCCTTCATCGACACGCCAAAGATTGACCATCTGCCCGAACTTGCGCCCATAAATGCCGCGATCGGGCAGTCTCCTCTTTTCCCTGCTTTGCTTCTTCACCACATCCAGGATCACGCTCCGGTAAGCCGCAATTTCCTGAGCATCCAGCAAACCCCGCACAAGCAAATGCCCATTGTCACGGAACTCATCCCGCTGCGCCGTGGAAATAGCACGGTCGCCTTCTAACAACGGTATAGTCTTGATGGTCGCCATCTGTTTGCAAGTTACGTAAATTTCCGCCGGCCCTCTCGTAGATGCACTTGCCCCTTATTCAGAATGCTGCAATCTGTAGAAATAAAACGAATTGATTTCTATGCAGTAGCCCTTATTCGTAAGTTAATTCAAGATATGCATTATACGAACTTAAGCATTTAAATTATCTTGACGCGCTGTATAAAACTTGTTTTCCTGTATGGGTTTTATACAAGGCTAAATCCAATAATAAATTCAGTTCCTATGAGAAAAAGCTTTACTTTTCTCGCGGCATGCGCGTTTATTGCACCCTCATTGAAAACGCTCGCGCAAAACAAAGCGCTGAAGCTAAATGGTAGTAACTATGTTGTTACCAACTACAAGGACGTAATTCCTACCGACAACAATTTTACCGTCGAATTATGGGTCTATATCGATGCCAACGGCCTTGATGGAAATATCCACCAGTTCTTGTCCGAAGGGGCCCCGGGAGGACTCTTCTCCATTGGCTACGACGGCGCCGATGGAACCGTCATTGTAGGTGACCTTTGGGGCCCTACGAATTATAAATTACCGACTGAACAGTGGACGCACCTTGCCGTCAGTGTGGATGTGCTCTCGACCTCCGAGGCCAAGCTATATGTAAATGGCGCATTACGGGATTCCTATTACTCGTCCGTCAACTACGTAGACTATTTCCGCATAGGCGTACAACCCGATCTCTCCCAGATTGCCACCGCAAAAATCGATGAGCTGAAAATTTGGAGCGTCGTACGCCCCCCCTTCAGCGTCAAAACCGATTTGTTCTCCGACCCGGACCCCGCCGATCCTAACCTCGCAGCCTGGTACAAGATGAACAGCAACAGCGGTAACAACGTGGCCAATAGCTCCACGCTTCGAGGCAGCCTCCTGGACGGGACCATCAACAATGACCCCGGCGGCGCCAATTCCTGGACCTCCTCCCCCATCCAGAGCGGCACCAACGGCCTCACCTTCCTCGGCTCGGAGTTCGACCAGGTCGTCGTCCCATACAATAGCAGCTACGACCAGATCGGCAACGGCGCCGGTGGTACCGTCGAGTTCTGGGTCAACCCCAGCTCTCTTTCCGGCTCCTGGAGCACCATTCTTGGAAAATACAATCATTACAGCTTCCTGCTGTCGACTACCCAGATCGGCATCGACAACGGAACAACCATCAATACGCTGACCTTACCTCCGGGAGACTTCTCAACCGGCTTCCCGACCAATACCTGGTCACACCTGGCCTTTGTATATAATGGTACCGATCACACCGACGTCTATTACAATGGCCTTTTCCTGGACGTTATCCCCGGTACTTTTGGAAGCCCCGTTGCCAATCAGCCCATCACCCTCGGCGTCTCCAAGGACCTTTCCAACACCGATACCCGCGCCTTCACCGGCGGTATCGACGAGGTCCGCCTATGGAGCTCCCAACAATCGGACGTAGCTATTTTCAATAACGTAAACAATACGCTAACCGGCCTCGAAGCCAACCTCCTCGGTCAGTTCACTTTCGACTACGGCGTAGCCGATGGAGATAACAGCGGGATGACGGTCGCCCTGGATAATACCACCAACGGCAACCACGGCCAGCTCGCCAATTTTCAGATGAGCGGCACAAGTTCCAATATCAATTCCCACACGCTGAACGTCGTGCCCCTTCCCGTAACGCTCGCGAAGTTTACCGCGAGAAAAAGCGGCGTTGAGGCAGTCCTTCAATGGCAGACGGCATCCGAACAGAATAGCCGGGACTTTACAATCGAAAGAAGTTCCGACGGCAAGAGCTTCTCCGCCATCGGCGTCGTCGCAGCAGCCGGCAATAGCAGCAACCTCGTCGATTATAGTTTTACCGATAACACCCCCCTCGACGGCAGCAACTACTACCGCCTGAAGCAAAGGGACCTGGACGAGAAGTTTACTTATAGCCCCATGCGCCTGGTCAACTTCGGTGCTACCGGCAAGCTGTTCTGGCACGCTACCGGCAAGCACACGGTCGAAGTCACCCTGCAACAGGGGAATAACGAGAATTATTCCGTTTCCGATGTCAATGGCCGCGTCCTCACTCAGGGCCAGCTATCTTATGGCAAGACGACGGTCTCCAACCTCCCCGCAGGCGTCTACTTCGTAAGAGTGATTTCCAGCACGGGCGGAACAGCCACGACCAAAATCTTGATCTTCTAAATAAAAAAAGAGAGCCGGTACTTACCGGCTCTCTTTTTATCTATTCTTTTAACCAATCCTTTCGAATCATCGCCTGCAGCTCATCCACCTCCTTCAACGGATATAGCTTGAAGCCCTGCGTCGTATCGATTCCCAATCCCCCATAAGCCAGATATTTGGCGTAATCCGGCTCCTTGACCGTATATACATAGTCGAAGATCTCCGGCAGCGCCACACCCGCCGCATCCTCACAGGCTTTTCTAAATTCCGCATCGGTAAATCCACGCTTCTTCTCCTGATAGTATACCCGGTATACAGTTCGCATGACGTCGTCCAGCGACTTCTTGTTTTTAGTCGAATGCCGTATCGCCATATCCAAAAGTAAACCCACCGCAGGTCCCTTCTGATAATAAGAGATGGTCTTGTTGATCGAATCCCCCGTCCGGCCAAAAGGCCCATCCGACCAGGTCTCGTAGCTCGACTGCGCCAGGCTCTGATAGAGATGCCCCGGCTTGCTCTCATACGCATTGATATCCGTCTGGAAATGATGCAGCAGGTCGTCCCCGGTCATCAGCCCCGCACGCCGCACCAGCATGTATTCATAGTATACGTTCAATCCCTCCGATACCCACAGTCCATTGGTCCTGTTCTCCCGCTCATAGTCGAAAGGTCCCAGAGCAATCGGCCTGATCCGCTTTACATTGTAATGGTGAAAGTATTCATGCGCGATAAAACAGTATACGCGCTGTTTCGCATCATGCGTCTTCAATTGGTCCCCGGAAAATCCAATCGTCGTAGAGTTGAGGTGCTCGATACCTCCCCGGCCCGACCCCGTCGCCAAGAAGGTATAGTGCGCATAAGGAATATCCCCGATCAGGTTTACCCCCTGCTCCACGATCTTCTGCAGGTCCGAAGAAAACGCCGCCTTATCGAATTCCCCTATTTTATACCCGTAGAAATAGTGCGGAATATTCCGGACTTTAAAGGAAGGAACTTCCTCCAGATTGGCCGCCAGTATCGGACAGTCATACAGGATATCAAAGTCCGGTGCCTTATACCAGTTCACCTTACCCGCCACCTTCTCCAACCCCGTCGCGATCTTATTCCAACCCGACCAGGATTTGACCTCCAGCGTCACCGGCTGTCGCAAATAACCATTCGGATACATAAACACCCCCGCCGGCGACACATATCCCCTCGTGCTGTCCAACCAGGGCTGCGCCACAAAAGGCGTCGTCGCCTTGACGTCATAGCTGATCGTCACCACCTTACCCGCCGGATTTTCCACTCTCCACGTATTCGGCGTAGTCTTCTCCCATCCCAAATCCTTCCCCGCCCCATCGATGGCATGAAAATTATCGACCTTCTTCGCATAGTCTAAAATCTGGTAATAACCCGGCATCCAAACCGGCATCTTGAAGTCCAGCACCGGACCATTAAGCCCCGTACATCGAAAGACAACGTGCATCTTTTGCGAAGCAGGATCCTCGAGCGATAATGTGTAGTGTAGATTGACGGGCTGTTGCGTAAATGCCCGAATGCTCAGCAGCAGCAGCGCGCTGAAGATAGTAGTTAGTTTGGAGTAATGCATTTCCGAATATATCGCATCGGCTACAATCTCACTATATAAATTTTAACCATTTATCCCTGCAACACCCGCCGGCCTGGCCCTTCTCCCATCTGCAAACCCGCATCCCAATCCTTCCAAACCGCCTCATACCCCTGCCGCCTGATCATCTCCGCAATCTCCGCCGGACTTCGCTCATCATGTATTTCAAACTGCTCCAGCGACTGCTTATCGACCGCATACCCGCCCGGATTCGTCCTCGACCCCGCACTCATCGCCGTCACCCCCAGCCTCACCGCATGATCCCTAAAAACCGGGCTCTCCCTCGTCGACAACGACAGCTCCACCTCCTCATCCAAAAGCCGGTACGCACAGATGAGCTGCACCAGCTCCCGATCCGACATCTCTACCTTCGGCATCAGCCCCCCAACGCCGCCCGCCGAGGCCTCCTCTCCCGAAAACGGCCTCAGCCTCGGAAACGACAGCGAATATTTCGTCTTCCAGTACATCTTTTCCAAATAACCCAGATGCAGCGCTGTGAACCAGCTATCCGTCCTCCAATCCTCCAGTCCAATCAACACCCCAAGTCCCATCTTATGAATACCCGCCCGCCCAAGTCTATCCGGCGTCTCCAGCCGATACCCAAAATTCGATTTCTTCCCTTTCGGATGATGCAGCTTATAGTCCTGCTGATGATAGGTCTCCTGGTATACCAATACCGTATTCAAGCCATGCCCCATCAATACCCGGTAGTCGTCCTCATCCAACGGCTGCACTTCCATCGAGATATGCGAAAAATGAGGCCGCACCAGATCCAACGCCCGGACAAAATAGTCTACCCCCACCGTCTGATTGGCCTCCCCACTCACCAGCAGCACGTGCTCGTACCCCATCGCCTTGATCACACCAACCTCCTGCAAGAGCTCTCCCGCCGCCAGCGTCCTCCTGCGAATCTTATTATCGTAGCTAAATCCACAATAGGTACAGATATTCTGACATTCATTCGATAAGTACAACGGGATATAAAGCTGCACCACCTTTCCGAACCTCCGCTGCGTCAGCCGCTGACTGATACGCGCCATCTCCTCCAGGTAAGGCGCAGCAGCCGGAGAGATCAAAGCCTTGAAATCCTCCAAATCCCGCACCCTCCGCCCAAGCGCCAGCTCCACATCCGCCGCGGTCTTGGCATAGATTCCCGCCTTCACCGCGTCCCATTCGTATCGTTCAAATATTTCCGTGAACATAAAAAAGATTTAATCCAAAAAAGCCGTCAACGGACTGCTCGCCACCGCCTTACCCGACGACGGCACCGCCAGCTGGGCTTCGAACGCCATCCGCCCCCCTTCCACCGCCCCCCTGAAAGCCTTTGCCATCAAAACACGATCGGGACTGGCCGCAATCGCCGTATTCACCAGCACCGCATCCGCCCCCATCTCCAACGCCTTCGCCGCATCCGACGGCGCCCCGATACCCGCATCGACGACAACCGGTACCGTACTCTGCGCTATAATGATCTCCAGAAAATCAGCCGTCTTCAATCCCTTATTGCTCCCGATCGGCGACCCCAGCGGCATGACCGCAGCCACCCCCACCTCTTCCAGTCTCTTGCACAGGACCGGGTCGGCATGGATGTAAGGCAATACCACAAATCCCCTCCGAACCAGCTCCTCCGCCGCCAGCAAAGTCTCCACCGGGTCCGGCAGCAACCACCTCGGATCAGGATGTATTTCCAGCTTGAGCCAGTTGGTTTCCAACGCCTCCCTGGCCAGCTCCGCCGCAAAGATGGCCTCCTTCGCACTGCGCACCCCCGAAGTATTTGGCAGCAAGTGCAGACGCGGATGCCTCAAGTGCCGGAGCAGGTCCGACCCCGCATCTTTCACATCCACCCGCCTCAACGCCACCGTCACCAGCTCCGACCCGCTCGCAAGTATCGCCTCCTCCATCAAAGGAGAGGAACCGAATTTTCCCGTCCCGGTAAACAACCGGGACGTAAATATTTTATCCGCAATCTTCAACATAGTATTTTATTGATGTCTTGAATCACTTTAACCCCATCCTGCGCATGCACCAGCATACCCGAAAAGGCAATCCCATGCAAACCCACGCCAAACAATGCCTCCGCATCCTCCTTTATAATCCCGCCGATCGCTATCACGGGAATGGATATTCCTTCTTCGGCCAGCCCCGTCAAAATCCTCCGATATCCCTCCAATCCGAGCACAGGACTCAAATTCTTCTTGGTCGTCGTATACCGGTACGGTCCCAGCCCAATGTAATCCGCACCCTGCCGGTAGTGCTCCCGGATATCTTCGATCGTATTTGCCGTCCCGCCGATAATCTTATCCTTCCCCAACAACAGCCGCGCCTCGCTCACCGGCATATCCAGTTTCCCCACATGTACACCATCCACATCCACCTCCGCCGCAATGGCCACCCGGTCATTAAGGATAAACGTAGCACCATACGCAGCCGTAATTTTTTTCACCTCCAACGCCGTATCGCGCACTTCCTCATCCGTCGCCAGCTTCATCCGCAGCTGTATCCATCGTATACCCGCCTGGCAAGCCAGCTCCACCTGCCGCACGTAATCGACAGGCCCTTCGTCCATCGTCAAAAAATAAAGCCTTCCTAATGATGCCATCCCAATAAAGTTTTATTGCTCGTTAAAAATCGTTCGATATATCTTTTTGAATACACCGCAGCTTCCGGAAGAGAATAACCCAGCGCCAGATTCGCAGCCAGCGCGGAAGAAAGCACGCAGCCCGAACCATGCTTGGGATAGACCTCCGTAGCCATCGCATCGAGCACCTGTAGCTCACCCTTGCTCCACAGATAATCCCTTCCCGGCAGCTCCGGATGATGGCCCCCCTTTAAATACAGCCCATTACCAGCATCTCTCGTCAGCAGCCGGCACCGCTCCATCACATCTTCTCCCGGGTACAACCAGCCTATTTCTTCCCAATTCGGTGTCAGCAGGTAACAGCCCGCAGCCACTTCCTCCCACTGATCATGGCCTCCCCAGAAAGAATAGCCGCTGCTCGCCCGGATCACCGGGTCCAGCACCACCTTCACATTAGGATTGTGCTGCCGTAAATGCCGGATGATCTCCCCCGCAGACGACAACGACTCGGTAATGCCCATCTTCACCCAGTCGAACGGCCGGCTGGCAAAACAAAGGTCAATCTGCTCGAAGGCCTCCTTTTGCGAAAACCACTGCACCCGGCTGATGGTATGCTCGTTCTGAAAGGTAAAACCGGTACATACGGCCCACCCATAAACGCCATGGGCTTCCAGGGTCTTTATATCCGACAGCACACCCGCTCCTGCACTTTGATCATAACCCGCCACAACCAATACATTCGCCCGCTCAGTATTCATCAATTATTTTTTTCAATTCCCGAAACCGGCTCACAGCCTTCCCCGGTTCCTCCCAAATCCATCCCAGCACCGCCGCTCCCTTCCATCCGCTACGCAGCATCTCCCCGATAGTCGCAGCATTGATCCCTCCCAGCCCCACCGGCAAACAAGGCCACTCTCCCTTCACCTGCTCCAGCAAGCTGGAATTAGCCATATAGCCCGGTTTGGAAATGCTATCGAACACCGGACTGATAAACGCGTACTCCAAGCCCGCCGGCAAAGCCGCCAGCTCCTCCCAGGAATGCACCGATGTCGAGACCGCTCCCCTCCCATCCAGCAAAGCAACAGGCCCATGTACCTGCCGAATCCCATATTTCTCCGCCTGCCCGCGACTACCATGCA